>JAYWAZ010000251.1:0-28856 GCA_043781975.1 Bacteroidota bacterium
TTACTCACCTATTATGATAAATGGTATGCAAAAGGATTGTATAACCGGGAAAATATTTCCGTGTTGTTAAATAAAATACCCTGCAAGGACGTTGATATAAAAATAAATACACAAAAAATCATAGCATGCAACGCCGAAACAGTATCCTGATCTTTTATGCTTTATTATTTCCCTTCGGCGGTTTTGCGCAGGATATCACCGGACTGTGGAAGGGCACATTATATAATGATACCACAAAAAAGTATTTGCCTTACGAGATTGCCATTAGCGAAAACAAGGGGAAGCTGAGCGGCTACACACATACTTTTTTTATCCTAGACGATAAAGAATATTACGGCGTAAAAAAAGTAAAGGTGAGAAAAGCCGAGGGTAAGATCATTATCCAGGATGAAGAGCTGATCGCCAATAATTATCCTATCCTGCCGTCAAAGGGTGTACATATGATAGACATTTTAACACTGGAAGTGCAGGATAGTATTATGCTTTTAACGGGACCTTTTAGCACAAACCGGACAAAGGAATTCCGTCCATTAACGGGCAACATCAGACTGCAGCGGAAAAATGATTGCTGGCAATCCGCCCTCGTGCCGCACCTGGAAGAACTGGGCCTGGCAAATGACCTCTCCTTTGTGCAGGTGGAAAGATTATTGGGAACCAAAACCGCTGTTACTGTAGCGCCGCTTGTTGCGAAGGTCACAACGGGTAAAAAAGAAAAACCGGTCTTGAAACCACAGCCGGTCATTACAACATCGCCAACAGTTATTAGTTCTGCCCCGGTAGTTATTCTCCCCGCCGCTGATGTGAACAAACGTATCATTGAAACCATTCAATCGGTATATTTTAAATCGGATAGCCTGGTGCTTACCTTATATGATAACGGCGAAGTGGATGGCGATACCGTCAGCGTGCTTATGAATGGAAAGGTGATCATGCCCATGCAGGGGCTTAGCACGAAAGCCATCCGCAAAACAATTTATATCACCAAGGATATGCCCGACAGCATTCAACTGATCATGTATGCCGAAAACCTGGGTAGCATTCCGCCCAATACCGGCCTGCTGGTGGTGCACGACGGGGAAGACGTCTATGAGATACGCTTCAGCGGCGACCTTCAGAAGAACGCGGCAATTGTGTTCCGCCGGAAGAATCACTGACCTGCCTGCGGCAGAATGGATAGGAACACGGATGACGCAGATTAAAACAGATCCTCACGGATTTTAGTTTGTAAAAAAAATCAAAACTGACTAAATGGATAATAACATCTCAAATTCGCAAGGTCTGAACATTTCCCTCCATGAGGCAGGATTGGAGGAGGCTATCCGACTCACCCAATACTCCCATGGCGCTGGTTGCGGCTGTAAAATTGCACCCGCTGTTCTGGAAGAGATCCTGAAGAGCAATTTTTCCGTTCCTGAAAATAGCAGGCTATTGGTAGGCAATAGCAGCAGGGATGATGCCGCCGCGTATGACCTGGGCAATGGCATGGCGCTGATCTCCACTACCGACTTTTTCATGCCCATCGTTGATGACGCTTTTGATTTCGGGAGGATCGCATCGGCGAATGCTATCAGTGACGTGTATGCGATGGGGGGAAGACCCATTTTGGCGATCGCCATCCTGGGCTGGCCGGTTGATACCTTACCACCTGAACTGGCACAAAAAATTTTAGAGGGAAGCAGGACCATTTGTGCCGAAGCAGGAATACCGCTGGCCGGCGGGCACAGCATCGATTCCAAAGAACCCATTTTTGGACTGGCCTTAAGTGGACTGGTTGACATAAAAAACCTGAAAAAGAACAATACTGCCAATGCGGGAGACCTGCTCTTTCTTACGAAACCCCTGGGTATCGGTATTTTATCCACGGCGCAAAAACGCGGACTATTAAACCCGGCACACCTCCGGGTGATGATCGATCAGATGACAACATTGAACAGTATTGGTGAAAAACTCGGTGCCATCGATGGGGTAACCGCCATGACCGATGTTACCGGTTTTGGGTTACTAGGCCATTTGATTGAAATGGCAGAAGGCGCGGACCTTTCTGCAGAAATACATTATTCACTTTTACCTGTTGCGGATGGCGTTAAAGAATACCTGGCGCAACGCATCGTACCTGATTCTACTTACAGGAACTGGAATAGCTATAGCGCCAAAACCGGTTTTGAAAAAGGAGTGAATGTAATGGAGGCTTTTAATTTGCTGCCCGATCCGCAAACCAACGGCGGTTTACTGGTCGCTGTTGATGAAGCGGCTATTGATGAAGTGAAAGCGTTGTTAGTAAATAATGGCCTTGAAAAATTTGCAACGCCCATCGGTCGTTTTATTGTTGCAGGCGAAAAAAGGGTTACTGTAAAAGTTTGATTTTAGATAAATTTAACTAACGATGACAGAGATCTTTTTCTGTGAGACTCTGTGGTTAAACAATTTCATTTGCCCAACCCATCTATTTTATCAGCCAGCTTTCTATCTTTATCAGTTACAATATCTCCGGCATCATGCGTATTTAGCCAGATCTCCACTTTATTGTACACATTGGTCCAAAGCGGGTGATGGTCCATCTTTTCGGCTTCGATGGCGACCCGGGTCATGAATGCGAATGCTTCGGAAAAATTCCTGAACTCAAATTTTTTATAGAGGGTGTTGTTTTCTTCTTTCCACATATGGATGGCTTTATTGTTTTAATTTGAATGTGTCAGAATGATCTTAAAAAATAAGATGCTGCTTATTCTTTATCTTTTCATTCGTCATTTCTGTAACCAGCTGAACGCCCGGCAATGACCTGATAGCCTGTATCAATGCATTCAGGTCTTCGGAGGCAACCATGTCGCCCTTTACAAGCCATAAAAAATCCAGGTGCTTGAATTCGGGTAACAGGTATTCTCCGTCGTACTGGTTGTTGTACAAATAATGCACCAGCGTGATGGAAGGTACGGGGTATTCGTAGATGGAAAAGAAATACTTCCGCTGCTTCTTGGTGAGCTGTATCTCAATATCATTATTCACCCTGAAATTAAAGCCCAGCAACTGGTTCAGCTGCCAGCTGAACTGGTAGTCCTTGATGGGGGCAACAATGCCCAGCAGGCGGGAGTCTTCAAAGAACTCTTCCGCCAGCGCCTCATTGTCTATCTTTAATTTCTGACTTGTTGCCATGCTGTGAACCCTAAATTAAAATACAATATCAAATATCAATTCATCTGCGCCTCTTTTTATTTTAACCTTTGAGGCATCGCCCTTATTGAATTTGCCCAATGCTTCCATATAAGATTGTACGTCCGAAAATTTATGGTCGCCCAGTTGAATGATCACGTCTCCGGCCCTGATGCCCGTTCGTTGCGCCAGCTTGCCTTCACTAACCCCGTCAACCCTAACCCCTCCGCCGCTGTAAGTATAATCGGGCATAATGCCCAGCGATACTTTAAAACTGCTTCTGCTGGTGGATTGCGATTCCCTGGTTTTTGTAAACACCAGCCTGTCTTTATCATTGGTTTCGCCAATAAGTGTATAAATGTATCTGATCACCTTTAATTCGCCGGCATAATTTATTTTATCCGCGTCATCGGTGGGTTTGTGATAATCGCTGTGCACACCGGTGAAGAAAAATAATACCGGTATATTTTTTCTGTAAAAAGAAGTGTGATCGCTGGGCCCTGTTCCACTGCTGTCGAATTTTATTTTAAAAAAATCGTCCTTGTCGGTGAGCAGGGTTCCCCAGGATGGCGAAGTGCCGTACCCGCCAATACTCAAGCCGTGCGTACTGTCGTTCAGTCTGCCTACCATGTCCATGTTGATCATATAATCAGTGGAATTAATGTCAATGGTGGGATGATCCGTAAAGTATTTGCTTCCGAATAATCCCAGTTCTTCTCCGCTGAATGAAATGAATAAATAATTATTGTGCCTGAATTTTGAACGTTTCAGCAGCTTGCCCAGCTCCATCAGCGCAGCGGTACCGCTGGCATTGTCATCAGCGCCATTGTGTACCTGTGGTGTGGCACCGGTATAGAGTGAATTGTGGTCTTCTCCATAGCCCAGGTGATCATAATGGGCACCGAGTATTATCGTATTGGCGGAACCGTTATCAATGTATCCGATCACGTTATGCCCCATTCTTTTTTTATCAGTGATCTCTACGTTCAATTTTACCTGGTGGGTCGTAATCTCATCCTTAAAATATTTTTCCCTGGCCTCCCTGTTGATGTACAACACCGGGATCTTCACCGTTTCTGTTTTTGACTTTGGTTCAAATTTCAGTTCATCGGCAATGGATGAGCTGTTGTAGAGTACCAGGCCCGTAGCACCCTTTGCCGTTATGTCTTTTATTTTGGACTGGATCACGTCCCCCAGATCAAAATGAGGGTTGTTCTTATTTTCGATAAGTATTTCTTTCAGGTCCCAGAACCATACTGTACCCGCTTCCTGCATGGCAATGGCCGACCTTGCTTCCAACGATGCATTGGCGCTGAACACGAATGGGAAAAAATCTTTTGGTGCAGAAAGAATGTTGCCATCAATGACAAGGGTAGTAGCGGTATCGACCTGTTTGCCCTCATTCACTTCAAATTCCTGGAGAAACCCGCCATGATCCCCTTTTGGGGCCAGCCCGGATTTGGTAAACTGGTTAATGATATATTCGTAGGCCAGTTTTTCACCGGCAGTACCGGTTCTCCTTCCTTCCAGTTTATCATCTGCCAGGTAACCGATATGGGATCGGAGATCAGACAAAATAATTTTATCCGCTTTTTTTAACTTTTGCGCTAGTCCGGCCTGCGATACAAAAATCAGTAACCAAAGAAAACGCTTCATACAATGAATTTGGTGAATAGGAACAAAGGTAGTTCAGGGAAACACTATTCCTGTGAAGGGGTTAAAATTTTTATGATAATTTATGAATTCGGCCCTCAATAAAAAGGCCTGAGACAACAGCCCCGGTTCGCACAGATCGCTTGTTTCCTAATTCGTAAGGGGGTAATGGCGTTTAAAGTTATTTTTGCAGCAATGATCATGATTTGACAAAATCCATCAACATAGCATTAGTAGGCAATCCCAACAGCGGTAAGAGTTCGCTTTTCAATTCGTTAACAGGACTGAAACAACAGGTGGGCAATTTCCCCGGGGTAACTGTTGACAAGAAAACCGGGTATTGCAAGATCTCTGCCAGCCTCGATGCGACCCTGATCGACCTTCCCGGGACCTATAGCCTTTACCCCAAACGCAGTGATGAATGGGTGGCGTACAAGGTATTGCTACACCAGGATCAGACCATCAAGCCCGACCTGGTATTGCTGGTAGCGGATGCAAGTAACCTTCGCCGTAATTTATTGTTCTGCTCACAGATCATCGACCTCAATATCCCTGTTGTGGTAGCACTTACCATGCAGGACCTCGCCAAGCAAAAGGGAACGCAGATCGATATCCCGGGCCTGGAAAGGGAGCTGGGCGTGCCGATAGTGGCGGTGAATCCCCGGAAAAATAAAGGCATTGAACAACTGAAGAAAGCCATTGAACTGTCGTCAGAAAATCTATACCAGGCGCCTCCGCGGCATTTTATCGACAGCGGCTCTCTGGCAAATGCGCCCATCTCACAGGTAAAGGCCCTTTTCCCGAAAATAAGCGACTACACCGCGATCCATTATCTGATCAATCACGAAAATTTTTTACTGGAAGCGGGCATGCAGGAAGCTATTGAAAACATCGAAGTGGAAAATAAATTCAATCCCACCAAAACGCAGGCGGAAGAGATCATGCAGCGTTACGGCCGCATCAAACATATCATGCAACTGACGGTTGTGGAAAGCGATCCGTTACAAAAAGCCTTGCTTAATGAAAAGCTGGATGATGTTTTATTGCACCGGAAATGGGGCTATCTCATTTTACTGACGGTGTTGTTCTTATTGTTTCAAAGTGTGTTCTGGGTGGCGCAGTATCCCATGGATGCCATTGAATGGACCTTTGGAAAACTAGGTGGTTGGCTGGGCGGCCATCTTCCCGAAGTATGGTGGAGCGACCTGCTGATCAATGGGGTGGTAGCGGGTTTCAGCGGTATCATGGTGTTCGTGCCGCAGATCATGATCCTGTTCGGGCTCATCACCCTGCTGGAAGACACAGGCTACATGGCCCGGATAAGTTTTTTAACGGATAAGCTTATGCGCAAAGTGGGATTGAACGGGAAAAGCGTTATGCCAATGATCAGCGGATTTGCCTGCGCGGTGCCCGCCATCATGAGTGCCCGCAACATTGAAAATAAAAAAGAACGGCTGCTGACCATCATGATCACACCGCTGATGAGTTGCAGCGCCAGGCTGCCGGTATACACGATATTAATTGCATTGGTCATCCCTTCGAAATTATTTTTCGGCTTTTTGAGTTTACAGGGCCTGGTCATGATGGCACTTTACCTCTTTGGTACGGTGATGGCGCTCATAGTGGCCTGGGTAATGAAATGGTTCATCAGAAGTACCGAACGGAGTTTTTTCATCCTTGAACTACCTATGTACCGCGCCCCCCGCTGGAAAAATGCCCTCACCACCATGGTAGAGAAAGCGAAAATATTTGTATTTGACGCTGGCAAGGTCATCATGATGATCAGCTTGCTGCTATGGGGCTTAAGCACTTATGGCCCCAAAGAAAAAATGAAGGCGGTAACTGCTAAATATGAGCAACTGATCCGATCCAATCCGCAGCAGGCGGGCGAGCTGAATAAACAACGCAGGACGGCCCTATTGCAAAACTCCTTTGCGGGAACTTTGGGAAAGGCGATAGAGCCCGCCATCAGGCCACTGGGTTACGACTGGAAGATCGGCATTGCTTTAATAACTTCTTTTGCCGCGCGGGAGGTTTTTGTGGGAACCATGGCCACACTGTACAGCGTAGGTGAAGATGCTGATCAAAACAGCAGTACCCTTCGGCAAAAGATGGCCGCAGCCGTAAGATCCGATGGCACTAAAGTGTATGACCTGGCAACGGGATTGTCCCTGCTGATCTTTTATGTGCTGGCGATGCAATGCATGAGCACGCTTGCGGTCGTTAAGAGAGAAACACGTAGCTGGAAATGGCCACTCATTCAACTGGCTTATATGACCGGGCTGGCTTATTTGATGAGCTGGCTGGTGTATGCTCTCTTTAAATGAATTGGCTAAGCGCCCGAAAGAAAAAAGGAGGATGGCAGGGGCGATCGATTTAACTCCTTTGCTATTTTTCTCCTTCAACTCTTGGCCGTTGCTTACTTTGATCTACCAATCCACCGCATACAGGATGCAGTTTTTCACTTCGGGATATAATTTCCTGTACAGTTCATTCAACACATCTTCCTTCCGCGGTTCGGTAAAGCGACTATTGCCAAGAATAGTCCAGTCGTCGTAGCTAAGGGCTCTGCTGTCGCCGCTGTAGGTGGCGTGTTCTTCCTGCCAGGTATAGTCTTCGTTGTAAGTATGACTGCTGATATTTTTTCGGGTAATGGATTCCGTTATATACACTTCCATCTGCGCCCTGGCGGTGAACGACTGCCGGGTAATGTACACCGTGGCGTATACCGTTTGATAGGTAACGTGGCCGCTGGTATCCCTGCCGGTTTCAACTTCTTTGCTAGAATAGTGGCTGTTTGTATAATTTGAAGGCCGCGGGATATCCATATTTCTTAATGTAAGTTCAACTACCCAGTCGGGCCGGACATTATCCCGCCTGGCTTCCCAGTCGGAGAAAAAGCGGGCGGGGTAGCGATTTTTATTTTGTCCCCTGAGTTCTCTGAGCAGGGTTTGCTGAAAATATTCATTGGTGTAATTATAACCAGTATTGCCCCAGCCGGTATTAAAGAAAAAGGAATTGTCCTGCACCGGATTGATCAACACGTTCACCATGGCATTTTGAAAAGCCTCGTCCATTTTTGATTTAGCATCTTTATATCCGGGTACCCATTTATCGGCTTTCTTGAAATAGGCATAGGCTTTCTTTGCATTGTCCCTGCCATCCATGTCAAGCAATCCGGTTGCCTGCCGGTAATATTCTTCTGCCGCCTGTTGTTTGAGATCGTATATGTTGCTTTGATAATTGCTTGCGTTTACCAGCCGACTGGCGGTGGCGTCACTGCTGATCGCATCAAACATTTTTTGCAGGATGTTGTATTCGTCGATTATTTTGTCCCATCGGGAAAGTTCTTTACTGTTGCCGTAGGAGCTGATCTTATTGAGGTGCCGTTCCAGGGCAAGGGGATACAAAACCGGCAGGGCCTTCAGCGCATTGCTGTCATCGGGGTGTTTGTTTAATGCTTTTACTACGTCAAACAGGGTCCTGTCCTCATCGGGGCGGGATAAATAGTTCTTGCTTGTTTTGCAGGAAGCCAAAACAAGCAGTGCAATAAGCGGGTAGAATAATTTTCTCATCGTGTTGTTCCTCCGTATATTAAACGTACAAAACAGGTACCAGCAAATGGTTTAGAAAGCTTGTTATAAAAACTTTAACACCACCCCTTTTATTCCTTTTTCCCGTAATATTCCCATAGTAATTGCGAAAGATTCTTTGCCAGCATCCAGGCCTCATTCGATTCACCCCAGCTGGTGTCTTTATTCTTTTTGGTACAAATACAAAAGATGTAGGGCCTCCCCGGCGCCATCACCAGCAACAATTCGCTTCGGCTGGCGTCCACGGCGCCATTCTTTGAAGCCACGAAAACAGCTGGCGGCACCCGGGAGATGGCCTGTTCATCCCAATAATTCCTTCCCAGCAGGCGCAGCATTTTACGGGAAGCGGTCTTGCTGATGAGCTCGCCATTATAGATCTTTTCCATGAGGGTCGCCATTTCATAAGGCGTGGTTTGCCCCCATCCCAATTGTTCCCTGTTGGCCTCCCTTCCGGGGGTACGTGAGTTCACACGGGTATGCGTAAAACCGTTGCTGTCGAGCAGGGCGTTAATGCGTGTACCCGTTCCCGAAATACTCTGAAGCCAAAGGCTGGCAGTATTGTCGCTGGTGGTAAGCATCAGCATCAGGAGTTTTGCCAGTTCTATCGTTTCGTTGTTTTTAAAGGAGCCCAGGATATCCGAACCGGCATAGAGTAGCGAATCCTTGTACATGAATGGCTGATGATATTGCAATTCGCCTTTTTCCATCTTGTCCATGATGCCCAGCAGGATGGGGATCTTGACCATGCTGGCCGTGGGGAAAAGCGAATCCGCCCCAATGCTCACCGTTTTATTTTTCCTGAGGTCTTTAATGTATATACCCACATCGCCATGAAAGCCTTGTATGATGGCTTCTACTTTGGTGTATAATTTTTTGTCTTTTTTTTGAGCGGCGGCCGAAAAGACAAGTAAGGGCAGCAGTATAAAAAAACACCGGTTCATTATTGTGAAATTTCAACACTAAATCTACTCAATTATTTGCGCAGTTGGGGACTGCAGGCTGCTTTTATGGCCATTCCGCTTAAAGCATCAAAGATACTTATTTGGGAAGTTGAAGGAAATGGAATGATTTGTGAATAGCATATTAGGATAATGGGGTATATTTATAAGTTGTCTGCAATGCTAAAAGAGCTATCTGAAAAACAGATTATTCCCCACCAAATAAGAAAAAAATGAATAGGCGACATTTTGTAAAGCAATCCTCCCTGATCTCGATTGGCGGGCTGCTAATCCCACCAACATTAATTTCTCAATTCAGGAAACTAACGGCATTTGAGGATTTTAAATATGACGGGAAAGTGCTGATCATCGGAGCCGGTGCTGCCGGGCTGTATGCAGGTTATATGCTGCAATCAAAAGGAATCAATTTTCAAATCCTGGAAGCTGATTCTCATTACGGGGGGCGGGTAGGTAAATTGACAGGTTTTGCAGACTACCCGCTTGACCTTGGTGCGCAATGGTTGCATGGAAAAAATAATATCATGGGCAGGCTCGTTGCTAAAACAAAAACCAGGATCACACTCGACGATTCCGCTGAATACTATTGGTTCAACAATCAGATCGTAAAATCCCTGCCCAAGGATATAGAAGCAATCTTTTTGCGGGAAGATGATCTGCCGGATATATCCTTTAAGGACTTTGCAACCAAAGAAGGTTTCGGAACCGGGTATGCAAATATAGTAGAGGGCATTGCAGGCGATTCGGGGGCGGCTGCCAGACGGATATCAACTTATTGGAAGATCAAAGAAGAAGAAAACTGGGTCTCGGGGGATGATGATTTTAAATTTGAGCAAACTTATTTCGATCTTATTGACACACAAATTGCCGCTACGATAAAAGACAAGATAAAATTAAATACCATCGTTTCGAAGATTGACTATTCTCAAAATTCAATTATTGTGACCGATAGTAATCATAATACTTTTTCAGGCGACAAGATCATTGTTACTGTTCCTATAACCATTCTTAAATCAAAAAGCATCGAATTTATTCCTGCATTACCCCGGGAAAAAACAACCGCATTTTCAAAGATCGGAATGGATGCCGGAATGAAGGTCTTTTTAAAATTCCGCACCAAATTTTATAACGAAAATATTATCGGTGGAAGCGTTTGTGCATCCTACTCTGATGAGATCATCGGTAAGACCGGCCGGGATAATATATTACTCGCGTTTATTATGGGTGAACAGGCGGAGTATTTGACTTCGTTGGGAAGCGACAGGGCCATTACAAAGGCATTGCTCAAAGAGCTGGATACCATGCATGACGGACAGGCATCGGCTTCCTTTGTTGATGCTCATGTTATTAACTGGACCACCAATCCATTTATAAGAGGTGCGTACTCGTATAGCACAATAGGGATCGGCAACGCCAGGCAGATTGCGGCTCAACCCGTTGATGAAAAAATATATTTTGCAGGAGAAGCAATGAACATAAACGGAAATCATCAAACCGTTTTTGGTGCATCAGAAACAGGACACAAAGAAGTGAACAACATTATTAAAAGTATTAAAAAATGACACTTTTCAAATATCATGTAAATTTTATGATCCGAAATTTATTCATTGTTCCATCATTACTATTTTGCCTTTTTACAAAGGGTCAAACATTAGACGGGGCACTAATTAATGACACCAGAGCTGGATATATTTGCGATACCGCTATTGGGTATTTACAAACTGAAATTAATGATACACCGGTATCAACAATTACAGACAGTCCTAAGGTTAGCAGGCAAAGAATTTCTTTTTTTAAAAATGAAACCACTTTTAATAAGGCAAGATTTTATGCCGTAGGAGGTACATCTTTACTGGCATTGGCTGGGGCCTATATATATATGCGAAATGCCTGGTGGGCAGATCAAAAAGTGAGTTTCCATTTTGATGGGGGACAGGGCCTTAAAAATATATTTACATTGGGGAGGGATGCCAAATATGCTAAAGAACTGGATAAGTTTGGGCACTTTTATGGCGGCAGAATTGGAGGAGATCTTTTTTCACAGGCAGTCAGGTGGTCTGGCAAATCAGAAAAGGAGTCTTATTTATGGGGCGGTATCTTTGGTTCGGCGATTGAACTTTTTATAGAAGTTAAAGATGGGTTTTCACCCAATTGGGGATTTAGCGTGTACGACTTTATGGCGGGCTCTTTAGGAAGTTTTTACCCCTATTTTCAAAGCAAAAGCAAATTTCTGAATGCGTTAGATTACAAATACAGTTATTGGCGTAGAGATGATTATTATTTCAAGAGCATCAAACGGTCATCATCATTCCAGGATGATTATATGAATGAAACCTTTTGGTTCACGTTTAACCCTAAACGATTTAAACCACAAAGTAAATGGCCCAAATGGCTGGGCATTTCTATAGGTGTTGGGGTTGATAATAAATTAAACGATTATTATACCGGCATAATAACGGATTATAGTGTCCTGGGCAAAGGCGGTTACGAATTTTTTATTGCACCGGATATTGATTTCACCGGCCTGTTACCTCGAAAACCATTCTGGCAACGGGTTGCTAAAATGCTGAATTATATTAAATTCCCATCACCAACACTTCGGTTAAGTAACAACTCTAAATTTTTTCTTGTTTATTTTTAACTTCCCTGTATGGTGGGTGTTCTTCACGGCGATCCTAAAACTTAACGTAGCGCTCTGTGAGTTGATTGTCGATCCCCTTCGCTCTTGCTTTTTTCGCCTGTCTTCGTAATATGAATTCAAAAATGCTCATCCAGCCGGGAAGGTTGCTTTCGCTGATATCGAACAGCCAGGCAAGGGCCAGTTTATCTTTGGGAAAGCCATTGGATCTGCATAATCCATCGCCCGCTAGTCCGTACCCGATCTGAAGCGATTGCTCAAAACCACGACTGGCAGGCTTCAGCTCCACCAAAAATTTTGCGGGCTTCCCGCTACGGTTACGGAAAAGGTGATTGGTATTGGGTTGGGCCGTGGCCGTTTCCCGGGCTTTCAGGGTATGCAGGGTCTTATCCAGTTGCACCTGCACCTCGCCCTCCAGGCAATCAAATTTTTCGGAATAGGTCTTATGGTAATGCAGGCCAACGCCCCCTCCATCCGCCAGTTCCACTTCCACCAGCGTGCATTCGCCATTGGTATCTGCAGCGGTCTTCACGAAGATCACCTGATCTTTTTGTATTGGGTTATATATTTTTCTTTCCATAACGGTGATATACGAAAATATATCAATTGCCGGTTTTTATTGAAACAAGGAACAAAAATTATGATCCTAAACCCAGAGTTTTGCCAAATCTGGGGCAAAAATTCGACCGTTCGTCATTAATTATTTGCCATTTATCCAACCCAGGCAAAATTATTTTACCCCTATAAAATACCCGAAATGCCTTACAGGTAAAGGTTTCATGAAATAATGAGCTAATGGCCAGCACCAGCTACTGTAAAAAATATGGTATTGTGTGTTGCATAGTACTAAAATATTATTATCTTTGTGTCAGAAAGCGAGTGGAAATTGGCAAATAGGAAGAGGGAAATGGTGAGTTGAAGGAACCGGTTTTCCCATTTGCCACTCGCTTTCTGAAAAGTATAACCATGAATAAATTATTTTTTCGCTAAGATCTTCACCCCGCCCTCTCCAAACGGGAGGGCGGGGTGAGGTTTAAAAAATGAAGCCATGAACATTGATAACACAGCCAGCCAGATGCGAAAAGGAGTATTGGAATTCTGTATCCTTTCTGTAATAAAACAGGGGGAGGCCTATCCTTCGGATATCATCGACAAGATGAAGGCCGCCAACCTGAATATTTTGGAGGGCACCTTATATCCATTGCTCACCCGGTTAAAGAACGCAGAATTTTTAACCTATCGCTGGGTAGAAAGCAATAGCGGTCCTCCACGGAAATATTTTTCCCTGACACCAAAAGGAGCTGAATTTTATAAAGAACTGGAAAGCACCTGGTTTGAACTGGCCAACGCCGTGAAAGCGCTGACCGACGCCGAACAACAGCATTTTAATGAAAACAACTTCAACACTTCCCAACCTGCCTGACGACAGTCAGGTAAAAAAGTATAGCCATGATTTTTGTTGGGCAACTCATAACTAAAGAAACAAAAAATTAAAGCCATGAAACAAGTCATCAATATCAACTTCCAGGGACGGGTGGTTCCTATCGAAGTTACCGCTTTCGAATTGCTTAAAAACTACACCGAAAGCCTGAACAGACATTTTGCCAATGAAGAAGGCAAAGACGAGATCATCAACGACATCGAAAGCCGTATCGGGGAATTGTTCCAGGAACGTTTAAAAGACGGTTGCACCTGCATCACGGACGATGATGTGAACGCGATCATTAAAAGCATGGGACGTCCGGAAGAGTTTGAAGACGCTGATAATATTGCACAGGCGGCAAATCAAAACTCAACTTCAAATACCGGTGGCAATCAGCAATCTTACCAGAACAACAGTTCTGCCACTACACATAAACGTTTGTACCGCGACGAGAACAACAAAATACTTGGTGGCGTATGTGCCGGGATAGCCAATTATTTTAATATTGATGCGTTGATCGTAAGGATATTATTTGTGATCAGCGGAATTGGTCTGCTGGCTTATATCTTATTGTGGGCCTTTGTTCCCGGCAGTTCCGCGGCCGTGATCGGTGGCACCAGAAAAAAATTGTACCGCGACGGGGACGAGAAGATCATCGCCGGTGTATGCAGCGGTATCGGTAATTATTTCGGTATCAGCGCCTGGATACCAAGGATATTGTTTTTATTGCCCTTCCTGTCCTTTGTTTTCCGTTGGGGTCGCTGGGGGATGATGGATTTCCCGAATTTCCTGAGATTAGGATTCAGCCCCGGTGCGCTCATCATCTATATTATTTTGTGGCTGGTGATACCCGAAGCCTTTACCACGGCGGAAAAACTGGAGATGAAAGGCGAAAAAGTAGACATCGATTCCATCAAGAATTCCGTAGTGGAAGAAATGAAAGGGGTACAGCAAAGGGTTCAGAAGTTCAGTAAAGAAGCCAGCGCTGCGGTGGGCAACAAAACAAAAGCGTTTACAGCGGAAGCGAATAATGTCGCAAGGCGAAGCAGCAGATCTTTGGGGGATATCATCGTTTTCCTCTTAAAGATATTCGCATACTTCATTGTTGGTTGCGTAGGATTTGGTTTGGTAGCGGGCCTGTTCGCCCTTGGCGTATTGGCCATCGGATTTTTTCCGCTGAAGGATTTTATCATTTCCGATGGCTGGCAGGAGGCCTATGCCTGGGGTACGCTGTTGTTCTTTATCGCCGTACCCATCATTGGTGTCATCACCTGGATCATCAGAAAGATCGCCAGGTCGAAAGGCAACAGCAAACTGATACGCCTTTCCTTTGGCAGCCTTTGGGTGCTGGGATGGATCAGTGTTGTCTTTTTGATCGCATCCATCAGCAGGGAGTTTACTTACAGCAATAAGAATTTCGTTGAACAGGAGATCGCACTGTCGAATCCCAAAGTAAGTAAACTGGAGCTCACCGCGGTTTCGGCGCTTGAAAAGTACACCCGTAGCCATTGGCTGAGATTTGAACCCTTTGAAGGCATCTATGAGGATACTGTTTACATTAAGAACTTTGATATAAGGATCGTGAAGTCTCCTTCCGACAGTTTTAAAGTAACTATGATAAAAATGGCCAGGGGTATCAACAGGGTTGCCGCAGAAAATGCAGCTTCCATGATCCAGTTCGGCGGCGTTCAGAAGGATACCATACTACAACTGGACAAGGGAATCGCCATCAACAAGACAGAGAAATTTCATAACCAGCGTGTAATCATAACCGTTTATGTTCCGGTTGGCAAACACATTAAGATTGACAGAAGCATTGGCTGGTTCAACAACGTGCGTATTCACGGGCCCTGGAATGACAATGACTGGGAATACGACTTTGATGATGAGGCCCATGACTGGTCTACCAATGTTGAGTATGAGATGCGGGCAGACGGTCACCTCTATAACCCGAAGGGAATACCGGCAGGCAAGCCCGGCAGAACAAGGGTTAGCATTAACAATAACGGTGTTGTTGTATCAACCGATAATGAAGACGATTACCGTTATAATAATGAGCAGCCCGTGAATAAGCTTGATTCTATTAAAATGAAACAGCAAAAGGAACAGCAGAAAGTAAAAGATTCACTTCAAAAAGCGAAAGAAAAAATTGAAAAGCAGCTGGAAAAGATCGACAATACCGACGAGCCTGGCCCCCTAAGTTTTAATAAACTGCCCATGTACGGACCCATGATGAATATTAATTAAAATAGTTTCAATAGTTGAGTTGAAGTTGAAACCAACGGGTCCTGCCAGCGATGGCGGGACTCTTTTTTAGGGCTCGTCCCTTTTTTATTTTACTTTTGTCCGCAGTTCATTATCAAATTCAAAATCACTCATTGATGAAAAATACCCCGTTCACCGCCAGGCATATCGCCCTGGGCGCTAAAATGGCTGAATTCGCCGGTTTCAACATGCCGATATCCTACAGCGGCATCAACGATGAGCACGCAGCCGTAAGAAACAATGCGGGCGTATTTGACGTAAGTCATATGGGTGAATTCATTTTAAAAGGAGCGAACGCCCTGGACCTTATTCAGCGTATAACCACGAACGATGCTTCTAAGCTCACCGATGGCAAGGCACAATACAGCTGCTTGCCCAACCTTACCGGGGGGATCGTGGATGACCTGCTGGTATACTGTATCGAAAACAATAAAGTGTATATGCTGGTAGTGAACGCGGGCAATATTGAAAAAGACTGGAACTGGATACAGCAGTTCAATGACAAGGCGGTAGAGATGCATGATATTTCGGGCAAGACCTGTTTACTGGCCATACAGGGCCCCAATGCCACAAAAATATTACAGCCACTCACGGATATGGATATCATGAACCTGAAATATTATACGTTTACGAAGGGGAAATTTGCGGGGGTAGACAATGTATTGATCAGCGCTACCGGGTATACCGGGGCGGGTGGCGTGGAAATTTATTTTGAAGACAAGGACACGGATGCTGAAAAGATATGGGATGCCATATTTTCTGCGGGGGTAGCACAGGGAATAAAACCCATCGGACTGGGGGCAAGGGATACACTGCGGCTGGAAATGGGCTATTGTTTGTACGGCAATGACATTGATGACAATACCTCACCACTGGAAGCGGGTTTGGGGTGGATCACCAAATTCACCAAATCATTCACCAACAGCGCGCATTTCGAAAAACAAAAGACCGAGGGGGTGACAAAAAAATTAGTGGGATTCGAAATGCTGGAAAAGGGAATCGCCCGGCACGATCATGAAATAAAAAATTTTGAAGGGAATATCATTGGCAAAGTGACATCAGGAACACAGTCTCCCTCATTGGGCAAAGCGATCGGAATGGGCTATGTTCCCAGCCATTTTGCCGCCATCGGAAGTGAGATATATATCAGCATTCGCAATACGCTCTTAAAAGCCAAAGTGGTTAAAATGCCTTTTGTTTAATGAACAATGAATAATTGCATAATGGATAATTTGAGCAGTTCAAAGACACTAATACTGTTCTGAATTTATAGCATTATCAATTATCGATTATACAATTATCATTTATGCCCTCCATCCACCTTACCACATTCATTGTTGCTCCCGCAGAACGGGTCTTTGACCTGAGCAGGAGCATCAACCTGCATAAGATATCCATGATCGAAACCAATGAAAAAGTCATTGATGGCGTACTCAATGGCCTCATCAATGAAAACGAAACAGTGACCTGGCAGGCCAGGCATCTTTTTAAGACCCGGCGTTTTACCTCACGTATATCGGCCATGCAAAGGCCGGATTATTTCATTGATGAAATGGTAAAGGGTGATTTTATAAGTTTTCTGCACGAACACCATTTCAAGGGTATCGAAAACGGTACCATTATGATCGACAAGGTAAGTTTTGAAACACCCTATGGGTTGATCGGGAAAATGGTGAATAGCTTTTATCTTAAATCCTATATAGAAAAAATGCTCATCTCCAGGAATCGCGTGATCAAAGATTATGCAGAATCTCATAAGTGGGTGGCGATATTGAATTAAATTTGAACCCATGGAAAACACCAAACCTGTTTTATACACTTGTCTTTCTCCCGCACTTTTGCAGCTGTATGATGTCAGCAACAGTATTGTTGTGATTATTGATGTATTGCGGGCCACCTCCACTATTTGTACAGCTTTGCATCATGGCGCTAAATGTGTGATACCTGTTGACAGTGTCGCCGAATGCATTCGTATCGGCAAACAGATAGAAGGCGTTACCGCGGGAGAAAGGGACGGCAAGGTCGCTGAAGGGCTTTTGTACGGCAATTCTCCTTTCGAATACCCGAAGGAATTCATCGGCGGCAAAACGCTGGTACTGACCACCACCAACGGCACCAAATTATTACAGATGGCATTGGATAAGAACGCAAAGACCATCATCGCCGGGTCCTTCGCCAATTTATCGGCGGTTTGCAATTTTTTAATTGAACAAAAACAAAATGTGATACTGGGATGTGCCGCATGGAAGGACCGGGTGAATATCGAGGATACTTTATTTGCGGGAGCCGTTATACATAAAATAAAAGAACATTTTTCCATCAATTGTGATTCATCCCAGATGGCGTCAACCATTTACAACGATGCGAAAAAAGACCTTTTTGAATTCGTGAAAAATAAAGACATATCGCACTACCGGCGGCTTGCCGGGTTTGGACTGGAAAAAGATATCCGATACTGCCTGACCGAAGACCTGGCCAACGTACTGGTCATATATGAAGACGGAAAACTGCTCGCAAAATAAAACAACCCGCCATTCTCCCACCACATTTACCTGCAAAACCATTTATAAAGCACGGAGGCGATATAAATTCTCAACAAAGTTTCCTCTGGCAATGTTTCCATCAGAAAAATTTCGTTACTTTTGCAAATTGGCCTTTTCGGAGTGACCTGATCCGTATAAAAAATTAAAACCGTAACGCAACTTGGCATTACCACACCTGATTAAGTATGTTTACAACAACGGCTCCGATGAAGTGATCCGTCGCGGAAAAAAGATCCATTCGATGGGTTTTGTAGAACTGGTGGAACACGACCAGCTCATGGGCAGCGTTGTATTCAGGGTAAAAGACGACAACTACGCTACTTTTTATAAAGTATATATACAGAAATACACGGATGCCAAATCCATTTCCGTTCGTTGCGCCTGTCCTTATAACCTGGGAGATATCTGCCGCCACGAGGCCGCTGCATTGCTGCGTTTGCAGGAGATGATGGACAAGAACATGCTGGGCAACACCACCATGCAGTACAACCAGCGGCATACGGTAGCCAAGATGAAACACATCGAACTGAAAATGATCAAACTGCTTTCATCGCCGGGGATCTACACCGAAGCGGAAAATATTTTGCGGAGTACCTGTGCCAATATCCTTAAAGCGGCCGATGAAAGGGTGGAAGCGGAACTCAATTATGACGGACAAACCTATCCGTTAGTAATACAGAAGAATGATGAAAGAAATTTCGACACGTCCTGCAAATGCGGAGAGTCGGAACACCCGCTCTGTGAGCATAAGACATTATTGTTCCTGCAGCTATTGAATTCATACGGCCCCTACTATTTTGATACCATCCGGAACTGGGATAAGGAAAAAAACAAACTGTTACAGATATACGGCTATACCCTGGAAGACGACCTTTCGGGAAAATTTGAATTCTCCTATAAGGAAGGGAAACCCTTTTTGAAAGTGCTGGACACAGCCATTAAAAGAGTAATGCCGGGTACGGGCACGGGTAGTCGCCCTGCCGAAACGTTTATCGTACCGGAGATCCCACAGGTGGAAGTCGCTGAAGCCGAACCGATTTTCAAAAAACTGGGAGTTGTGTTCAATTTCAATGCAGGGGTATATCCTTATTTTACCACGGAGGCTATACAGGGAGACGCGGATGAAGAAAATAAAAAATTCACCGGCAAGGCAGAAAAACTGGACCTGGCAAAGTTTATAAATACCGACCAGCTCAGTGAGGAAGACAAACAATTGTTGCAGCAGGTACGAAAGCTGCAGCAAAGCGAGATCAACAAATACCTCGACCGCAACTCACCCTTCAGCGGCATTTGGGAAAACATCATTCATACGGACGGAGATGATCTTCCCGAAGAAACAAAGGCCCTGATCGCTGAATTCCTGCATCCCAAACTTAAAAAATTATTTGAAGAGCAGTCGGCCAATAATTTTGTTTTTTACCTACCTGCTGCAAAGGCTTTTAAAACAGAGAACATGGTCGAGATCGAACTCAGCGATCATTTTGTTGCTCCCGTTTTTAAAGTGCTGGCAAAGAACAACCATTTCGAGATCGCCTGTACGGTGAAGGTCCAGGGTGAAGGCATCCCGTTCACCGATAAACAATGCGGCACCAGCCTCGTGTTCTTATATGATCATGTGATGTACCTCTGGCAAAAGCCGGAAGACATCCTGCAGGCCGAAAAATTCCTGAAGGACGGCAACATCCGCATCAGCAAAGAAAACTGGCCGGATAAATTACAGAAAGTAATATTGCCGCTGACAAAAGAATACCAGGTGGAATTTGATAAAAGCCTTGTCAAGGAAATAAAAAGCGGTGAGCCGGAAGTGAAGTTGCAGTTACAGGAAAAGGGCGACTACCTTGTATTTCAACCCATTTTTACCTATAAGGGATTTGAAACAAAAGCCACCGACCGCGAAAATATCATCATACCCGAGGGGGATAAGATACTAATCGTTAAACGGAACAAAACCGCGGAAGAGAATTTCATTAAAAAGCTGGAAGGGCTACACACCCTTTTCGTACGGCCAAACGACAACAACAGTCTGGTGCTGAAGGGTGCTGATGTATTACGCAACAACTGGTTCTTCTTATTCATAGACGCTATGAAGGAAATGAAAGTGCCGGTATATGGGTTTGAGGCGCTTCGTAATTTCAGGTTCAACACCGCCAGGCCCAATACACATATACATGTCAGCAGCGGGCTCGACTGGTTTGACGCGAAAGTGGAAATTGAATTCGGTGAACAACGTGTTGGTATAGACGACATAAAAAAGGCATTGGTTAACAAGCAGTCATTCGTGCAGCTGAACGATGGCACGCTGGGTATACTGCCCGACGAATGGCTGAAAAGATATTCCCTCCTGTTCAAAGTGGGCGACGGGCGCAACAACCAGTTGCGACTGTCGAAATACCATATGAGTGTCATCGATGAGCTCTATGAGAACCGCGATGAAACGGAGCTCAGTTTTGAGCTGGATGAAAAATTTGAGCGGCTCAGGGAATTCAAACACATCCCTGAAATAGAAGCGCCGATAGACCTGCAGCCAATACTAAGGCCCTATCAAACCTCGGGTTACCAATGGCTCAGCTACCTCAATGATGTGGGCTGGGGCGGTATTCTGGCCGATGATATGGGATTGGGAAAAACAGTACAGGCCCTTAGCATGCTGCATCATTATAAGGAAATCAACGGATCAATAAAGACGATCGTGGTCTGCCCAACCACGCTGATCTATAACTGGAAGAACGAGGTGGAAAAATTTACCCCTTCCCTGGGATGGCATATACATCATGGCAGTACGCGTAGCCGCGACCACAATGAACTGCAGCAGCATGATATCGTTATTACCACCTATGGCACTCTTCGAAGCGATATCCAGCTGCTGCTGAAGATCAACTTTGATTACGTGATACTGGATGAGAGCCAGGCGATAAAGAATCCTTCTTCAAAAGTTACCCGGGCGGCATGCCTGCTCAACGCGAAAAACCGGTTATGCATGAGCGGTACCCCTTTGCAGAACAATACGTTTGACATTTTCGCCCAGATGAATTTTTTAAACCCCGGCCTCCTGGGGAATATGGAATATTTCCGGAATGAATTCGCCACGCCCATCGATAAATTCGGCGAACAGGAACAGAAAGAACACCTTCGCAAACTATTATATCCTTTTATCCTGCGCCGTACCAAGGAACAGGTTGCCAAGGACCTTCCTGATAAAACGGAGACCATTTTATTCTGCGAGATGGAAAAAGAACAACGTAAGATCTATGATGCTTACCGGAACAGTTACCGGGATAAGATCATGGGCACCATTGATCAGCAGGGCATCGATAAATCGCAGCTTACCATTTTACAGGGATTGATGAAACTGCGGCAGATATGCGACAGCCCCGCCATCCTGAATGAAGAAGAAAAATATCCCAATCATTCCATAAAGCTGGATGAACTTGCCAGGGAGATCGCCGAAAATATCGGCGACCACAAGGCCCTGGTTTTCTCCCAATTCCTGGGAATGCTGGCCCTGATAAAAGCGAAACTCAAAGAACAAGAAGTGCCTTTTGAATATTTCGACGGAAGCACTTCTGCCGCTGACCGGGAAAAAGCCATTCAGCATTTCCAGAACAACGATGAATGCCGGGTATTTCTCATTTCATTGAAGGCAGGGGGCGTGGGATTGAACCTGACCGCCGCTGATTATGTTTATATCGTTGATCCCTGGTGGAACCCGGCGGTGGAGCAACAGGCCATCGACCGTACACACCGTATCGGGCAAACGAAAAATATCTTTGCCTACCGCATGATCTGTATCGATACCATCGAAGACAAAATACTGCAGCTGCAGGAACGCAAGCGCAAACTCGCCAGTGAATTGATTGCCGATGACGCCAGTTTTGTAAAGGCCCTCACGAAATCAGATGTGGAATATTTATTCAGCTAATCAGATCTGTGATTCAAAACGATATTAAGGTGTAATAAGTATTCTTCCGGTCGGTGGGACAACGGCCAGGGACAGCACAATGATCAGGAAGAAATAAAATCTTTCAACCTCCTGAATTCCCGGTTGGTATTGGCGTTAAAAAAATCCCTGAAGAAAGTGATCAGCAATTTAATCAATTTGCCTGTGTTGGCGGGTGGGGGTGTACGTTTTCTCATGGGGAACGGATTTAGAATCATAAAGCTAATACAGCTTTACAGCTTTGTCAAGAGCGGTTTTGCTGAATTTCCAGATCCGGTAATTTCCGAAAGAAGGTTGCTTATTTTACGATGGGCCCATGCCAGTGACGACGAAAACGGCGGCTTTTTTTATAATAGCGGATGGGATAAATATCCGGGCTTTGACGTAGTTTCCTGATAAAACTTTTCAGTACCCGGATGAATACATGCGTAGAACTGCTTTGGGGTTCGGATTTACTCATAGTGTAACGATTTGTATCAGTTGTAACGGTGGGCAGCGGCTATTATTGTGTAAAAAGCCGGACTTATTGTATAAGCCGGCGTAAAAAACGGGTAGAGTACCTGGTTTAACTTCCCAGAGAACTTACTTCGGGCAGGGGAACAAAGCAGGATGCCAGTATCCAGCAAACCAATAGTATAAACACGATGGCTTCTGTTCTTGAAAGCTCAAGGGGTATATCTTTTTTCATAAAAAAATTTTAATTGGTTATTAAATAATTGTTTTTTGTTTCTATTTAATAGACCGTGCAGCGACCCCGGAGTTTAATGAAAAGCAGGAAATATTTTTTTTCTTTAACAATTTTTAACATTAAACCAAAGTTATTTAACCGTAGTTACCGGGCATGGCGGATACATTTGTACGATAAAAGTATGGCCATGAAGCAATTCAACTGTTTATTGTTTTTCTTTTTTTGTTGGTTGATACCCGGTATCGCACAGCAGTCGGGGTCGGTAATGGGAATTACGGTCGATACATTAGCGAAAAGACCGGTTGCCGGCGCTACGGTAACGCTGCTGCTGAAAAAAGACGCTTCATTGGTCTCCTTTACGATGACCGACAATGCCGGCCGCTTTGAATTAACGGGTATCCCAAACGGTGAGTACCGGTTGCTTGTAACCCATGTTAACTATCATAATTCAAACAAGGTATTTACCATTGCCGACGCGAATAAAAACATCCATCTCGATAAAATCGTAATGAGCGACAGGACAAAATTGCTGGATGAAGTGGTCGTACAAACAGAAGCTCCCCCGGTAACACTGGTGGGCGATACGGTACAGTACAATGCAGGTTCATTTAAAACGCAGCCCAATGCAAGCGTGGAAGACCTGTTAAAAAAACTGCCCGGAGTTAAGGTTGAAAAAGACGGAACCGTGAAGGCGCAGGGCGAAAAGGTGCAGAAGGTGCTGGTAGACGGAAAAGAATTCTTTGGCAACGATCCCAAGGTCGCCACCAAGAATTTGCCGGCCGACGCCATAGACAAGGTGCAGGTATATGATAAAGTCAGCGACCAGGCGCAGCTTACCGGTTTTGATGACGGCAACAGCGAAAAGACCATCAATCTGAAACTAAAAAAAGACAGGCATAAGGGCCTTTTTGGAAAGGCGAACGCGGGAGCGGGTAATAATGGCCGGTACCAGGGGAAAATTAATGTTAATTCATTCCGGGGGGCCAGGCAGATGTCGGTGATCGGGATGGGAAACAATACCAATGCGGAAGGATTTTCATTTATGGACGTTTTAAATTTCACGGGAGCCCTGAACCAGTTAAAGGGGGGCGGCGGTAATATCAATATCAGTACTGGCCCCGATGATCCGCTGGCGGGCCTGCTGGGAGGTAACAATAACGGTATCAATACCACGTTCGGGGGCGGGTTCAACTATAATAATATCATTGGCAATAAAACCGATTTCCAAAGCAATTATTTCTACAGCCGCTTCAATCCAAAGCGCGAAAGCCATTTGCAGCGGCAGTATTTTTTACCTGACAACCTGTACCGGCAAAATTCATACACCGATAATGTGAATAACAATCACCGGCTCAATTTCAGTGCCGACTACCAGATCGATTCTTTCACTTCACTTAAAATATCGCCAGCTTTCAGTTACCAGGAAACGAAAAACAGGAATATATCCGATTATAGCACTTTGTCGGGGCAGCTGGTGAGATCCAATGATGGTAACAGCGATAACCGGTCGAACAGCAGCGGCTATAATTTCAACACCAATATCTTATTCAGGAAGAAATTTCAGCACAGGGGACGAACCTTCTCCCTAAACCTGCTTGGTAATTTCAATAATAGCAATGGTGACGGAAGACTGCTGTCAGCCACAGGATTTTATGACCAGTCGGGTGTCTTGCTTAACCGTGACTCCGTGAATCAAAAAAACCGGAATGACAACAACCTGAAGGGCTATAATGCAAGGGTGATCTATACTGAACCTTTATTTAAAAAGACATTGCTGGAATTTAGCCTTGGAAGCAGTTACAGCAAGAACAGCTCCTCAAAGGAAGCCTACGATTACAATAACAGCAGCGGCAAATTCGACCTGGTGAATAATTTACTCACCAATGATTACAGCAGCGTGTACGCGTATAAAAACGCCGGGTTCCGCATACGCAAACAGGCAAAAAAATATAATTATGCGGCAGGCCTGACCTGGCAACATGCCGACCTGGAAGGAACCAGCGGCAACAAGGCTTCGGTGATCAGGAAAGGGTACGATAATCTTTTACCCAATGCCAGGTTCCAGTATTATTTTACCCGCTTCAAGAACCTTTCGCTTTATTACAGTACCAGCACCAATCAACCTACCATTACACAACTGCAACCCATACCCGATAATACGAACCCGCTGTATATCAAACTGGGAAATCCCGGGCTTAACCAGGAGTTTAGTCACAATATCCGCTTCAACGCCTCTTTCGTCAATCCTTTCAAGAACAGGAATTTCTTTGCCTTTATCAACCTGCAGGAAACCCAAAACAAGATCGTGAACAACGATCAGATAAACAGCCTGGGGATCGATTCGGTGATGCCGGTGAATGTGAATGGGGTATACAAGATGAGTGGTACGCTGAGTTATGGTTTGCCGGTACGGTTTTTAAAGGGAACCATTGACATCAGCGGTAATTTCAGTTATTACCGGGGCAAACAACTGGTGAATTCAGCACCCAACCGGATCAGGTCGGTAAATGTTGGTCCCGAAATAAGACTGGATATGAGCCCCACCCAGAAACTGAACCTTGCACTAAGCGCCGGCCTGAATTTTTACAATACCAAATATTCATTGCGATCGGCAAGGGATACACGCTATGTTAACCAGGATTATACCGCCGGCGTGGATTGGCAATTGCCGAAAGGGTTTTTCATCGCCACGGAACTGACTTACCTTATCAATGGCCAGCAGGCGGCAGGGTATGATAAAAAAGTGCCACTGTGGAATGCCTCCGTCAGCAAACAGGTGCTACATTTCAACCGGGGGGAAATAAAATTATCAGCAAGTGATCTACTGGACCGGAATATTGGCATTAGCCGCAGTGCCAGCCAGAATTATATCGAAGACAACAGCGTTAAAAACCTGCGTCGTTTCTTTTTATTAAGCTTCACCTATAGTTTAAGTAAGACAGGATTGAACAAGGAAGGCGGCGGGATGAAAGTGATAACAAGATAGACTAAGACCTGTTGTGATGCAGACCATTTCAATCAATGGGTGGTCAATACTGATATGAAGTCAAGCAAAAAATGACAAAGGATCAAGACTTTGATATTCCTGTATTTTTGATAATGAAATGCAAAGATGAGTCCAATGATGAACGGATTGATCATTTGCGTCCAGCTGCCGTAGGAATCATGGGCGAGCCCGAAAAGCAGGGAGGAGATGATCAATGTGTGCCAGATATTCTTCAGGAATAACTGTAACCTCGGCATCAGGTACCCTCTAAAAAGCAATTCTTCCATGATTCCCGCTGTAAGGGTGGTGAAAAGTAATAAGGCTTTGTTCTTCCATAGCAACTGCAGCATGGCCTTCAGTTTGTCGCTGTTGCTCAGGCCATAATAAGCTTCAATTTTTGATAGTACTCCTATTACAATGATTATGCTTAGCAGAATAAGTACTATTGAAATAATATAGAACAGGGCAGAATATCTTTTTTTTGCCCAGAGCAAGAAACGCTGCTTTCCACTTTTACAACATACACATAAACTAACAATAGATACAACCACAGGATCAACCTCGAGTAGAAAAATGAATTCACGGTTGAGACCTCGGTCATTACTGCCGGACCGAAAAGTTTGTTTTGGCAAGCGACATTACTACGTATAGCGTTATGGACAATAAGATGCCGGTTAATATGACCGAAGGTTTTGTATTTATCCGGGATAGCGTCATATATAAGATCATTTAGGTAAGCGGTAAAATGGAGAACCCGGACATACAGTAATATAAGTTCTTTTCGTGAGGTCCAAGTTAGAATAGTAAGCAAAAAAAACCGCCCCGCTTTGTCGGAACGGCTGTTTTACGTGGCTATAGATATATTAATTCTGTATTCTTATCACCCGGTTGCCATTTCCTCCCTGGTTATTTTTCTGCATCTCATCCATCATCTTATTTCTTTCAGCGGCAAATTCATCGGGCGTCACTTTTTTTCCTTTACCGGGTTCTTTAATGGAAACCAGGTCAACCTTTGGAGATACCGAAGCTGCAACATAGGTCATGCGACCGTCATTCATATCCAGCGCGAGGATAAGTCCAGGTAACTGCCCCTGAACTTCGGGCCCTGCGGAAACAGGAATATCCGTGGTGAACCAGGCCACAATATTGGTGGTGTCATTGAGTTCTTTTTTCTCCATTACGCCGTTGTTGATGTTCATGGTCGTGCGTTTGCCATAACGCTGTGTGACCGCTTTGCGGCAGTTATGCCCAAGAATGGTTTTCGTTTCTTCACCCATTTTCCAATTCAGTTTCCGGATGCTGTCTGCTATAATGAATTTTTTTCCGAAGAGCTCCCGCTGTTCTACTTTCCAGGTCTTGTCAAAATTGCAGTAGGTGACATCTTCCGTACCCGGGGCCATCATTTTTATCTGCATGCCGCCACCGCCGAACTCATCATTTTGCTGATCTTCATCAACGTGTTTCCATAAAGACTGGTTGTTACCGAAAGAGAGCTCGAATTTATCGGTACGGGATTTCGGCAGCATTTGCTGAACCTGGTCGTTGTCATTAATATGTATCTGCATCTGCATGGTGCGTACATAAATAACCACGCCCTCTTTTTGTTGTGCGTACAGGGAGCTTAAGGATAATACAGCTGCGCATCCAAAAAATAATTTTTTCATATCGGTTTAATTTTGGTTCAAAAATATGTTTTCGTTTAACTCCGGGAGGTTAAAAACCCTTGTTTTAAAGTTAATTAAGGTTAAAGGCCTGCATTGCAACCGGGGTAAAAAGCTATTTTTGTATCCCGTATGAAGAAATTACGATGGCTTACGGCATTAATGGGCGTCACGCTGCTGGTGATCACCGGTTTCCAGGTGTACTGGCTGAATAATAGCTATGAACGTGAAAAAAGATCGATGGAGATAAAGGCCAACGTACATTTCCAGGAAACGGTGCGCCGGCTGCAGGCCATCAAATTCAAACTGACCGACCCAGGTAGTGATGATTCCGTTCATAATGGTAAATTACGGGTTTTTGTTTCTGATGATGTGCCCGGTGAAAAGCAGGTACAGCTAAACATTTTTCCCCGGCAAAAGATGATCACCATGGTGAATTCCATCAGGGATAAATTAATGGACTCGCTAAGAAAAGATCCCAAAAACTCCCCGGGCATGGTCATCGCCATGGATAATACGACAATTTTTAACCACCATGATTCAGTTCCCCGAACTTTTGAAGAGCGGGTGGAAGTAAATGGTAATAAGATGTATAAATTTCTGTCGGGAGTGGATTCCCTGCAGGACAGCCTGAAACTTCCAGAGATAACGAAAGCATATGCCAAAACACTGAAGACGGAAAAACTGGATATTCCTTTTGCTATTTTCAGGCTGGATAGTGCAAAGATGGATGAAGCGCCTGATATGTCTGAGGTAACGATCGGTTTTGTACACCCCGTCACTTATGAACTAAAGCTTGGCAACAGTATGCCCTATCTGCTGAAAAGGATAATGGCCCCCATTTTATTTTCGCTCTTCCTGGTAGGGGTTACCCTACTTTCTTTTATATTATTATACCGTACGCTTGTACGGCAATACCGCCTGGCAGAGATCAAAAATGAATTCATCAGTAATATCACTCATGAACTGAAGACACCCATTGCTACCGTAGGTGTGGCCATCGAGGCGCTGAAAAATTTCAATGCCATGCAGGATCCGCAACGTACCCGGGAATACCTTGATATTTCTTCCAATGAACTGCAAAGATTGAGTTTGCTGGTGGACAAGGTGCTGAAATTATCCATGCTGGAGAAAAAAGAGATCGAACTGAAATTCGAGACCGTTGACTTCGAAGCAGTAGTGAACGAAGTAGCGACCTCCATGCGCCTGCAACTGGAAAAACATCACGCCTCACTTAGCCTGACCAGCGAAGGCGATATGACCCTGCAGGCCGACCGGCTGCATTTGCTAAGCGTGGTCTTTAATTTACTGGATAATTCTCTGAAATACAGCAGGGGTAATCCGGTAATTCAGGTAAATCTAAAAG
>JAYWAZ010000252.1:0-3994 GCA_043781975.1 Bacteroidota bacterium
ACCAGTTTCAGGTTCTTATCAAATAAGAAACATTCAGGCGTACGGTTGGCGCCAAAGGCATCGGCCACCTCATTGTTCTTATCTACCACGTAATTCCAGTTGTAATGCTGGCTCCTGGCGTAGGCCTGCATGGCTTCATAACTGTCGTCACTGCTGCGTTGTGCTTCATTGCTGTTCAATACGATGAAACCTACATTCATTTTATTGGCGTATTCACCTACAATCACGGTGCGTTGCTGGTTCTTGATCACGAAGGGGCAGGTATTGCAGCTGAACATCACCAACAGGCCATGTTCTTTTTTCACGTCCCTGATGGCGATCTCCTTGCCTGAAATATCTTTCAGTTTAAGGTCAGCCTTCGGCATCGCACCGCCAATGGGTAAGGGGTCGCTGGAAGAAAAGGCCAGGGCAATGCAGGCAGCAGCGGCCATCCCGGTAACCCAGGTCATCCTGCGGAAAAATACTTTTTTCATAATTTGATTTTTTTTTAAAGTTACGTGATCTGCTGTAATAACTAATGACCGTTCCTGTAATTTGCTGTTAAGAGTTCATGGCTTTTTCGCTGGCTTTCTCCGCTTCCCGGGCATCCCGTTCATCCGCAATGGCTTTCAGGGATTTGATGCTTACATTCAGTTCAAATCCGATAAGTAATACCAGCGAATTGATATAAATAAGGGCCATCAGCACGATGATGGTACCGATAGATCCGTATAGGGCGTTGTATTTTCCAAAATTATTTACAAAGGCGGAAAAACCCATCGAACCCATGAGACATAAAGTAGTAGCCAGTATGCTTCCGGGTGATACCAGCCGCCATCGCTTATGAACCGCAGGGGCGTATTTGTAAATGAAGGCGATGGAATAGAATACGAGCGACACGATGACGATCCACCGCACATAGAAGATCACGTCGCGCCAGGTATGGCTCTTTACTCCAAACCATTTCAACAGGCCCGCCTGTGTGATCATTAGGATGAGCGAACCCAGTACCAGGCCAAATATTAGCGTGGTGAGCCTGATGGCGATCCAGCGGTCGTGCAGCCCCTTTCTTTTTTGAAAACCGATATAATTTTTATTGAAGGAGCGCATGAGCCCCATCATGGCGTTAGAGGCGAAGAAAAGCGCCAGCAAGAGGCCAAAAGATAATAAACTGAAAACAGGGGTCTTAAAAAAAGTATTGTTGATGAACAGGATGATGTTCTTATTGTATCCTTCCGCCGGAATGACGTCCCGGATGATCAGGATCACCTGTTTTTGCAGGTCTCCTTTATTAAAAAAGGGGAGTTGCGGGATGAGGGTAAATAAAAATAAAAATGATGGCGGTATGGCCATGATGAAATTATATGCAACGGCGGAAGCTCTTTCTGTGAGTCCCACTTTTTTAACCTGCCGGTAAAAGAATTTAATGACGTCGTACAGCGGAACCCCTTCGAAGCCGGGCAGGTGCCAATGCATCGATTTACGTAAAATAAATCCAAGGGGTGTTTTGGTAACCAATATGCGGATGAATTTTGTCATTGGTCATTTGTCATTGGGATGGCAAAATTACCACACAGCAATTTAACCATTTAGCAATTAAAAATTAAAACCCTTATTTAATATTTATACTGTCCAGATAATGCTGGTAGTTCTTTGCATTGATCATATGCTCCTGGTAGGAACTGGTGAAGTTGGATAATCCTGACCTGTCGGGCCGGGCAACAAAAAATAAATAATTGGTGACCGGGGCGTTCAGTACGGCATCGATTGTCTTTGTAGAAGGGGTGCAGATAGGGCCGGGTGGCAAACCCTTATTGGCATAAGTGCTGTAAGGCGAGGCAGCGGCTGCCTGTATGTGCGATTCACGTATCCGCTTCAATCCAAAATTCCTGAGTGCGAATTTGATGGTGGGGTCGGCCTCGAGCCGCTGCCCGGATTGAATGCGGTTGATGTATACGCTGGCAATGTTCCCCTTGTCTTCTTCCCGGTTCGTTTCTTCTTCCACGATACTGGCCATGGTATACACCTGCTCAGGCGTCATGCGCAGCGCGGCGGCTTTACTGATCCTTTCGGGGTTCCAGAACTTATCCTTTTCGGAAACTAATTTCTTAAAGATCTTTTCCGGGGAACTGTTCCAGAATATACTGTAAGAATTGGGTATCACCGCGGTCATCATGGTATGATCTTCCAGGCCATATTTATGCAACGTGTCTTCATTCGTGATCAGGGCCATGAAGGAAGCCGAGTCGCATTCGAAATTGGCGGCTATCTTTTGCGCCAGGTCTTCCTCCGTCCTTAATTTGGTGATGACCAGGTTTACGGGCGACTGCTTTCCCGCACGGAGCATTCTTACCAGGTTGAAAAGGCTGGTGCCGTTCTTTATTTCATAGCGGCCCGACTTTACTGCATTGGTATATTTCAATTGCCGGGCAATGCGCTCAAAGAAGAAACTGCCGCTGATGATCTTCTGGTCAATCAGCGCCGCTTTCACTTCGGCATAGCCATCACCGTGATGGATATAAAGATATTTTCCCTGCGGGGCCGCAATGGTGGGACCGAAAACTTCCCAGGCGATGAAGCCGCCTGCTATTATCAAGACGAGCCCTATGCCGTAAATTATTTTCTTTTTCATGTGATGGTATCCTTGACAATATAAAATAAAAAACCCTGCCATTGGTTGACAGGGTAGTGAATATTTTACAAATTAACTGCGTTTGATTATTTACCCGAATCTTTCGCACCAGGTATAGTCACCGTGTTGGTGGGTGGCGGCGTGTTCTTCTGCGGTTGCGCGGAAACCCCTTTCAACAGGTCGTCATTGGATGAACCGGTACCTGTTTTTGGAATGAAGGCAGGCGAGAGCAGGCAAAGTACGCCAACAATGGCCGCAAACAGCCAGGTTCCTTTTTCCAACACATCCGTGGTTTGCTTAACGCCCATCAGCTGGTTGCCGAAACCGCCAAAGCTGGAAGAGAGGCCCCCGCCTTTTGGGTTCTGTATCAATACGATCAGGCCCAGGATCACAGAGGCGATGATCACTAAAATTCCGAATAAAACTAACATATCAGTTATCTTTTAATTGTTCAATTTTGGCTGCAAATGTAGCGCTTTTGGAAGGATACATCAAACTTAATTTTTGATAGGTCTCAATCGCCTTGCCCATTTTTCCCTGACTGGCAAAGACTTCGGCCATCGGTTCGGTGATCACTTCTTCTTCCCTGTTGCTTTTTTCGGCCTGCGCCTGTACGCTCAGGTCTGCCAGTTCGCCCGCCTTCCCGGTAGCCATGCCGGGCTGACCGGGGTCAAAGGCCGGCAGTTTTTTCATCGTCTTAAGCCATTCGGTGAAACTTCTGAGTTGCTTGCCCAGTTTGTCTGATACCTGTTCTTCCTCGCTCAGTTTGATATTCTGCGATGCAAAATAATCCACCAGGTGCATGGGTTCAAATAAAAGGGTATCGTCTGCAGGCGCTTCATTCATTGCCGGAAGCCTCATTGTCAATTTCATGGGTTCGATCTCTTTTTCCATCAGGGCTTCATCATCATTGTTATCGGTATTGTCAGGAGCAAAGATCTGGTCATTGGTTTCGGGTACCCGTTGCAGTTGATGATCCGGGTTCGCCTGCTGATCCCGTTGGTCATCTTCGGTGTTTACAGGCGCCGTATCCGGAATAAGGGTTTTCATTTCTTCCTCCACCACGGGTGGCACTTCCTGCTGAAAGGCAGGATGGCGATCGGTGTGTTGTAACTGGAAATTCAGCCAGTGGGGGTTATTGAAAAGCAGGGCTGTTTTCGCTCCTTGTTTGACAAATCCTTCCGTGCCCTTTTCTGTCAGCCGCAACAAATAAAACCCGGCAGGTGAAAAATAGGGGTGCTCAGCAGAAATTCTTTCCAGTACGTTTTTATTATTGACATCACTGAAATTCCGCTTAAATAACTGCTCAAAAAGAAGGGTATTTTCCATAATTCATTAAATCGGAGGATATTTATTGCCTATTGTTCCCGTTCCTGCCCCCAT
>JAYWAZ010000253.1:0-11013 GCA_043781975.1 Bacteroidota bacterium
CCTATTGTTCCCGTTCCTGCCCCCATCCCTGCCTACCGGCAGGCAGGCCCTAAAGGGGAGTTTTATGATTCGTTTCCAGTACTTATCCATTATTGTCAATTGCCTATTGCCTATTGTTCCCGTTCCTGCCCCCATCCCCAAAGGGGAGTTTTATGATTCATTTCCAGTACGTTTCCACTATTGTCAATTGCCTATTGCCTATCGTTCATAGTTGGTGACTGCAATCTAAACTACAAAATACAAACACAAACTCTAAAATATTTACCAGTTCGAAAATATCTTATTAAATATATCTTCCACCAGCCCTTTTATTATTTCATTATTCAAGGCAGCTTCCGCCTGCGATAGGCTCTGGCTGGCCGGGAAATCAAAATTCTTGGAAAGGTCCCATTCATTATTCTTTTTATCGTCGAGACTGTTTTTAAAAACGAGGTGAAACGATATGGATAACCTGTTGATGCTGGCATTATTGTTACTGATACCCGTGGTACTGGTAAAATACTGCGAAACATAACCGCTGATATCATAATGGGCGTCTTCATTATTGGTCTGGTGCAGCCGTGTGGTATTGATGATCTTCTGTTTGAGTTTTTCTGTAAGCTGTGGGCTCAGTTGAGGGTTCACATACTGCGCCTTATTCTCGAAATAATTCACCCGGAAGGTTTTCACTTCGGTGGGTATGGGAGAAGTGTCTTTGAAACCGTATTTGCAGGTGGCCTGAATGCTTATAGCCGCAAGAAACAAGCCACAAGCCAGGAACCAATAACTTAGCCCGCTTCTACTTGAGGCTTGCAACTTGTAGCCTGAGTCTGTTTTCTCATTCTTCAATATCATACTCTTTTAATTTACGATACAGTGTCCGCTCGCTGATTCCCAGGTCCAGGGATGCGTCTTTGCGTTTGCCTTTATGTTTTTTCAGTGCCTTGATGATGAGTTCTTTTTCCTTATCAACGATACTGAGTGATTCTTCCACTTCTTCATGCTGCTGGATGGTATCGTTGTTGTGCTGGATGAATACCGGCTGCTGTGCCGACCCTACCTGTGTATGCACATTGTTCAGTTCTCTCAGGTTCGCATCCTGCGTAAAAAGGGTGGCGTGTTGCGCCAGCGACGGATTCTGCAGGAGGTCGAAAAACATCTTCTTCAGTTCATTCACATCTTTCTTCATGTCGAAGAAAAGTTTGTACAGAATATCCCTTTCATTTGCGAACTCTGTCTGGCTGACGGCTCCTACGCCGCTTGCCAGGACGGGTAACCGCGAATAATTGTGTTCGGGTAAAAAGCTTTTCAGCAGGTTCGCTGTAATGATCTTATCCTTGCTGAGCACCGAAATCTGTTCCGCAATATTCTTCAATTCCCGCACATTGCCCGGCCAGGGATAGTTAATTAACACATCTTTTGCGGCATCATCGAGTTGTACCGGCGTTGATTTATAGCGGTCGGCGAAGTCCGTAACGAATTTCCTGAACAAGAGGGGAATGTCTTCCTGTCTTTCGCGCAATGCGGGTACCCTTATCGGTACGGTATTCAAACGGTAATACAGGTCTTCCCTGAACCTGTTCGTATGGGTGTATTCGATCAGTTCCTTGTTGGTGGCGGCGATCACGCGAACATCGGTCTTTTGCACCTTGCTGCTGCCCACCCGGATATATTCACCGGCCTCGAGTACACGAAGCAGGCGAGCCTGGGTACCCAGGGGCAGTTCACCGATCTCATCCAGGAAGATGGTGCCTCCGTTCACCGTTTCAAAATAACCCTTACGGCTGTCCACGGCCCCGGTGAAAGAACCCTTTTCATGTCCGAACAATTCGGAGTCGATGGTGCCTTCGGGAATGGCTCCGCAGTTCACGGCGATGAATGGATTGTGTTTTCTTACACTGAGCGCATGGATGATCTGCGAAAAAACTTCCTTGCCCACGCCGCTCTCACCATTGATGAGTACGCTCAGGTCGGTACCCGCTACCTGTACCGCCACGTTCAGCGCATGGTTGAGCGAGGGTGAGTTGCCGATGATGCCGAAACGGTTTTTTATTTGTTGTAAGTCCATATTAATGTAATCCCCTCTGCCTCCAGCGGGTGGAGAAACTGAGGAGAATAATTTTTTTTATTTTTTTTATTTTTTTCATCAATTAAGCAAAATACTTTTTAAAGCCTTGACACGGTTCCACCTTAGGGGTTTTTTCCTAAAAGCGTGCCTGATGTACATGATGTAATATGAACTTGTACATAGTCGCCTTTCTTATGATCACCTTTTGGAAAAACCACCACTTTATTCTGATCCGTCCTTCCGAATAATTCGTTCTCATTCTTTTTAGAAGTTCCTTCAATTAAAACGGTAAAGGTCTTGCCTACATCTTTCTGCATACTTTGCAAAGAGTGTACGCGATAGAGGTCAACCAGTTCCTGGAGCCTTCTTTTCTTCACATCAAGGGGTACATCGTCTTCAAAACGGCGGGCGGCGAGGGTTCCGGGCCTTTCTGAATAAAAGTACAGGTAGGCAAGGTCGTATTTGCAATATTCCATCAGGCTCAGGGATTGTTGGTGGTCCTCCTCTGTTTCGGTGCAAAAGCCGGCGATCATGTCGGTCGACAATCCGCAATCGGGTATCAGTTCCCGTATGCGGTTCACTTTGGCGATATACCATTCGCGGCTATAGGCCCTGTTCATCATTTGCAATACCCTGCTGCTACCGCTTTGCACGGGCAGATGAATATAATTGCAGATGTTCCCGTATTTCAGCATCGTGTACAGAACATCGTCGGTAATATCTTTTGGATGTGATGTTGAAAAGCGTACCCGTAATAATGGAGAAACCTGTGCCACCATTTCTAAAAGTCCGGCAAAAGAAACAGGTTCTTCATAAGCCCCTCCCCGGGACGGGTTTGGGGAGGCCGTCCAGTAATAGCTGTCTACATTTTGCCCAAGCAAGGTTACCTCGCGGTAGCCGTCTTCAAATAATGTTTTGCATTCATGGATGATGGAATCGGCGTCGCGGCTTCTTTCCCTGCCTCTCGTGAACGGCACCACGCAGAAGGAGCACATATTGTTACATCCCCGCATGATGCTTACGAAGGCGGTGACCCCGTTGCTGTTAAGACGGATGGGTGCGATATCGGCATAGGTCTCATCCCGGCTCAATAAAACATTCACCGCCCGCTGCCCGGTCTCCGCTTCTTCGATCAGCGCGGGCAATGTCCGGTAGGCGTCGGGCCCTACCACGATGTCTACCAGCTTTTCTTCTTCCAGGAATTTTTCCTTCAGCCTTTCTGCCATGCAGCCCAGCACACCCACTAATAAGCCCGGCCTTGTTTTCTTTATTTTTTTAAATTCGGATAAGCGTTTTCTTACCGTGGCTTCGGCTTTTTCGCGGATGGAGCAGGTGTTCACGAATATGATGTCGGCCTCCTCAAAATTACCGGTGGCCCCAAAACCATTGTTCAGTAAGATGGAGGCCACCACTTCACTGTCGGCGAAGTTCATGGCGCAGCCATAGCTTTCGATAAAAAAAAATTTCTTATTTGCCTTAACATCATGGGCAAAGGGGGCATAAGCTTCGCACTGCCTTGCTTTATCATGTACTTTATGGGTCAATAATTCGGGCATTTTCCGACAAATTTTTAGAGGAGCAAATATAGTTAAAACAGGGGATATGGTGACAGGATGGCAGTATCTTTTTTGAGTCATTAGTAGTGTAGGTCGAATATATAACCGGTCTTCTGCCAAAAAAAGCGTAAATTCACCGGCATAAACATAATCACCTTCTTCTTCCCCCTAAAGCCTTAGGAGAACAAAATTCCTTATTATTATGAGCACTAACCTTTATATCGTCCGTCATGGAAAGATCAATACAGATGAGAAGAGCAGGGCCGAATACCTCCATTTGACTGATGAAGGCAAGGCTTTTGGAAGCTTCCTCGACAATCATTTTAAAGATATTTATTTTGACCATATCTTATATCAGTCGACCGATATCAAGACCAGCGATCCCTATAACCGCTGCCGGAATACCATCCAGGGGATGAAGGGGGTTAAATCGGAATTTGATAAGACACAGGTGAACCGGCTCTTCCAGGGATTGAATGAAGAAGGCTCGGTTGTTCAGAATGTGATGATCTGTTTCAGGGCCGAAGGTTTTAATGTGATCGGCAATATCATTCACGCAGTTTCGGAAGAGGAGTTCAGTAAGGATTATCACCGGGTATTTCAATACCGGTTCAAAGAAAATAATTATAAGTTTATCGGTAAATTCAGTGCGGAAGGATCACGTTGATGGATAAACCTTGCCGGATCTAACCTGATGGTATCAACTATTTATTTCGTTTATGCAATACAGTAAGCTCGTTGCCCTCCTGGGCACCGTATTCATCATTAACCTTGCCTTTTCACAACCATTATTCCGTAGCACCAATTTCCAGTCGGCGGTCACAAAGGCTACCCGAACTTCTTCCGGGAAGCCCGGGAATAAATACTGGCAAAACAGCGCGGATTATAATATCCATGCGAATTTTACACCGGCGACCGCTCTTTTGAGTGGCGAAGAGACCATCCTGTATTCCAATAACAGCCCCGATACATTGAAACGGCTCATCATCCGCCTCTATCCCGATTTCTATAAAAAAGGCGTTAGCCGCTCGGGCATCATCCCCGATAAGGACCTGAATGAAGGGGTAAGCATTGAACAACTCAGTATCGGCGGTGAAACGATCACATCTTTCACCGATAATAAAAAAGCATATCACAGCAATACCAACCTGGTGGTGATCCCGAAACAAGCGTTGCTGCCGCATACAAAGATAAACCTGCAGGTCAAATGGCATTACCCGGTTAATACGGGTTCGAATGTGCGCACCGGCCGGATCGATTCAGGATCCTGGTTCATCGCTTATTTTTATCCGCGTATAGCCGTTTACGATGATATCGACGGGTGGGACGACTGGAGCTATAACGGCAGCCAGGAATTTTATAACGACTTTGGTAATTACCAGGTAGAGATACGATTGCCTTTCAATTACGTGGCATGGGCCACTGGCGAAAGGCAGCAGGAAGACGTGAACCTGGGGCCATCGGTCTTACTTAAACTTAACCAGGCGAAAAACTCCGATAAGATCATTCATGTCATTGATTCGATGGATTACAATAATAAGGCCGTGATCAATTCGGATAATACGGGCATTTGGAAATTCACGGCGGGCGGGGTGAGTGATTTCGCCTTTGCACTCAGCGACCATTATTTATGGGATGCCAGCAGCGTGCTGGTGGATTCGGTCACCAAACGAAGGACCCTGGTGAACACCGCCTTCAATAAAATACACGCGGATTATTTTGATGTACCCAACCAGGCTAACCGGTCGGTCTTTTATATGAGTCATTTTTATCCAAAAGTTCCTTTTCCTTTTCCGCAGATCACGGTGGTGGACGGCACTGAGCAGATGGAATACCCGATGATGGTGAATGACAACCCCACCGAAACGCATAAGGACGCGGTGCAGCTCACTTCGCACGAGATCTTCCACAGCTATTTTCCTTTTTACATGGGCATCAATGAAACACAGTACGCCTGGATGGATGAGGGCTGGGCCACCATCGGTGAATCGGTGATATCGCCGTTGATGAATGAGCCGGAGGACGAGGGCATTTACAGCAAGACCCGCTACGAGCGCATAAGCGGTACCGATAAGGATGTTCCCCTGATCACCAACACGAAATTGTATGAGGGAGCGGCTTACGCGGCAAATTCCTATGGTAAGGGCGGACTTTGTTATTGGGTGTTGCAGGATATGCTGGGCGATAAACTGTATTTTAAGGCGCTGCATCAATATATGAACGACTGGCACGGGAAACATCCCTTACCGTATGATTTTTTTTACAGTTTCAACAGCGCTGCCGGTATGAACCTCGACTGGTTCTGGCACAACTGGTTCTACGACTGGGTGTATCCCGACCTGGCCCTTACGAAAGTGGAACAACAGGGCGGAAAGATCAGTATAACGGTCAGCAATAAAGGCGGATTGGCAGTACCCGTTTACCTTATCCTCACTGATGACAAGGGTGCAACGAAAACAGTGCACTATGGCGCCGATGTATGGAAGAATGGTAAAACAGAATTTATTGTAACCCAAAAGGCTTCAGGTAAAATAAGATCCATCCGGATGGGAAATGATTTCACCCCGGATAAGAATAAACAGGATAACAGTTGGGACACGAAATGAATTTTGGTTCTTATAAAGATGGGGGAGTGCCCGGCCGGTTTAAAAAATATACGAGGTAATTAGTCGGCAGGTCGCTTTCACAATATTCAAAATTACTGTCAGCCTTAAAACCATTTTTTCTTAGCAGCCCGATCGACCGCGCATTGCCTGCATCCGGGACCGCAGTGATGGTATTTAATTCAAGTGTTTCAAATCCGTATTCAATGATTTTTTCAACCACTTCCTGCATCAGCCCCCTGCTCTGGAATTCTGGCATTAATTCATAACCGATCTCGGCCAGCGACCTTTCTTTAATAAAATTATACAAACAGATGGTGCCGATCAGTACATCATTCTCCTTCAGGCTGATCGCCCAATAGGCGGATTCATTTTTATTTACCGCGATTTCTATTTTTTCTATAAAGACCTCAGCGTCATGGATCGTAAGCGTTTTTGGCCTGTCCAGGAATTCATTCACCCGCTCATCCGATCTGAGCAATAAAACCTCAGGAGCGTCTTCCATGCGAAGGCGTCTTAATATCAACCGTTGGGTTGTCAATTGCGGGAAGTTGTTGGATTGCGACATGATTATTTTTGAATCATGACAAATATCAAACTAAATGCTGACAACCACCATCTAAGCTCCCTTGATTTATTTTCCTGTGAGCCACCTTGCCGGGGAGGAAAATACCAGTACTGGGGAAGGAAAAAAAATCCGGTCTGAATGTTCTGCCATTTAAATTTGTTATCCCTAAATATAGATCATGTCATTAAAAAGGCCCCCTAAGATAATAGTGCCCGAAGAAATAATAATTAAGAGAATTGTTTTTTTAAGGGAAGAAAAAATAATATTAGATGTTCATTTAGCTGAGCTGTATGGGGTAGAAACAAGGGCTTTAAAACAGGCAGTAAGGAGGAATAGCCGACGCTTTCCCAATGACTTCATGTTTGAATTAACGAATGAGGAAATAGAAACGGTGGTATCACAAAATGTGATACCACACAAAAAATATTTAGGCGGAGCCAGACCTTTTGCATTTACAGAAACCGGCGTAGCAATGCTATCAAGTGTATTAAAAAGTACAATTGCCCTTGATATGAATATTGCTATTATGAGGACTTTTATAGCATTACGGAAAGTTGCGGCCAATTATAAAGAAATCATGCAAATAATAACAGCCATGCAAAATCAGTATGACAATCGCTTTGGGGCACTTTACAAAGTTTTGGAACAGCTGATAAACCCGCCAAAACCAATAAGGAATAAAATAGGGTTTAAGGTTTACGATTAATCAAAATGTCTGTCTAACCATGAACAAAGCGTAAAAGTATTTTTCCCTTTACCCCGTTTTATATTCCAGATCCCTTATGCGGCTTCTCTCCTTAAATTTTTATGCCTTTTTGCATATGATGCCAGCTCATTGACAAAACCTGATTTCAGGTTGCCATGAAATAATTTTTCTTACCAGATATGCGTGCGCTTTTCTTTTGGCTTGAACATCTTGTCTCCTTCCTTTACATCAAAGGCCTTATAGAAAGCATCGATATTCATCAGCGGGGCATTGGAACGGAAGGTGCCCGGTGAGTGGGGGTCGGTTACGATGCGCTGCGCAGCCGCCTCGGGTAAAATATTATTGCGCCATACCTGGCTCCAGTTCAGGAAGAAACGCTGGTCGGGGGTAAAGCCGTCGATCTTTTTATTGCCCTTACCCTGGGGTGTTTTTTTGAATGCTTCATAGGCGATGTTCAAACCGCCGAGGTCGGCCAGGTTCTCACCCAGGGTGAGTTTGCCATTCACGTGCAATGAATCCAGTATCACAAAACCATTGTATTGATCCACCACTTCATCGGCGCGCTTTTTAAATTCATCGGCGTCGGCCCTGGTCCACCAGTCGTGCAGGTTGCCATCGGCGTCAAACTGGCGGCCCTGGTCGTCAAAGCCATGCGTCATTTCATGTCCGATCACCGCGGCGATGCCACCGTAATTGATGGCGTCATCCGCTTCAAAGTCGAAGAAAGGAAAGCGCAGGATGGCGGCGGGAAAAACGATCTCATTCTTTTGTGGACTGTAATAGGCGTTCACTGTTGGCGGCGTCATGCCCCATTCTGTTTTATCAATGGGTTTGCCCAGGCGGTTAATATTATCATTGTAGCGCCATTCATTGCAACGCATCATGTTGCCCAGGAAATCATCCCTTTTTATTTCAAGGCCCTCGTAGGTTTTCCATTTATCGGGGTAACCGATCTTTTTTACGATGGCGTGCAGTTTAGTGAGTGCCTTTATTTTTGTTTCCGCACTCATCCAGTCGAGGTGCTGGATACGACTGTCGAATGTCTGCACCATATTTTCTATCAGTGCGATCATCCTTTGCTTGGCGGCGGGTTTAAAATATTTATCTACGTAAAGTTGTCCCAGTAATTCGCCCAGTTGACCGTCAACAATGCCGCTCATGCGCTGCCAGCGGGGCGTTTGTTCTTTCTGGCCGGAGAGCGCCTGGTTATACGCGAAATTGGCGTTCACGAAATCGCTGCTGAGAAAAGGGGCCGCGTCACGCATCACGTCCCACTGCAGGTACACTTTCCAGTTATCAACGGGTTCGGCGTTCAGTAATGAATCGGCGAAGACCATGAATTTAGGGTTACTGACGATCACACTGTCCTGTGCCGTGGTATAGCCCAGTTGCTTAAAGATATCCGCCCATTTCAATGTGGGTGTTCTGGCGGAGAGTCCGTCAACAGAGAATTTATTATACAGCTTCACCGGGTCGCGCATTTCCACGCGGCTCATCTGCGCGTTGGCGATGGTGGTTTCCAGTTGCAGGATGGTGGCCGCATTGGCTTTGGCGGTGGCTTCATCGGTACCGCAAAGGGTGAATAGTTTTATGATATAGTTGTTGTATTCCTTCCGGATGGCCTGGCTGCGGGCGTCGTTCTTCAGGTAATAATCCCGGTCGGGCAAACTGGTGCCTCCCTGCCCGATGCTGATGATGTATTTGGTAACGTTGCGGGCATCCTGTCCAACACCGATGCGGTAAAGCGGAGAGGTGATGGAATGCGCACGCAAATAATTGATATGGTCCAGCACCTGGGCCCTTGTACCCAGCGCTGCGATGGTGTTGAGATAAGGTTTGATAGGCTTTGCGCCGAGTTTTTCCATGGCTATGCTATCCATTCCGCTGGCGTAAAAATCCCCCACGCGTTTCACCAGGGCATTGGTACCGGGATTTTTTGCGGCATCTTCCAAAAGGTCTCTCAGCGCTTTGGAACTTTCTTCCGAGAGGATGTCGAAACTTCCCCATCGTGTCTTCGACCCCGGTACGGGCGTGTTCTTTATCCAGTTACCATTGGCGTACAGATAAAAATTATCGCCCGGTTTTACCGACAGGTCCATGTTGGCGGGATCAATGAATTTTCTTTGTGCCTGGGTAGTTGAAATGGCTGCTACCAGGATGAAACAACAAGCAAGAAATGGGGGTCCTACAATTTTTTTCATATGATTATATAATGTTTAATGGATAAAAATAAGGATACATTGCTAATTTCCTTTAATATTTTATGTTAACGGCAAGCGAACAGGATAAAGTTTAAAAGGTCTGCGAGCCGTTACATTCGGGCACTGGCAAAAGCCGCTTATAAAATAAGCGATACAAGACCCGTGCATTGATTAATTTTGCTGCTTCAATAATGTATTACCTGTTGAAATGTATCATATTATTCATCCTGCTTGCTGCTCCGGGTATGCTCATGGCGCAGGATCAAAGGTCTTCCCAGGGCATCATCATCGGCAATGTGCTGGATGGGGATAACAGTAAAGCCATCCTTGGGGCGAGTGTTCAGCTTATCAATATAGACAGTTCGGGATATACCGGTAATGCGGTCACGGTAAAGGATGGCGCCTTTCTTTTTGAGCGCCTGCCCTTAGGTTATTACCGACTGAAGATCACCATGACCGGATTTGGGGACATGACAATCGACAGCATTCATATCCGGGCCGAACGTTTTGATTTTGACATGAACGATATCAAACTCAGCAGGAAGAACGCTTTGATGAGCGAAGTGATCGTGTATGCCGAAAAGCCGCTCATTGAAAGCAAGGATGGAAAACTGATCTTCAATGCCGGCGAATCGGCCCTGAGCTCGGGCGCCACCACCACGGAATTATTGAAACAGACACCGCTGGTGAATGTAGATACAGACGGAAAAGTTTTGTTGCGCGGCAAGGACGTTAAGATCCTCATCGATGACAAGCCCGTGGAACTGAACGCCAAACAATTGCAGGACCTGCTCGAAAGCATGCCCGGCAGCATGATCGAAAAGATAGAAGTGATGACAACGCCGCCGCCCCAATACGCCAATGAGCGGGGAGGGGTGATCAATATCATCACCAAAAAAGGGAAGGTGGGGTTTACGGCAAGGATTAACCTGAATTACGGAACCAGGGGGGAAGCGGGCATCAATGGCAATGTATCGTACCGGAAAAATAAATTCGCAATCAATTATTCGATGGGATTCGGGTATAATGAATACCGGGGCAACAGTTACAGCAACCGGGAAAATCTTTACCTTGATTCCATCAGTTATTTTAATTCAATTGGCGATAACAGCTCTAATAACCATAGACCAAATGTGAGATTAAGTATTGATTACGAACTGAATAAAAGAAATAGTGTGAATTTCACTTCACAGTTCAATGCCAACAACTCTGGCAGCGCGACCGTCAACGAATACAGCAACCTGAACACCAGTTACCAGGTATACAAACTGAGTAACCGCAGTATTGCGAACGCAACGGATAGCTGGAACCCCAATTTCAGTCTCACCTATA
>JAYWAZ010000254.1:0-3969 GCA_043781975.1 Bacteroidota bacterium
GGGGTGCATTTCAAATTGTTGTTGACTGGTGGGGACACCAGCCAAGGCAGAAAGCTGAAATAGTTTGTTCTGCCCCGCCGGGAAGGGCGCCCTGTCCCAAAAGAATCTTGCCCGGATAAGAAAATTGATTTTCTTTGCACCCATAATGGCATTATACATCACTTCACTGAACTCGGGCAGCAACGGCAATTGCTATTATGTGGGCAATGGCCAGGATGCCGTTCTGATCGATGCCGGTATTTCCTGCAGGGAAACCGAAAAGCGGATGAAGTTGCTGGGGCTTTCCATGAAGACGGTAAAAGCCATCTTCATTTCACATGAACATACCGACCATATCAAGGGGCTCAGCACAATGGCGAATAAATACAGCCTGCCCATCTATATCACCGGACTAACGGCCAAGCATGGGCCGGTAATGATCAGGCATCTGTCACGATCATTTAAAGCCGATGAACCAATATCGATCGGAGCATTAACGATCACCCCCTTTACCAAACAGCACGATGCCGCCGACCCTCATAGTTTTATCATCCGTTACAATGGCATCACCGCGGGCGTGTTTACCGACCTGGGCATGGCCTGTAAGGAAGTGATCCGTTATTTCGGGCAATGCCATGCCGCATTCCTGGAAGCCAATTATGATGAGGATATGCTGGAGAATGGCAGTTATCCCATTCACCTGAAAAACCGTATCCGCGGCGACCGGGGACATTTGTCCAATAGGCAGGCATTGGAATTATTCACCGCCCACCGCCCGCCATACATGACGCATCTTTTATTATCGCATTTATCGAAAGAGAACAATACACCACAGATCGCAGGGGAGTTATTCAGGGAACAGGCCAACGGAACTAAGATCATCATCGCCTCCCGCTATGAGCCCACTGATATCATTACCATCACGGCAAATACTGCCGGCGCACCTGAGTCCTTAAGAATTGTTGAGCGGCCGGTACAGTTGGGTCTATTCCAGTAATTGTATACCTCACCGCACCGATTACACGAAATAAGACAGATGCTGGTTCGTGAGACACGAACCAAGGCGAACCAGGGCATGGCAATTACTAATTGATCTTGAACAGAGGTTTTTGATCACAATCCCGGTACTTGTTCGGGTTATCGGGTAAAGGGCAAAGCCCCCTGGCCGCGGTTTTAATGGTTTGCACCTGCGCTTCACTCAGTATCCGGTCCCAGGTAGCAGCCGCATTGGCATGCTGGGGACCCAGGTATTTTTCAAGTGTCATTCTGAGATTAAATGTGAAAATGCCGCCCTCCAAGTCATTGCCGGAGGATTCTTCTTTTTTGGAAGCGGCGGTCATCAACAACGAATGCTGGCCCGGACCCAGGAACAGCGCCGCGCAGTTGTCTTTTACCCAACCTAGGGAACTTACCCTGGTACTGGGTTTCTTTGGCGCCTTGTTGGGTGCGGAGCCGATGGGCGAATTGCAGCAATCGCTGAACACCAGGTTTAAATGCGCACCCTTGGCTTTAATGTCACGGTAAATATCTTCCATCTTAAGCGAATACGCGGGACCGGGAACCTGGAATTTCTTATCCCTGAGATCAAGATGCGGAAACAGTAAGTTATCCAAAGTATCACAGAAGCCATGTCCTGAGTAATAGAAAACAACGATATCTTTTTCAGATGGCCTGAGTTCCTTTACGGCCTTTTCTACATTGGCCTTGCTGAAATCGTTACCCGATATCTCTTTCGGAATGAATTCTATTTCCAGGAATTCGGCGATCGACTGGTAAGTATCCCTGATGGCGTCCTTATCCACCACGCAGGTCTTCCCGATCTCTCCATCCTTGGTATTGGCGACCACCAGTAAAAATAAGCGGACCGAACTTTGGGTCTGGTTAATACTTCTTGTTGTGTTCTTATACAGGTTCACATAAAAATCCTCGTCCTCCATAAAATACTGTTTCATAAATTCCTTTGTGAGATCCGGCCTGGACAATAATTGCATCCGGTTGATGGTACCGTGATACCAGACATTGGATTCGGACAACTGAACATAGGATTCCACGCCAATGGGATCATAATAATTGGAGGTATCGCTTTTCTGGAGCATAAAAATATCCGGCTGATAGTCCTGGTCCTTTTTCCCTATGATCACCCTGGGCTGCTTGCCTTCAAATATAAGTGTGGTTGTATCTGCTTTGCCGGTAGAATCCTTATCAAAATTTTCTTCCAGTTGCATTTCCACTAAAACCCTTGAACTGTCGGAATGATCCGTGTAATTGACCCTGATGAAACCCGTACCGTCATGATTTCTCAATAAAAAGGCCCTGTATTCGGTGGTATCAGGCGCAAAATGATAGCGGAACTCATAGAGAGAGGTCTGTGCGAAAAGCGGTCCGGTGCCCAGGCAAATGCATAAAATGGAAATCAGGACTTTAATTCTCATCACAAAGATTTAGACAGGTAAGTTAAAGTAAACTTTCAATTTAAACAATAAGGAAAGATCAGGGCAGAGGATTTCAATGCCCGGGTTTCGTGGCTTAGGAGCCATTACGCAACTTATTTAAAGATTTGAAAATTGATCCTTTATCACGAACCGGGTCGGAGGAGAACATTTGTTCCATTATGGAAACAGGGACGCATTTTTTTCCTTCTATGTTCACCATGACCTGTAAAAATAAATTCGGTGACTAGTTCCTTTTAAATAACACCATCCCTGCTTAACAATTGGTTAACCAATAAGCGTTAAAAACTGATATTTCTCATAATGATAACTGCACTTAATCACTTTTCCAGTTTTTTTTAACAAATAGATTTACACTTTCTAAAATTAAAATTATGCTAAACCAAAAAAAAATTCTGATGCTGTTGCTATTAACAGCATTCTGTTGTAGCAACGTACAATCACAAACCAAGAAATTTCCCTCTCCCCCTTCGGCTGATACCATTAAAAACCCGTTAAAGGGTAACCAAGCCTCTATAGCAAGCGGGAAGCTAATTTATGTCCGTTATTGTGTAACCTGCCATGGTGATAAAGGCAAGGGAGATGGTATTGCCGCACCAGGCTTGCCCAGGCCACCTGCCGACCATACTTCATCATTTGTACAAAAGCAGACTGATGGTGCCATCTATTGGATCATTTCTGCAGGCAATAATCCCATGCCGACTTACAAAAAAACACTAACACCCACCCAAAGATGGCAGGTAGTAAACTATATACGCACTTTAGCAAAAAAATAAAAAAAATATTATGAAACATAAATTAATTACCATCCTGCTGCTGCTTTGCTTTAACATGTTAAAAGCACAGGTAACAGATGATTCAAGTCTATCGTTGACCCCGTCTCACGCACCCCAAAGTGAGGGCAAGAATAATTTTGCCGTATTCGGTAATGCTGAAATGATCTATTTCGCTGATAAGCATAACAGCAATTTTGGTAACGTAAGCTTTAAGCCGATCTTTTTATGGAAAATATCTGATAAGCTGTTTGTTGAGGCTGAGCCTGAATTTGAAACGGGCGGCGGCTCCGTTAATATTGGTTTGGAATATGCTAACATGGTATATATTGTAAACCCTTACCTCATATTGCATGCCGGCAGATTCCTTCCCAAATTTGGCGCTTACAGGGGAAGAATGGGAGAAGGATTTATCAATCGATTCAGCACAGCTCCTGTAGGTTTTGGAGATGGCGGTATCGGTGCCATGAACGAAGTGGGCATAGGTGCGCAGGGTGCATTTGGAGCGGGACCTGCCAAAATTAATTATGAGCTTTATATTTCCAATGGTCCGCAAATACTTACCGATCCCGATAATTCAGGACAATTTGAATATGAAGGGTATACCGGCAACAACAATGCTAAAGCAGTGGGAGGAAGAATTGGCATACTACCCCTGACAAATTCAAGTCTTGAAGTTGCTTTTTCATTTCAAACTAAATCCAAGACAGGTTTAATAGGTACTCCTTATGAAAATATTGGTGTAAATATGCAGGCATTTGATCTTA
>JAYWAZ010000255.1:0-28495 GCA_043781975.1 Bacteroidota bacterium
CTTGATTACAGCGTGATCGATGAATTGCCACCGGGCAGGAAACCGATAGTTACCCTGCATCGTAATGAAAGCGCGAGGCCACAGGTGATGAGTTTTGTAAAAGAAGAGATCAGCAAGGGAAGGCAGGCATATATTGTTTATCCCCTGATTGAAGAGAGCAGTAAGCTGGATTATGAAAACCTGATGAAGGGATTCGAGGAAGTGAAATCTTTTTTCCCGGAACCCCGTAACTGGATCAGCATGGTGCATGGCAAACAGCCGGCGACGCAAAAGAATACCAACATGCAAAGGTTCGTGAAGGGCGATACGCAGATCATGGTAAGCACCACCGTTATTGAAGTGGGTGTTAATGTACCAAACGCCACGGTGATGGTGGTGGAAAGCGCCGAGAAATTCGGGTTATCGCAATTGCACCAACTTCGCGGCAGGGTGGGAAGGGGAGCCGAAAAAAGTTTTTGCATATTATTAACAGGACCAAAAATATCAAACGATGCCCGGGAAAGGTTAAAGATCATGGTGGCCACGAATGATGGTTTTAAGATCGCTGAAAAAGACCTGGAGATCCGGGGACCAGGCGATATAGAAGGTACCAGGCAAAGCGGTCTCTTAAACTTTAAACTGGCGAGCATAGTCCAAGACAAGGTGATGCTGGAGGCGTCCAGGGAGGAGGTGATCAAGCTGCTTGAACATGATGCGGAAATGAATGCGGCAGAGAATTTGCCGGTAAAAAACTACTTGCAGCAGCAAAAGGGTAAAACGGCCTGGAGTAAAATTTCGTAAATATCAAAGCCCTGTGCGACTTGTCATTATCTTGTTGAAGCCCTGGTAAGGTCATTGATATTATCGTATAAATTAACTACATTGTAAAAAAGATACAACTGGTCATTTTGAGAAAAAAAATATTAAATTTCATACTAACGCTGGCAGTGATTCTTCTTGGAGCAATGAGTCATGCGCAGACGCAGTTTGTTGAGAACAAAGGCCAATGGAATAACAAGGTAAATTACCGTGGAGATTTTTCTTCCGGTTCCTTCTTTCTCGAGGAACGTGGCTTTACCGTATTGGCCCAGGATCCCAAAGACCTGAATGCATTGTCAGAACTGATGCATGGCCATGGTACCATCGCGGTTGGCGGTCCTCCGGTCATTCTTCATTCACATGCTTATTCGGTGGATTTCGTGGAAAGCGCTGCCAGGATTCAACGGGTGCCGGATAAGATGTTGTCCAACTACAATAATTATTTTTTGGGTGATGACCCTTCCAAATGGGCGGGCAACTGTAAAATATACCAGGCGGTTACCTACAAGGATGTTTATCCCAATATCGACGTACGGTATTACAGTGATGCCGGGAATTTGAAATACGACCTGGTGGTACATCCAGGCGGTGATGTGAGTGACATTGCGATGCGCTATACGGGCGTTGAGAAATTACAGGTTAAAAACAGGGAACTCCTGATCGGCACATCTGTTGGAACGATAAAAGAATTATACCCCTACAGCTACCAGGTACAGGATGGAAAACGCGGGACGGTGGATTGCAAATACATCATCCACAACAATATCGTCCGGTTTAAAGTAGGTGATTATGATCGCAATACCACGATCGTCATCGATCCTACGCTTATATTTTGCACGTTTACGGGAAGTACGGCCGACAATTGGGGTTATACCGCTACCCCGGGCCCCGACGGAAGTTTTTTTGCAGGCGGTATTGCATTTGCTGCAGGATACCCGGTGAGACCCGGTGCATTCCAGACGATATTTGCAGGTGGCGTCAACGAAGACCAAACCGGGGTTTACGATATAGCCATCATCAAATTTTCATCTGATGGCGCCAGTAATTTATACGCCACCTACCTTGGTGGTAACGGCAATGAACAACCGCACAGTATGATATGTGATGGCCAGGGCAACCTGATCGTTGCCGGAAGAAGCAATTCTCCCTCTACCGGGTCCGGCGCATATCCCCTGATGCCGTTGGGAAACAAGGTCGGTAACGGTGGTGGTTATGATATTGTTGTGACCAAATTCAATGCGAGCGGATCAGCCATCTTGGGTTCCGTAAAAATTGGCGGTGCGGCCAATGACGGGGTGAACATAAGGGGTAAATATTTCGCTCCGCCGGGGGCGGATGCTACCAGACGTAATTATGGTGATGATGCCAGGAGCGAAGTGATCATTGATGCCAGTAATAATGTTTACGTAGCTTCTTGTACACAGTCCGGGGGCACAGAGCTCACGGGTGGATTCCCCATCAGGAATTCTACTATCCAGCCTAATTTTGGAGGCGGAAGGCAGGACGGGGTGATCCTGAAATTTACTCCAAATCTTTCTTCAACCTTGTTCAGCACTTATTTTGGCGGTGCGGGCGATGACGCCTCTTTTGTACTGGCATTGAATCCGCAAAGCGGGAATTTATATGTTGCAGGAGGTACTACCAGCGTTGACCTTCCCGGTGATAAGACCAGCGTCATTAATGATACCTACCAGGGTGGGATAACCGATGGCTTTATAACGGAAATACAAAATGACGGTTCGGCCATTATCAAAACCACCTACATCGGTACACCGGGTAATGACCTGGTATACGGTATCCAGTTTGATAAATTCGGATTCCCTTACATCATGGGAACAACAACAGGAACCTGGCCGCTGGCACCGGCGGGTGTTAGAACATTTGGCAGTGGGGGTGCCAACGGCAAGCAATTCATCTGCAAACTGCAACCGAATCTTTCGGCATTTATTTATTCTACGGTCTTTGGTACCAATTCACCCTTTCCCAATCTGTCGCCTGTAGCATTTTTAGTTGACCGTTGTCAGAATGTTTATGTTTCGGGATGGGGTGGTGGGATCAATATCCAGCAGGGATATCCTTCTGCGGGAACGGGTGGATTGCCCGAGCCAAATCCGCTGCCGGGAATTCCGGGCGCTGATGGAGCCGACTTTTACTTTTTTGTTTTGGAAAAAGATGCTCAGAGCCAGTTCTTCGGTTCACACTTCGGACAAAATGGTGGACTGGGAGACCACGTGGATGGCGGTACCAGTCGTTTCGATGCCAATGGTATCATTTACCAGGCGATCTGTGCCAACTGCGGCGGCTCACGTACGGCCACTTTCCCCACTACGCCCGGTGTGTATGCCCCCGTCAATAATTCAAATAACTGTAACGAAGCAGCCGTAAAAATTGAAATGAATTTCGCGGGGGTAGGCGCCAGCGTTAAAGCAACCATCAATGGCGTGATCGATACCATCGGTTGCGTACCGCTTAGGATCGTATTTACAGATACTCTCGCGAAGGGTAAAATGTACATTTGGGATTATGGCGATATTTTATTTCCAAAAAGAGATACCACTTATGCCCCCAATAATTCTACTTCACATATCTATACACAGGTAGGAAGTTACAAGGTCACTTTAATATCTATTGATTCCTCCACCTGTAATATTTCGGATACGGCTTATGTGACCGTTAAGGTTGGCGATAATGAGGTAATACCTAAATTTAATTTTTTAAAACTCGATTCCTGCAACAGCCTCCGCTACCAGTTCAGTAATCAAACCACGGCCGCATTGCCTGTGTACACCAACAATACCTTCTTATGGGATTTCGGGGACGGGACACCAAAAGTCCGCACCGGCTTTGCGCCTGTCATACATACTTTTCCGGCGCCCGGCACCTATATCGTAATATTGGTGGTGGATGATACCGCATTCTGTAATGAACCGGCTGCAGACACCGCTGTACTTCGTATAAGCCCTAACGTGAAAGCTCAGTTCAAGACTCCCGCGATCGGTTGCGTGCCTTATACAGCAACATTTGAAAATACTTCGCTCGGGGGCACTGATTTTTACTGGGAATTCGGTGACGGCACGCCGTTTACACTGAACAATAACCCCATCTTCACTTACAATTATCCCAATACCGGGACTTATAACGTTCGGATGATCGCCATTGATACCAGTACCTGTAACAAAGTGGATACGACCAAGTATTTTACCATCACGGTATACCCGATCCCGAAAGCGGCTTTCACCTGGACACCCAATCCGCCTGTTGAGAATACGCTGACCCATTTCATCAACCAGTCAATTGGCGCCAACCGTTACCTGTGGGATTTTGGCGACGGGGAAAATTCCACGGATGTGAACCCGGTTCATCAATACAACGCTACAGGAACTTATAAAGCGGTTTTATTTGCTTACAATTCGGCAAACTGCGTGGATAGTTTGGAGAGAGACGTACCCATCATTATTAAACCTTTGCTGGACGTACCCAATGCATTTACACCCGGAAGGTTTGGCAAGAACGGGATCGTTAAAGTGGTTGGCTTCGGAATTGGGAAGATGGATTGGCGGATTTATAACCGCTGGGGTGAAGTGGTGTTTAAAACCACCGACAGAAACCAGGGATGGGACGGCACTTATAAAGGCGTGTTACAGGCCATGGACGCGTATACTTATACGCTGGATGTGGAATTCACCGATGGCGTTAAACTGAGAAAGACCGGTGATATCAGTTTGCTGAGATAGTGCTACTCTGAATCTCCTCCGCCGGCTGGCGGAGAGACTTTTATGAATTCGTAGAATAGTTGACTTATTGATGAATAAAGAATTAAAGAAGATGTGGAAGATATGATGTTCGGATATTTTTAATGTACCGCTCCCTCTCTTCAAGGAGAGGGAGAAGGAGGGTGAGGTAAAAAGCAATGTTCAAAAAAATAAAAATATTATTTCTTGTGGCATCTAGCCTGGTGTTCGGGAATTCGCTCCGGGCGCAGGACCTGCATTTTTCGCAGTTCTTTAATTCTCCATTGACCACCAATCCGGCAAATACCGGGTTCATACCTGATGCCGATTACCGTATCGGTGGAAATTATCGCAACCAGTGGAGTGCCGTGATGTCGGTGCCCTATAAAACCACCAGTGTTTTTGCCGACGCCCAGTTATTCCGCGACCGGATCGAGAACGGCTGGTTAGGAATTGGCGGCGTGATATTGAATGATGAAGCGGGAAGCGGCAGTTTACGGAGTACGAAAATTTACGGTTCACTGGCCTATCACCAGATGCTTGGATTAAGCAGTTTGCTTTCGGCCGGTTTCAACATCGGTTGGGCCAGCAAACGCATTGATCAGTCGAAACTGAAATTCCCTGACCAGTTCGATGGTAAATTCTTTGACAATACCTTGCCCACATCGGTCATCTTCAGCAACAATAACGTGAATTATATAGATGTGCAGGCGGGAATGAATTATGCCTATTTCCCCCAGGAAAATATTTATATGAATGCAGGCTATTCCATACTGCACGTGAACCGTCCGAAGGAAACTTTTTTCAACGACCTTTCCAACAATGGACGGATCCCCATGCGGCATATCGCTTTCCTGAACGGTATTTTTAAACTCAATGACCGTGTAATCATCAACCCCAATGCCTATTTTACAATGCAGGCAAAAGCCACGGAACTGATGTTCGGGTTGAATGGAAATTATAATTTGACAGAGGCGGGTGAAAAACAACTGGTAGCCGGTTTGTATTATCGACTGGGTGATGCCATCAGCCCCATGCTGGGTTTTGAACTGGGTACTTTAAAATTCACATTCAGTTATGATGTCACGATGTCGAACCTGAATAAGTTCAATAATTACCGGGGCGCCACTGAATTCAGCATCATTAAAAAAGGATTTTATCCTGAAAATATTGACCGGCAATCCCTGTGTCCGCATTTTTAAGGTATAGGGTAGTAGTAAATGGGAAATGGCCAGAGGATATCCCACTGGCTACTCCCCATTCACCACTCGCTATTCATTATTTCCCACCCGCTTTTTTACTCCTTATCGATCGTGATCTTGAAATGATCTTTGCTAAAATATTTTCTGTATTTATCGGTTACATTTTCGGGCTGTTTCCGGCCATTGATGTAAAGTTCTTTGTCCTTATATTCAATGGTGAAGCCATCCTTTGCACTGAGCAGGCCGTCTTTTTCCATTTCACTGAACATCGCCCTGGTTTGCTTTAGCTCTTCTTTCGCCTTTCCTATTTCTTCCTTTGCCTCATCCATTACTTTATTCATGTCGATCTTATTAATTTCCAATTTGCTTTTTTCGATCTCCAGCCGGGCGTTCTCCAGTTCTTTTTTGATCTCATTCACATCGATGTGAGTGAACGCTGTACGGGATTTTTCAATTTCTTTTTTTGCTTCCGTCAGCGCTTCGTTGATCAGCGTTTTGTTATTGGCCCAGTCAATACTTTTCAGTGAACTGGTCACTTCCTCCATGATCTTATCCAGGTTGATCTGCTTGAGGGAATGTTCAATATCCCGTTGAATCTTTTCCATATCCACCTGTTTCAGGGAGTTTTGCACTTGTTTCTGGATCTGTTCGAGGTTGATATTTTTAAGCACATCACCCGCCTGGAGCATGGTGTTGTCCAGGTGGTTCATGAGGTTATCAAAATCCTTCATCTTCATTGAACCCTTGTAATTTTTTTCAGGAAGCGTGTCTTCTGAGAGATCCTGCGACTTAAAACTAAGGTGAACGGCGGGAGAGTCCTGGAAAGACATTAGTATGCCCCCGAGCAGTACAATAGCGGCAATTGCGGCTATCGCGTTTTTGTTTTTTAAAATAAATTGTTTCATGGCTTTACTTTTTTGGTGAATTACGAATAATTTCGTAACAAATATAATCTCCTCATCCAATTATTACAAGCGGTTAAAAAACTTTAACATTTCAGGTATGCCGGCATCCAGGAAGCTCATTTTATCAACTCATTATTTTATACGATTTTTACACAAATAATGTTACATGCCAATAGGAACTGCAGGGAAAAAGAACGCACATGCTTTTATTGAAGCGTTCAGGAAGATCGCCGGTCACGCCTATGTATTTACCGATGCGGAGCAACTGGATGCCTATGCACATGATGAGACCGAGAACCTGCATTTCCCTCCCGATATCGTGATCAAACCCCGTACTGCGGAAGAGATCAGCGCCATCATGCTGATATGCAATGAACACAGGATACCGGTTACCCCCAGGGGAGCCGGCACCGGTTTAAGCGGAGGGGCATTGGCGCATCTGGGAGGAGTGCTCATCTCCTGCGAAAGGATGAATACCATACTGAACATTGATGAACGTAACCTGCAGGTGACCACCGAGCCGGGCGTTATCACCGAAGTCTTGCAAAACGCGGTGAAGGAAAAGGGTTTGTTTTACCCGCCCGATCCCAGCAGCAGGGGCAGTTGTTTTATCGGGGGCAATATTGCAGAGAACAGCGGCGGTCCAAAGGCGGTCAAGTACGGGGTGGTGAAAGATTATGTATTGAACCTCGAAATGGTTTTACCCACGGGCGAAATCATCTGGACCGGTGCCAACGTTTTAAAGAACTCAACAGGTTATAATTTAACACAGTTGGTAGTGGGAAGTGAAGGAACTTTGGGCATTGTTACGAAGATCGTATTGAAGCTGTTGCCTCATCCCAAATATGATCTCTTGATGCTGGTGCCATTCCGTTCCCTTGAAAAAGCGGGGGAGGCGGTGAGCGCCATTTTCAGGGCGGGCTTTACACCCAGTGCGCTTGAACTGGTGGAGATAGATGCCTTGAGGATCGTGAGCAGTTTTGTCGATAATGTGTCCATTCCTGTGGCGGATGATATCGCCGCACATTTGATCATTGAGGTGGACGGCAATCACCGGGAAACGCTGATGGCTGAAATGGAATCCATTTCGGAATTGCTGGAACAATATGATTGCGGGGAAATATTCTTCGCGGACGATGAACAGCAGAAGGCAGCCCTGTGGAAAATGAGAAGGCGTGTAGCCGAAGCCGTTAAACTGGCGGGATATACGATTGAGGAGGATACGGTGGTGCCCCGTGCGGCTTTACCGGCCCTGATACGGGGTGTAAAAGAACTGGGGAAGCAATATGATTTCCATGCTGTGTGCTACGGACATGCCGGTGACGGTAACCTGCACATTCGCATAAAAAAGGAGGGCAGTATTTACAGCCTCAACAACCCGGCCGTGATACCGGCATTAAAAGCCCTGTTTGAACTGGTAAAAAGCCTGGGCGGCACCATTAGCGGCGAGCACGGCATCGGCCTGGTTCAAAAGGAATACATGGATATCCTTTTTCCGCTGGCCAGTATCAACCTGATGCGGGGGATAAAAAAAGTATTCGATCCAAATACTATCCTCAATAGCGGGAAGATATTCGACAGCTGATTGAACCTTTTGGGATGTATGGATTCAAACATAACCTGGAGATCATTTATTTAAAAAAGTATAACAACATGAAAAAAGTATTTTTGGTTTTAGTATTATTCGGCATTGTTTTAAGTACAAACGCACAGGATGATACCAAGGAAAAACAAAAGGAAAAAAATAAGAAAAAGGGCGGCTTTAAGAAGGAAAATCTTTTTTTAGGCGGTAATGTAACGGCTTCATTCTTCAGTGGCGGGACCCTGTTGGGACTAAGCCCTTATTTCGGATACAGTCTAAATAAATATGTGGATTTGGCGGCATCAGTGAATTACAACTACACTTCACAGCGGGATTATATTGATTATGGCGACAAGGTAAGACAAACCGTTTTCGGGCCTGGCGCCCTGGTACGTCTTTTCCCGGTGCATTTCCTTTTTGCACAGGCACAATATGAACATAATTTCATCCGGCTCAAGTATATCCCCGCCAGTGGCAGCATCTATGCACCTTCTATCACGCACATCGATGCCAACAGCGTATTGGTTGGTGGCGGTTATACCAGCGGAAGGCGGGATGGTAACAATACTTTTTATTATTTATCCATCATGTGGGATGTGGCCGGGGTCGCTGAATCGCCCTATGTTGACGGACTGGGGAGAAGCATCCCCGTTATCAGGGCGGGATATAATATCGGTCTCTTCCAGGGCAGGCATAGCCGTCGTTAAGCGGGCAGGTGTATGCTCATTTCCGCGGCGGATCCAAGGATCACGATATTGTCTTCCATATGTCCGTATAGAAAATGCGCTTCCTGCATCAGGCGGATATGTGCAATCAGATGATCGTAGTACCCCGCGGTATTGAGGATGAATATTTTTTTATCATGGATGCTCAACTGGTTCCAGGTAAGCATTTCAAAAAGCTCGTCCAGCGTACCGAAGCCGCCGGGCAATATGATGGCCGCATCGCATTTTTCATACAGCATCAACTTCCGGGTATGCATCGTATCAACGATGATCAGTTCGGTGATGCCTTCATGGTGGTGCTCCCATTCCGTGAGCGCTTTCGGAATGATACCGATTACTTTTCCTTTTTTTTCTAAAGCGGCATTGGCTACCGCGCCCATCATCCCTTTGTTGCCGCCTCCATAAATAAGGGTGATTTTTTTTTCGGCCAGCAGGTATCCCAATTCCCTTGCCTCCGTTTCAAACGCAGGATCATTACCGCTTTTGGAACCACAAAAGACCGCCAGCGAGGTGATATGCATATACATCGTGATTTAATATCAGCAAAGACACAGATATTTTCTCTATTTTCAATTTTATTTTTAATTAAACAATCCCCATGTCGCCAATCATTTTATTCTCTTTTGTGATCGGGTACTTTTTGATCCTGTTGCTGGTAGCCTATCTCACTTCCCGCAATTCGAACAATGAATCTTTTTTTATCGGCAACCGCAACAGCAACTGGATGCTGGTGGCATTCGGGATGATCGGCACCTCACTCAGCGGGGTAACTTTTGTGAGCGTACCCGGGGCGGTGGGCAAGGAATCTTTCGGGTATTTCCAGGTGGTGATCGGTTACCTCATCGGTTATATGGTGATCGCATTTGTATTGCTGCCCCTGTATTACCGGCTGCAGCTCACTTCTATCTATAATTACCTGCACCAGCGGTTTGGCATAATGGCCTATAAGACAGGCGCTTCTTTTTTCATTCTTTCACGCACCCTGGGGGCTACGGCGCGTTTATACCTGGTAGTGAGGATACTGCAGGATACCATCCTGTCCAGCTTCGGCATCCCCTTCTGGGCCACTACACTGATCATCCTGGCCATGATCCTCCTCTATACTTTTGAAGGCGGTGTGAAGACGATCGTATGGACGGATACCCTGCAAACCACCTGCATGCTGGCGGGGATGGTGGTTTGCATCATCTATATCCTGAGCCAGTTGCACCTCGATTTTTCGGGCGGCATGCAGGCGCTGGGCGATAAGGGCTATACCAAAATATTTGTAACCGACCCCGACAGTAAATTGTTTTTTGTGAAACAGATCCTGGCGGGCGCCTTCATCACCATCACCATGACGGGGCTTGACCAGGAGATGATGCAGAAGAATATCAGCGTAAGAACCCTGCGGGGATCACAAAAGAACATGCTCACTTTTTCAGCCATTCTGGTGGTGGTAAATTTTCTTTTTCTTTTGCTGGGCGGATTATTGTATTTATACGCCGGGCAAAGCGGGGTAGCAGCAACCGGCGATAAGATATTCCCGGCCATGGCCATGAACCATATGCCCCCGTTCATTTCAATCATTTTTATCATTGCCCTGATCTCAGCGTTATTTCCCAGCGCCGATGGGGCCATCACCGCACTCACTTCCTCATTTTGCATCGATATCCTGGGAATCCAGCGAAGCAAGGAAGGGACTGATGCAACCAAGAAAAAAATAAGACAGAAGGTACATATCATTTTTGCATTTGTTTTCCTGTTGTTCGTCATGATATTCAAGTGGGCCGATAATCCAAGCATGATCGGTGTCATTCTGAAAGTGGCCGGTTATACCTATGGTCCGTTACTGGGCCTGTTCGCATTTGGTATCTTAACGAAGCGCCGGCTGAATGATAAACTGGTTCCGCTGATCGCCGTGGTTTCGCCATTGATTTGTTTTTTCCTGGACAAATACCAGAAAAATCTTTTCGGGTCTTTCCAGATCGGACTGGAACTGTTGATCATTAACGGGTTCCTCACTTTTATGGGCTTGTTAATGATTTCAAAAAAACAAGGAACAGAAAAATAATCGATGTATTTTTGTAGGGTTAGTAAGTGCCATTCTTCACTTTTGTCGGGTGTGGAATGGCATTATGTTTTTTAAAGGCGGAACATAAAAAAAACGAATTCATAATGGAACTGGTGAACCACATCGCCGAAGAATATGCCAGGCAGAATACATCTTCGCTGGATGATGTTTTGCGTGAAATAGAAGATTACACGCTTGCACATCATCCACATGCGCAAATGCTGAGCGGGCAGGTGCAGGGAAAATTACTGGAAATGATCAGCCGCATGATACAACCTGAGCGTATTCTGGAGATCGGCACTTTTACCGGCTTCAGCGCCCTGTGCCTGGCAAAGGGTTTACAAAAGGACGGGGAACTGCATACGCTTGAGATCAGGGAAGAAGATGCCGCTACGGCGAATAAATATTTTCAAAAGGCGGGGATGGAAAAAATGATCCGATTGCACCTTGGAGACGCGCTGGAGATATTGCCAACCTTACACGAAACCTGGGACCTGGTATTCATTGACGCTGATAAAGTGAACTACATAAACTATTACGAATTAACTTTGCCCTCGGTAAAAAGGGGGGGCTGGATACTAGCCGATAATGTGCTTTTTCATGGCGAAATTTTTCAAGAACTGTTGAAGGGAAAGAACGCGAAAGCGATCAGGGCTTTCAATGAACACGTGGCCGGCGATACAAGGGTGAACCGGGTAATGCTTACTGTTCGTGACGGGCTTTTATTGATCCAAAAAATCTGATTGAAATGAAAAATGGGGTTATCGTTATTTTATTTTGCTTCATGGCCTATTGCTCCGCAGCACAACGGCTTACCCCGGAGCAATATGTAGAACAATACAGGGACATCGCCATCAGGGAGATGAAACGTACGGGTGTTCCCGCTGCTATTACCCTGGCCCAGGGGTTACTGGAGACCGAATCGGGTAACAGTGAACTGGTAAAGAAATCCAATAACCACTTTGGAATAAAATGCAAAAATACCTGGACGGGCAGCAGCGTTACCCATGACGACGACCTCAAGGGCGAATGTTTCCGGTCGTACGAAACGGCTGAAGAAAGTTTCAGGGATCACAGTAATTTCTTAAGGAGCAATCCCCGCTATGGCAATTTATTCAAAATAGACGTTACCGACTACAATGGGTGGGCCCATGGGCTGAAGCGTGCGGGATACGCCACTAACCCGCTTTACCCGCAAATACTGATAAAGAACATTGAGCAGTATAACCTGCAGCAGTACACGCTGTTGGCGCTGGGTGATGTGACCAATCCGGATCTGGCTTTGTCACCGGATGGCTTGGTCGTGATTATTTCCGATTCACTCAGGGCCCTGGCAGCGAATAAGGCCAGGGATTCTGCCATAGCGAATGTATCAACGCCAACTGATGAGGTCATTATGGTAAACAAATGCAGGTGCATACCTGCAAGAAAAGGGACTTCCTTACTGGCGATCGCGACAAGGAATGATATCAATCTGGGTAAGTTGCTTGAGTATAACGACCTGGAGGAAGACGGCTTGCTCGGCAGGGACCAGTTGGTGTATCTCCAAAAGAAATCCAGAACGGGAGATACCGCTTTTTACATGGTACAGCCGGGAGAAACGGCCTATGATATCGCCCAGAAGAAAGGGATGCAGCTATTTTATCTGCTGGATTACAATAAGCTGAAAAAAGAAGATGTGATGACTGCCGGGACCAGGCTCTACCTGATTCCCGGCTTAAAGGCCCCGGATACCAAAAAGGGGGAATTGAATAAAATAACCATCCATATTGTAAATGCAAAAGAAGGATTGTACGGCATTGCGAAGCGATATAATGTTACCGTACAGCAACTAAAAGAATGGAATAAACTGGTAAGTGATGAATTGCTGGTAGGGCAAAAACTGATCGTATCAAAATAATATAACCCGCCTGCACCTGTTCCTGCGGAACGGAAAGGCAATAAACGATGAAAGCAAATGGAAATAAAAATTAAACAGGTGCTTGATAAAAAATTTCAGCCATACCTGAAGGCAGAAGAGATCCACGAACAGATCGGCAAACTGGCTGCAAGGATAAATGAGGATTATAAAGATAAGCGGCCGCTATTCATCGCCATCCTGAACGGATCGTTCATGTTTGCCGCCGATCTTTTCAAGGAGCTTACCATCGATGCGGAGATATGTTTCATTAAACTGGCCTCTTACAAGGGGACGAGGTCCACCGGTAATGTGATCACATCCATTGGCCTGGACGAACCGCTCAAAGACAGGCATGTGGTGATCATAGAAGATATAGTGGACACGGGCAAAACCCTGTCTGAATTCCTGCCTCAACTGAGTAACCAGCAGCCCCTGTCTTTAAAAATTGCGGCCTTGTTGCATAAGCCCGATGCGCAGGTTTACCCGCTTAAAATTGATTATCTTGGCTTCACCGTTCCCAATAAATTCTTGCTGGGTTATGGATTGGATTATGACGGCCTGGGCAGGAATTTAGGAGAAATTTACCAGTTGGTGGAGGATTGAGCGGGCAACATTTAAGGCGAAAAGATTGTCTTAGGTTAGGTAACGCATACATCAATTCAATTATTCTCCCTTGAAATCAGGATTTGCATATATTTTATTACTGTTATTCACTAACAGCCTGAACGCCCAATATTACCTCCGGGGAGAGATCATGAATGAAAAAAACCTGCCCCTTCAGAATGTAAAGATCCTGCTATTCTCCAATCATTATCTTTATTACTCGGGTTCATCCGGAAGCTTTGGCATTACCACCAATGTACTGACCGACACCATCTCCCTGAGCCTGGAAGGATATGAGACAAAAACGGTCAGGGTGAATTCCGAGCAATGGCAGCACATCAGTTTAAATGTAATTCCATCGGATATCAACCGCAACCGGCCTAAACTAATCTCCGTAACTAAAAACCTGAAGCTAACCTCCAGGTATCACTGGTTTGTAAATGATGAAACCTATTTCCAACTGGTGGAAAATGAATTTGTGGATGCAAAAGATTTTCCCAATACCGGGTTTTCGCTCTACGTAAATAAAGCCTCTTACAGCAATGTGCGCCGCTTCATCAATTCAGGCAGTACGGTACCTCCTGATGCGGTACGTACCGAAGAACTGCTGAATTATTTTAACCTGCATTACCGTGAACCGGAAAAAGACAGTGCATTCAGGATAGAATCGCAACTCAGTTCCTGTCCCTGGAATGCCAGTAACCAGTTGCTGTTGCTGAATATCAACGCGAAGAAGATCAACCTGGACAAAACGCCCCCCAGTAATTTTGTTTTTTTGATCGACGCCTCCGGCAGTATGGATATGCCTAACCGGCTGCCCTTGCTGAAGGCGGCCTTCCAGATGTTTGTAAAAAATCTGCGGGTACAGGATACCGTTTCCATCGTTGCATATGGCGGTACTGTAGGCATCTGGCTGCAGCCCACTGGCGGCGCCGAAAAAGAAAAGATCATCCGGTCGATCGAGGAACTGACCGCCATCGGCGACACACCGGGCCAGGCTGCGATCATGACCGCGTACCAACTGGCCGAACATACTTTTATCAAAGGGGGAAATAACCGGGTGATCCTTGCAACAGACGGTGATTTCAATGTAGGCCTCAGCTCTGAAAAAGACCTGGAAGAGCTGATCACCAGGGAAAAGCAGACAGGGGTTTATCTCACCTGCCTTGGTGTGGGTATGGGTAATTTTAAAGATTCAAAACTGGAAGTACTGGCCAAAAAAGGCAATGGCAATTTCGCCTACCTGGATGATATCAATGAAGCAGAAAAAGTATTGGTGAAGGAACTCACCCAGAATTTTTATGCCGTGGCTGATGACGTGTACCTGAACATGCAGTTCAATCCCAGGCTGGTAAAGGAATACCGGCTTATCGGGTTTGACAATAAACGGGATGCCGTGGTTGACAGTACCATTGACCTGGAAGGCGGTGAGATAGGGAGCGGGAACAGCCTCATGGCGGTGTTTGAGATCGTTCCCGCAGAAACGATCTTTACCTCCAACGGGTTCAATAGCGGTGATATTGCTTCCGTGTTATTACGGTACAGGTTAGCCGGTGATTCCGTTCAAAAAAGAATGATGTACAAATGCCCGTCCAATCTCAGTGAATTCAACGAAATGGATAAGGAATTAAGATTTGCGGTTTCGGTGGCCATGTTCGGATTAAAAGTAAAGCAATCGAAGTACATCAGGGAGGCCGACTGGGATGATATCAGCGCCATTGCATCAGGCTCATTCGAGCCCTCAAATTACCTGCAGGCCGAGTTTTTACAATTGGTGGAAAAAGCAAGGAAGATATATTTGGTTAAAAAGAAAAGAAAAAAACCTGCGAAGGAAAATACTAACTGAACATCTCCCTTACCTTCTCAAAAAATGATTTATCATTCTTCTCGGGCTTTGGCGTAAAATTCTGGGACTCCTGCATCTTCTCCAGCATTTGTTTTTCTTCGGCGCTTACATGCTGCGGCGTCCATACATTCACCTGTATCAACTGGTCGCCTTTCTCATAACTGTTCACATTCGGAAATCCTTTTCCTTTCAGCCGGAAGATCTTACCGCTTTGGGTACCCGTGGGGATCTTTATTTTTGCCCTGCCGTCAATGGTGGGCACTTCCACCTGTGTGCCGAACACGGCATCAGGAATGGAGATGTGCAGGTCAAAAGCAACATTCAATCCATCACGGTGCAGTTGCGGATGCGCTTCTTCTTCGATCAGTACGATCAGGTCGCCGGCAGAACCGCCCCTTTCACCCGCATTGCCTTTTCCCCCGATGCTCAGCTGCATCCCTTCCTGCACGCCGGCCGGGATATCAACGGTTACGGTTTCTTCCCCATATACTCTGCCTTCTCCCTTGCAGTTCGTGCATTTATGCGTTACCGTACTGCCTTCCCCGTTACAGGCCGGGCAGGTGGTTACCGTTTGCATCTGCCCTAAAAAGGTATTTTGCACCCTGCGCACCTGTCCGCTACCCCCACAGGTAGTGCAGGTTTGTACACTGTTCTTGTCCTTTGCCCCGTTTCCATGACAGGTAGCGCACAATACATATTTTTTAACTTTAATGGTCTTCGTACATCCCTTTGCGATCTCCTCGAAATTGAGTTTGAGCTTTACCCGCAGGTTGCTTCCGCGTATACCACGGCTTCGGCTACCCGAAGTTCTCCTGCCGCCACCGCCAAAAAAACTGCCAAAGGGGCTGTCATCCCCGAAAATATCCCCGAACTGGCTGAAAATATCATCCATATTCATGCCCCCGCCGCTGTATCCGCCACCGCCACGCCCTGGTGCGAAAGCCTGGTGGCCAAAGCGGTCGTACTGCGCCCTTTTATCCGTATCACTCAGGATCTCATACGCTTCAGCGGCTTCCTTGAATTTTTCTTCGGCTGATTTATCTCCCGGGTTGCGGTCGGGATGATATTGCATGGCCACTTTCCGGTAGGACTTCTTTATCTCATCCTGCGAAGCAGATTTGGAAACGCTCAGTATTTCGTAATAATCTTTTTTAGACATAGACTCAGTTTCAAGCCAGAAGCTCATCGTTAAAATTATACTGCATGTTTCAGTTACTTGTAGCTTGCAGCCAGCGGATTTATTTTCCTACCACTACTTTTGCAAAACGTATGATCTTATCATTCAGGTAGTATCCTTTTTCGATTTCGTCCACTACTTTGCCTTTTTTATCCTTCCCAACCGGTACTTCAGATATGGCCTCATGTTTTTCAACTTCAAAAACGGTATTGATGCTTTGCATCGGTTTCAGCCCCCTGGCCTGAAGGGTATTCCTCAATTTATTAAAAACAAGCAGGATGCCGTCTTTGTTGGTTGCAAGGTCATCGGATTCCATTAATTGCTTCTCGGCCCGGTCACAATCATCCAGCATTTCCAGCAGGGATACGATGACATCCTTACCGGCCGTCTGTATCAATTCCAGTCTTTCTTTTGCATTACGGCGCTTGTAGTTGTCGAATTCGGCAAAAAGCCGCAGGTATTTATCTTTCTGTTCATCCAGTTCATCCTGCATTTTTTCGAGGGCATCCTCGGCTCCTTCATTGCTTAAATGGGTGTTCCCGGGTACATCTGCATCCGAATTAATGTTCATTTCACTGTTTTCGGTTGTAATGGCGTCTTTTTCTTCCATGATCAGGTTTAAAAATTGGTTGCGAAGGTACAACAGTCAAACATTTTGCCAAGCCTTGTTTTGCGGTCAAATTGGCAATATTGAACGAATATGTGTCTGTCGTGCCCAAACTGTCTGACACCTGTGCTACCTTTGCCCCCGTGAAAAGTATTTATTTGAACCGAAAAGTCAGCCGGAGGGTGGAATCGGGACATCCATGGATATTCGCCAATGAAGTCAATACCGGCAAGGCATTGGATGCTGCTATAAAGGCCGGCGAAATAGCCGACGTGTATACCCATGATAAAAAATTCATCGGGAGGGGCTATGTTAATCCCCGTTCCCAGATCATGGTGCGGCTGCTGACCCGGGATAAGCATGAAGTGATCGATGAGCAGTTCTTTTACAACCATATCAAAATGGCCTGGGAATACCGCCAGCGGATCGGGTATACAGAAAACTGCCGTTTGATTTTTGGAGAAGGGGATGGCCTTCCGCAGCTGATCATCGATAAATTCAATGATCATTTTGTCATTCAAACCCTTGCACTGGGGATTGATGTCTGGAAACCTGCGATCGTCAAGGCGCTGGAAAGTTTATTTTCTCCCCGGGGTATCTATGAGCGCAATGATGTTCCCGTAAGAGAATTAGAGGGAATGGAACAGGTAAAGGGTTTTCTTTCCGCTCCATTTGATACCAATATCATCATCCAGGAAAACGGGATGCAGTTTCATGTGGACATTGCAAACGGTCAGAAGACCGGATATTTCCTGGATCAGCAGGATAATCGAAAAGCGATACAACATATCGTAAAGGATGCCGCTGTATTGGGTGTTTTCTGTTATACGGGTTCATTTGAAATTGCCGCAGCGCATTATGGGGCAAGGTCGGTACTGGGGATGGATATTTCCGAACAGGCCATTGCCATGTGCAATAAGAATGCAATGCTTAATAAGGTGGAAGCGATCTGCAAATTTGAATGCGTCAATGCATTTGATGTTTTGAAAAATATAGCTAAGGAAGGGAAGCAATGGGATGTTGTGATGCTTGATCCTCCTTCTTTTACCAAAAGCAGGGCGAGTATCGACAAGGCTGTTGCCGGCTATAAGGAGATCAACCTCCGGGGTATGAAACTGGTGCGACCGGGAGGCTTTCTGGTAACCTCCAGCTGTACCAGCCTGGTGCAGCCCGAATTATTCCTCGATATCATTCAAATGGCCGCCAATGATGCCAAACGGCGCATCCGGCAGGTGGTGTTCAATACACAGTCACCCGATCATCCAATCATCCGTGACCAGGAAAATACGCATTACCTGAAATTCCTGATCGTGCAGGTGATGTGAGAATGGTTAAATGGTTTAACTGTTACATTGTTTAATTGTTATAGTGCATAACAGTTAAATCATTCAGCAATGATCAGATTTTCCGAACAATAAAATTTTGATTATTTGACTACGATGAACCTGCCTGATTCAATGAATTTTCCTGTTTTGTCGAGCAGCTTGTAGTAATAAAAGCCACGATAAAATTCATCCAGGGGTAATTCAATTCGCTGGGGGATATTAATTGCTTCATAAACCTTCTTACCGATGAAGCTGTATACTTCAAAAGAATACGACCTGTCGTACCCGCGCTGGAAATCAAAATAGATCACCGTGGTGGCAGGATTTGGATAGAACTTTATCAACTTTGCCGTAGATTCGCCAGGCTTATTTTGAGCAAAAGAAGTAAAGTTTAAACCAATAATAAAAATGAGTATGTAAAAAAGTTTCTTCAACAAAGTAAAAATAGTAAAATCTTTCAAATAATCAACATTTTATAAAGACAAATAAATTATAAATTTATAAAATATATTCCCGTTCGTATTGTGAAGGCATTCATCGTCTGGAACTTGCAGGCCTAGGCCAGACTATCCAACAGTTCATTGATCTTGTTAAAATCCGGCAGATCACCCGCAGTTCCCAATACTTCGGCGTATTGTACAATGCCTGCCTTATCTACTACAAATGCGGCGCGCTTGCTTACGCCCTTCATGTCAAGTATCCATTCATCATAGAGGCTGTCATAGGCCGCGGAAACCGTTTTATTGAAATCGCTCAGCAGGGGGAAATTATAATGCTGGTCTTCTTTGAATTTCTTCAGTGTAAAAACAGAATCCACCGAGAGGCCGATCACCTGGGCGTTGGCATTGCTGTAACGTGCAATGTCATCACGTATCGAACATAACTCTTTGGTACAAACGCCGGTAAATGCCTGTGGAAAAAACAACAGGAGAACATTTTTTCCTTTAAAGTCGCTAAGGCTTAGTTTGTTTTTATCCGTGTCAAATAAACTGAATTCCGGAGCTGCCTTTCCGATCGCTATTGCCATAATGATGATTTTCTTTTTGTAAAGATAGGTGTTGTGTAAAAATTGTTAACAGCATTTGCCCGCTTTTGATTAATTAGCACCTAATCCTTAAACAAAAAACAAATTTATCATGAACAAGTACATTACGGAACTTATCGGAGCATTCTTCCTGGTGATGGGTGCTATCCTGGGCGGAGCCCCGGGTGCAGCGCTCGCATTGATGATCATGGTTTATGCAGGAGGGCATATTTCAGGCGGGCATTATAACCCCGCAGTGACCCTTTCTGTATGGATGCGGGGTAAAATAGAAATGAAGGATGCATTGATGTACTGGATATTTCAGTTTGCCGGGGCAGTCATTGCCGCATTGGTGGTGACACTTATTTTTAAAGAAGAGGGTAGCGGCAATTGTATGATCCCTGATGATGGAGGTACCAAGGCGATCGTGGCTGAATTACTGGGAACCTTTGCCCTGTGTTATGTTGTTTTGAATGTGGCAACGGCCAAGGGTACCAGCGGAAACAGTTTTTACGGCCTGGCGATAGGCGGTACCGTATTGGCCATGGCCATTGCGGTAGGCAAGTTTTCGGGAGGTGCATTCAACCCTGCGGTGGCCATTGGATTGTGTGTTCAAAAAGCCATGTGCTGGGATAAGATATGGATGTATTTTGTAGGCGCTTTGGGTGGTGGTGCGCTGGCAGCCATTATTTTCAGTTTGAACAATCCCGACGATAAATAATTATTATCACTTCATGAAAAAGGAAGCCCCGCCAAAAGGCAGGGCTTCTTGTTATCCAAACAATCCATAAAAACAAAAATCTTTACTTGTTTGTGCACGACTTTTGAACTATAGACTTTATACGCTGTTTTAGAACCGCGGGCATCTTACTGCCTCGCTGCTGCTGTTGCTCCTGTTGACATATTTTTGATAGGTCAGTGAAAGCTCCAGTCCGCCTCTTCCGCCACTTGCTGCCGTAAGCTGTGATATATTGGCATCATAACTGACCGCTATGGCCAGGGGTTTACATTCCAGTTTCAGTACGGGAACCAGTGCGTCCTTCCATCGCAGGAAGGCACCCGCATGGAAAATGTACCTGGGGTCATCCATATCATCCAATTTCCAGGAATACAATACCCCGGCGATGGTTTCGGTATAGGTTCCCTGTTTTGAATAATCGGCCTGGAGGGTGAAATAAGAATATTCATTCACCCGCATCCTTACTCCCGTTGAACCCACCCATTTGGGGATCATCTCATTTTCAGGATTCCCGTAAAATGAAATTTTGGGCGCCTTGTTAAAATGATGATAGGCCAGCCCGATAAAAATATTGTTATCGGCATTGTCTCCAACCTGTGAATTAAAACTCATGCCTACAATGCCATCCAGGTACGAAAAAGATGATTTGGAAAAGGTTTCCCCGTCAGGTAATGAACCGTTATACCCGGTCCCGTCAAACTGGTTATTGGTGGTGATCTTGCTCCGGTCGATCCTGCGCTGTACCCATCCGCCCATGAATCCCATTGACAGGTACATGTTCCTTTCCGCACTCAATGATTTATGGTAGTTAAGTGTAGGCAGTATATGCGTGGAACTTAATGCAACGGTGCCCGCTTTATCGTAGAGCAGTTGCCCGCCCAGGGTCAGAAAATCATTCCCTTTACCCACGGGCATCTTGTATTCCGCGTTTATAGAAGCTGTCTGATAAGGAACAGTAACACTGTTCCATTGTGTTCGGTAAACGGTTTGTATCCTGATATCGCCACTGAAAATACCTGCCAGGGCCGGGTTTCGAAGCAAGGGGGTCTCAAAAAATTGTGAAAAGTGTATATCCTGCGCGCTCAACTGCAGGGTAATGGTGAGTAATAATAACAGGCTCCACAATGGTTTGTGTAAACCAATTTTCATAGCATAGGATTTATTGGATAGGCCTTTTATTCAAAGGCTATTGTGTAAACGGATTACCGGGGGTTTTAGTATGCAAAACCTGCTTTTTATCCTTGTTCCTGATCAGTTGCTATTATTGCGGCTAGGAATTTATTAAAAAAGCTTTTGTAATAGAAAAGCCGCTGCATCCGCAGCGGCTTCTCAAATGATTTTATTGTGAAAATTTAGCTGGCTACAACCGTCTTGGTTTTGCTGGTACGCTTTGACTTTTTTGATTTTCCGGCCTTTTTCGTTTCAATTGCCTTGGCATCAGTATCTGCTTTCAGTTTGGCGTCAGCTTCTGCTTTCAGTTTAGCGTCAGCATCCGCTTTCCATGTGTCATAATCTGCTGGGCTAAGTACATCACCTGAAATGGTAATGCTTTTGATCTCATCCACACCGGCGAATTTAACGGTCAGGTGCTTGTCGAAATGACTCACACTGGCAGCATTATAGGTAGCGTTGATGACACCGGTCTTTCCCGGCAGGATCGGCTCCTTTGTATAATTGGAAATGGTGCAACCACAGGTTGGGTTGGCCTGTTCAATGACCAGGGGTTCTTTACCAACATTGGTTACGGTAAAAGTGGCAGTTGCCGGAATGCTTTGTTTCACTTTACCAAGGTCGATCGTCTCTGAAGCGAATTTAGCAACGTCAGCCGCAGTTTTTTGTGCGAAAAGAACAACGGTGAACAGGATTGCCGTTACGGATAAGAATAATTTTTTCATCATTAATTTGTTTTTATGGTTTAATTTTTAATATCGTTTAGGTTTTTGTTTTCAGGCGCAGAGGTAGCCGGTGTTTTCCAAACCTCTCCCTTGATGGTGATCTGTTTGGTTTGTGCGCCGTTGTACATGATGGTGATGAATTTTGTAAACGGACCTTCAGCGGCTGCATTATATCCAACAGTGATCTTGGTATTGCCTCCCGGTGCGACGGCCTTGTCTTTTTCCCAGTCAGGGGTGGTACAGCCGCAACTGGCCTGTACATTCGATATCTTCAGGGAATCGGTGCTTTTGTTCATTACACCAAAAATATGAGTAACGGGTTTTCCTTGTGGTATCTTACCAAAATCAAATTCGGTTTCTTTTAATACTAAAACATTATCAGCAACTGCTACCTTATCTGTTGGAGTGACCTGGGTGGTTGAGGTTGCCGTTGTTGAAGTGGCTGTGCCAAAGATATTTTGCTGTGCATTTGCGCCAGCCACGAGGACTATCGCTGAAACCATTGTAAAAATTCTTTTCATGACGGTTTATTTTAGATTGTTGTAGCCAAAGATAGTAAAACGGATAAATCTTTTTGAAATTGTTGGCCCGTTAGGAGATTTTTAACAAAGCTGCCTGCATAATTTATACTTTTGTAACGATAACTGATCATATGGATACAACAAATACCAACGATGCTGTTCTGCAGCAAAACCTCACTTTTGATAAGTTCAGGACCGAGGTACTGAAAGATTACCAGGTTGCCTGTGAAAGCCGGGAAACCAGCCTGCTTGGCCGTAAGGAAGTATTGACCGGAAAGGCCAAATTCGGGATATTCGGCGACGGCAAGGAAGTGGCCCAACTGGCCATGGCGAAATTTTTTGTACCGGGTGATTTCAGGGCGGGTTATTACCGCGACCAGACCTTCATGTTTGCCAGCGGACTAGCGACCATTGAACAGTTTTTTTCACAGTTATATGCCGACCCGGACGTACTGAACGATCCCTTCAGCGCAGGACGGCAGATGAATGCGCATTTTGCCACGAAAATGGTGAATGAATCCGGTGAATGGCTGGACCTTGCTCACTTGAAGAACGTGAGCAGTGATATCGCCCCTACGGCCGGACAGATGCCCCGGGCGCTGGGATTGGCCTTTGCATCAAAATTTTTCAGGGAGGTGGAATCCGTGCATGGGTTGAAAAACCTTTCTGACAATGGCAATGAGGTCTGCTTTTGTACCATCGGGGATGCTTCCACTTCCGAAGGGCATTTTTGGGAAAGCATCAATGCCGCCAGTGTGTTGCAGGTACCGCTTGCCGTTTTTGTATGGGATGACGGCTATGGGATCTCCGTTCCAAAAAAATTCCAGACCGCCAAGGGTTCCGTATCAGAAGCACTCAAAGGGTTTCAAAAAGAAGAAGGCACCAATGGTATTGAAATTTACAAATTGAAGGGATGGGATTATGCGGGCATGTGTGAGATATTGGAATCCGCCATCCAAAAGATAAGGGACACACATACACCGGCACTTTTTCACGTGGAGGAGATCACACAACCACAGGGCCATTCCACTTCGGGTAGCCATGAACGATATAAGGACGCAGAAAGGCTTGCATGGGAAAAAGAATGGGATTGTATCAAAAAAATGCGGGAATGGATCATTGCAAATGCGCTGGCCGATGACGAGGAATTAAGCGTCATGGAAGAAAAGGCCTTGGTCAATGCCAGGGACAGCAGGCAAAAAGCCTGGGAGAAGTACATCGGTCCCATAAAAGATGAAGTGGGGAGGACCGTTGCTTTATTAAACGAATATATTGCCGTGTCGCCTGAAGTTCAGCAAACGGTTAATGAATTGAAAAATGTCCGGGAACCCATGCAGCGGGATATCATGAAGGCCCTGGCAACTGTTCTGGACCTGATCGGAACCAAGGCGGATACAACGGCACTGCGGGAGCATTATTCGCAGCTGCGAACAGAAGCAGCGAAGCGGTACAATACTTTTTTATATAATGAAGGGCCCAGGTCCGCCTTAAAAGTGCCTGTGGTTGACCCGGTATACGATGAGCACGCCCCTGCGGTCAACGGGTATGAAGTGCTGAATAAATATTTCGATGCCCTGTTTGCGGGCAATATGAAAGTGGTTGCTTTTGGTGAGGACCTTGGTTTCATCGGCGATGTGAACCAGGGCTTCAGCGGTTTGCAGGAAAAATACGGCGCCCAGCGCATATTCGATACCGGTATACGTGAACTGACGATCATGGGGCAGGGCATCGGTCTGGCTTTAAGAGGCCTCAGGCCCATCGCCGAGATACAATACCTGGATTACTTATTGTACGGCCTGGAGCCCCTGAGCGACGATGTTTGTACTACGCATTTCCGTACCGCCGGGCAGCAAAGTTGTCCCCTCATCGTGCGTACCCGCGGGCACCGGCTCGAAGGCATCTGGCACAGCGGTTCACCCATGGGTATGATCATCAATGCCCTGCGGGGAATGTATGTTTGCGTACCTCGCAATATGGTGCAGGCTGCCGGTATGTACAATACCTTGCTACAGGGCAATGATCCCGGACTTATCATTGAATGTTTGAACGGCTACAGGCTGAAGGAAATGCTACCCTCCAATTTGATGGACTATACCGTAGCATTGGGAGTGCCTGAGATCGTAAAGGATGGAACTGACGTGACCATCGTAACTTATGGATCTACCCTTCGCATCGTACTGGAAGCGGCGGCAACGCTCGACAATACAGGTATCAGTTGCGAAGTAGTTGACGTGCAAACCTTGCTGCCATTTGATATTCATCATAAGATCGTGGAGTCATTGAAAAAAACCAACCGTATCGTTTTTGTGGATGAAGACGTACCGGGTGGCGCGGCGGCATACATGTTCAACAAAGTGATGGAAGAACAGGGCGGGTATAAATATTTGGATGTATCTCCCCGTACGATAACAGCAAAAGCGCACCGGCCTTCTTATGGAAGTGACGGGGATTATTTCAGCAAACCTAATGCGGAGGAGATCGTTGAAGTGATTAAAATTATGATGGATGAATAATGGGTAATTGACAATTGGCAATAGACAATAAGCAATAGGCAATGAGTATCTGTATTTGAAAACTATATTTTATGGGAGTTGTTAATTTTAAGCTCATTTAGGTTTACAAATTGGCATTTGAACAGGCAATGGAAATATTTTATTTAACGAAAAGTTTTCCGAAAGAAGAGACATATTCATTAACTGATCAGATAAGGCGTTCCTCGCGAAGTGTTTGCACTAATTTAGCGGAAGCCTATCGTAAAAAGATATACCCGGCAAATTTTGTTTTAAAAATTACAGACTGTGATGCAGAAAATTCTGAGACAGGTGTTTGGTTGGATTTCTCACTGGCTTGTAACTATCTGATCTTAGAGCGGTATAGCCTCTTTGTTTCACGCAATGAAGAAATAGGAAGGTTATTGAGCCACATGCGAAACAATCCTGATAAATATTGAGAATAGTTCAGGTTTGCCTATTGCCTTTTGTTAATTGCCTATTATGACCTTATACCAAATAGACGCATTCACTGATAAAGTTTTCGGCGGCAACCCTGCTGCAGTCATTCCCCTGGAAAAATGGATCGATGAAGGCCTGATGCAAAAGATCGCACTGGAAAACAATCTTTCCGAAACAGTATTTTTTGTTCCATCTGCCCGTGCGGATGCCGACTATGAAATAAGATGGTTTACCCCCGAACTGGAAATTAATCTATGCGGCCATGCCACATTGGCCAGTGCCTATGTATTATTCAATCTATTGAACTTTAAAAAATCAGAAATCCGGTTCAGTTCCAAAAGCGGCATATTGAAAGTAAGCAAACAGGGTGACCTGATCTGCATGGACTTTCCTTCCTGGAAACCGGAGCGACTGGATGATTATCCCGAAGAACTTCCTGCCATTTTGGGTAATGTTGAGATCGTAGGCGTTTATAAACACCGGGATCTGTTGGTTGAGTTAATGAACGAGGAGGCAGTTAAAAACTGTAAGCCTGATTTTACTTTGATGAAAATGTATTTTGATAAGGTGATCATCACGGCGCCAGGAAAAAATGTTGATTTTGTTTCCCGCTTTTTTGCACCCGGCGTTGGTATTGATGAAGACCCGGTTACCGGCTCCGCACATTCACAACTGATCCCGTTTTGGAGCGAGAAACTGGGCAAGTATGATCTCCATGCATTGCAGTTATCCAAACGCGGCGGAGAAATATGGTGTGAACAAAAAGGCGACAGGGTGTTGATGAAAGGAAGGGCCGTTTATTATATGAAGGGTGAAATAACCTTATAAAAAAACCGCTTAAAAGCGGCATGGTCATTATTTCAAATTGTGATACACTTTCTGCACGTCCTCATCCTGCTCTAGTTTATCTACCAGCTTCAACACATCCTGCGCTTGTTCCTCAGGCAGCTCCATGGTATTCATTGGTATGCGGGTCAGTTCTGCGGTCACCACTTCAATGCCTTTTTCTTCCAGGGCCTTGCTCATATTCCCGAATTCATTGAATGCGGTGCGGATAACGATATTGCCTTCACTGTCCTCTCCAATTTCTTCCAGGCCGTAATCGATCAGCTCAAGCTCCAGGTCCTCGATATTCCGACCGGCACTTTTAATTTTAAACTCTCCCATCCGGGTAAATGTAAAAGCTACAGAGCCGCTGGTGCCCAGGGCGCCGCCACTTTTAGTAAAATGCATCCTTACGTTGGCTACGGTCCTGGTAGGATTATCCGTTGCTGTTTCCACGAGCAGGGCTATGCCATGAGGCGCATAACCTTCATACACGATCTCTTCGTAGCTACTGGTATCCTTTCCCATCGCCCGCTTAATGGCAGCTTCCACACGGTCCTTGGGCATATTGACCGCCTTGGCGTTGAGGTAACACCTTCTTAAGGCGGGGTTGTTATCGGGGTCGGGACCGGAAGTCTTTACCGCGATGGCGATCTCTTTACCGATGCGGGTAAAATTCTTGGCCATTTTATCCCAGCGGGCAAACATGGTACTCTTTCTTACTTCAAATATCCTTCCCATATATTGGTTGATTGGTTTACCTGTTAATAGGCCGACAAGGGTGCAAATTTAAGGAAATCATTTTGTTTATGTTGCCAGGCCACTGGTTGGTATTTTAAACTTTGCGGCAACTAATACAAGCGACAATTGTGTAAGTTTGCTCACTAATCAACTGTTATGGAAAAGAAAGCCGTTTATTACGCCCAATATTTGCAACTGGATAAGATCACCGGCGCCCAGGAACCCGAAAGTTTTAAGGAAGGGGCGCCGCCGGCGCACGATGAAATGCTTTTCATTATCATACACCAGGCCTATGAACTCTGGTTCAAACAGATATTATTTGAGGTGAATTCCGTGATCGATATCATGAACAAACCGGTGCTGAATGACAATTCTCCTGAAATGCAGACGGTGGTTCATCGTTTACGCAGGGTGGTTACCATATTGAAAGTGCTGGTGCAGCAGATCGATATCATGGAAACAATGACGCCGATGGATTTCCTGGATTTCAGGGATATGCTGCGGCCGGCATCGGGTTTTCAAAGCTACCAGTTCAAAGTGATGGAAGCAAAACTGGGGCTGAAGTTTGATCATCGCCACGGGCAAGGTTATTATACTTCGCAACTGAAAGAACAAGATATCACCGTCATCAAAGACGCGGAAAAAGGCATGTCGGTCATTGAACTGATCAATGCCTGGCTGGAAAGGATGCCCTTCGTAAAAGAAGATTTTTGGAAAGGATATGAACAGATTTATGTGAACAGCCTGGCGGATGCGGAAAAGAATAATGAAGATTTTTTCAGAAATATTTTTAATGCTGATTCAAAAGAGGAGAACAGGCAATTGACTCCCAAAGCCTGTCGTTCTGCTTTATTCATCATGTTGTACCGTGGCTATCCCATGCTGGAACTGCCCTTCCAGTTACTGGATACCTTGCTGGAAATAGATAACCAGCTGGGCAACTGGCGCTACCGGCATATCAACATGGTGCAACGAATGATCGGCACCCGTATCGGTACGGGAGGAAGCAGCGGGGCAGGTTATTTAAAAGCGGCGATGGATAAGCATTATATTTTCAAGGAGCTATCGCAGCTCAGCAGTTTTTTGATCGACAGGAGAAAACTACCGGTTTTGCCCGAAGAGTTGACGGAGAAGCTGGGGTATAAGAATTAATTAAAAATTAAGAATTAAAAATTAATAATTTTCTCAACTCATTAGGCCATTCAATATGGCAATTCCTCCTTGGCCCAGGGAATACTTAATTCTTAATTTACCTACACCAACTCCTTCAACTTCTCCACAACAGCATCCACTTCATCTTTAGTATTGTGTTTGCTGAAGCTGAAGCGAACCGTTACCTGGTTGG
>JAYWAZ010000256.1:0-10846 GCA_043781975.1 Bacteroidota bacterium
AAAGACACCCAGGAAAGATTACACCCCTTTCCTGGGTTGGTTCCCTGATTTAGCTTTTGTACTACTGTGAACTCAAATTCAGTTCCCTGATCTTTGGACTCCGGCATTTTGTTAGAGTGTTTAATGTCACAACACGATAATTATTAGAACACGGATTTTCATGATAGCGCAGATCAATCATGATCCATAGTGAATATCATGATGATTTGCATTGAATTCAACGCTGCGAATATAGCGGAATGAGGGCAGTATGAACAGCATAGAATTATCCACATAAAATTCAAAAATGTGCGAAAATAATATAGTGGCCATTCCACGAATTTTTACGAATTACATGAATGTTTTTTCAATTCGTGTAATTCGATGGCATTGGTGTTATAAAGTTTTTTAGCTTTATACAAATCATTTTACATGGATATTGATCTTACCGGGAAAACAGCCGTGGTCTGCGGCAGCACACAGGGGCTTGGATATGCCAGCGCCCTGGAGCTTGCTTTGCTGGGTTGTAATGTTGTATTGATGGCCCGCGATGAGGCGCGGCTGAAAGCGGCTGTTGCTACGCTTGACGATACAAAGGGACAGCGACATTCCTTACTGGTAGCTGATTTCACGGATACGGCCGCGGTGAAGAATGCGATCGAGACTTTTGTAAAAAACAATACCGTTCATATCCTCGTCAATAATACCGGTGGCCCGGCAGGCGGCGCGGCCCTGGCCGCGAAAGCGGAAGAATTCCTGTCGGCATTCAATGCGCACCTTATCAATAATCACCATTTGGTGCAGGCGGTAGTGCCGGGCATGAAGGACGCGGGTTTTGGCAGGATCGTCAATATCATTTCCACTTCGGTAAAAATTCCCATTGCGGGCCTGGGTGTCAGCAATACCATACGCGGCGCTGTGGCCAGCTGGGCAAAAACACTGGCAACGGAACTGGGGCCCTCTGGCATCACCGTGAATAATGTGTTGCCGGGATTCACCAAAACCTCCCGCGTCGATTATGTCATCGGCAACAAGGCCAAAAAAGAAGGCATTTCGGAAGCCGATGTGATGGCGGCACTTTTAGCCGAGATCCCCGCAAGAAGGATCGGACAGCCCAATGAGTTTGGCGCGGCCGTGGCATTTCTCTGCAGCCCGGCGGCGGCTTATATCAACGGCATCAACCTTCCTGTTGATGGCGGCAGACTGGGTTGCTTGTAAAAGAAAATGCCTATTAATCTTTCTAACTTAAAAGTTTTCCTTATTTTGAACCCCATTACTCATAATAAAAAAACAAAAATGAAATTGACAAAATTATTAAGCGCTTTTGTATTGGTTGCTGCGGTAACAATGATCAGCTGCAAGGGAAAGGGTCCCAAAGACCTGATCGTGAACAAATGGCAGATGTCGGAGATCGGAGGCGCGGGCGCTGCCCAGATCCCCGATTCCGTTAAGACCAAAGTGATCGGCCATGCCACCATTGAATTCAAGAAAGAAGGAAATTTCGAATCCTCCGATATGGGCGATGGTCCAAAAACGGGTACCTATGCGGTCAGTGCGGATGGCAAGATATTGTCGACCACCGATTCCGGGAAAAGCTATACCGATTCACTGGATATAATCGAAATATCCGCATCAAAGGTCATCCTGCTCGACAAGAGAAGCGATATCAAGATGACCATGACCGCCAAATAATTGCAGACTTATTTGTATCAAAGCCATTCCGGATCTTTCTGGATGGCTTTTTTTTGTAGCTTAGGCAAAACGTTCTACCATGAAAAAAATTTCCGGCTTTATCATTATCGGCTGCCTGGTGCAACAATGCGCATTGGCACAGTTCTTTAAAAAAGATGCCGCGCTGGCACATACCTTTTCCATCGTTGCCCGCGACCCCGTGACGGGTGAAATGGCGGTGGGCGTGCAAAGCCATTGGTTCTCAGTAGGCACAGCGGTACCCTGGGGCGAAGCCGGCGTGGGCGTTGTGGCCACCCAGTCCTTTGTCAACAAAAGTTATGGCATCAAGGGACTGGCGTTGATGAAACAGGGCAAAACCGCGCCGGAAGCTTTGAAAGAATTGCTGGCGCTTGATTCGGGCCGCGAGGTCAGACAGGTGGCCATGATCGACGTGAACGGGAATGTGAATTCATTTACGGGTAAGAACTGTATCGATCACGCGGGCAATATCACGGGAAAGAATTATTCGGTACAAAGCAATATGATGCTGACAGATAAGGTTTGCGCGGCCATGTCCAAAGCATTTGAAGCCAGTGAAGGAAAGCCGCTGGCCGAAAGGGTGATGATGGCACTGGAAGCCGCACAGGCAGCAGGTGGCGATATCCGGGGAAAACAATCGGCTGCCATCCTGGTCGTTGCCGGCAAAAGCAACGGACAGCCATGGAATGAAAAGCTGATCGACCTGAGGGTGGATGATAACGACAAACCCCTGGTGGAACTGAACAGGCTGCTCCGACTGTACCGTGCCTATGAACATATGGACAAGGGCGACCTGGCCACGGAAAAGAATGATATGAAGCTGGCGATGGAAGAATATGGCGCCGCCATGAAGATGTTTCCCAAAAACCTGGAGATGCAATACTGGACCGCCATCACGCTCGCCACCAATAAAAGGGTGGCCGAAGCGGCCGTGATCCTACAGCAGATATATAAGCAGGATGCCAACTGGAGGGAGCTGACCAGGCGCCTGCCCAAAGTGAACCTGCTGCCGGTTTCAGCGGCTGAACTGAAATTATTGACGAAGTGAACCTGCTGATTGTAAACCCTTTGTTCCCGTAGTTTCATGTATCAGTTATAAGGGGATGATAAGCACATTATGTCTGCATAAATAAATGAGAATATATCTTAATTGCAAAACTATTTTACCTTTCTTTGCTGAAACAAATTGATCAAAATAAAAATTAAAAAAATGAAACTGACGAAATTATTAATGGTTGTGGTGGTTTCCGCCACGCTTTTCTTTGTAAGCTGTTCTCCGAAGGATTCCGATATAAAGGCGAAGATCGAAGAAGCCATCAAGGCTGATCCGATGATGGCCGGCGCGATGGTAGATGTAAAGGATGGCGTAGCCACGATCACAGGTGCCATGAAAGACAGTGCCTGCAAAGCGATGTGCGAAAAAATGATTGGCGGCATCAAGGGCGTTAAATCTGTTATGAACAATTGCACGGTGGCGGCACCGGTAGTTGTTATTGCACCTCCTGCTTCCCTCACCACCGTTTTGGATGCGGCAACACAACAAAAGGTCAAGGACGGATTAAAAGACATCAAAGGCGTTACCGTGGAATTCTCGGAAGATAAGGCGATGCTTTCCGGTGAGGTCACCAAGGCCGACAGGATGAAGATCATGCAAATGCTGGCCTCCGCGAAAGTGAAGTCGGACGTTAGCAAACTAATGGACAAGAAATAAATCAATTCACCATAAAAAAATAAAATAAAATGGCATTACAAGATAAATATGCTGAGTTAATACAGGCAGCAACCACGATGAATGTAGCCAACCTGGCCGTAGCAGAAAAAGATGGCGTATTTCATGTCAGCGGTACCGCCAACAGTACGGCAGATTATGACGCGCTTTGGGCCCTGTATGATAAAATAGACCCCAATATGGCCAGTGGCGACCTGATGATGAACGTTGATATCAAGGCCGATGCGGGCGCCCAGTTAAAAGTAACCACCGATAAGACCAACCTGAATATCAGGAGCACGCCAAGTACCGAAGGCGAGATCATAGGTAAGGCCGCTCATGAAGAAGTTGTTACGCTGGTTGAGAAAACCGACGACAGCTGGTGGAAGATCAGGACAAAGGACGGCGAAGAAGGTTATGCCTACGCGCAATACCTTTCCCCGATGTAAACAGATCTTTAATTCATTGTAAAAGCCATTCTGACGAGGTCGGGATGGCTTTTTTATTTGTAACTTTGCACAAATCATTTTTATGAAAAATACATACAGGTTGATCGCCTCATTTTTATATACCCTGATCTTATTTTCCTGCACCGCTCAAAACAACACGAGCCTCACGGCAGATGAATTTGAAAAAGCATTGACCAAAGATTCCATACAGCTACTGGATGTAAGAACGCCGGGAGAATATCAGTCGGGCCATATCAAAAATGCATTGCAGGCCGACTGGAACGATCCCAAAGAATTTGATCGTAGGGTCGCATTCGTTGACAAGGACAAGCCCGTGTATGTATATTGCCTTGCGGGTGGCAGGAGCGCCGCCGCGGCGGATAAGATGCGGAAGAACGGTTACAGGAACGTGTATGAACTGAAGGGAGGCATCAATGGCTGGAAGGCGGCGAATAAAGCGCTGGAAGGAAGCACGGCATCCAGCCAAATGAGCATCGATGCATTCAATACCGCCATCAATAGTTCAAAGACGGTGCTGGTTGATTTTGGTGCCGAGTGGTGCCCGCCCTGCAGGATAATGGAACCCGTGTTAAAGAATGTGCAGGCGAAGCATGCCGGTAAATTCTCCCTGCTGAAAGTGGATGGCGGCAACGACCATGACATCATGCAGCAATACAAGGTAACGGCATTGCCCGTATTCATCCTATTCCGGGAAGGTAAACCCGTTTGGCGTAAGGATGGAATCGCCACTGAAAAAGAATTAACGGAGCAGGTGAAGTGAGTGGGATTGTTTTTAAGATGCAGGATACTGGATACTGGATGCTGGATACTGGATGCTGGATGCACCCTGAAGATTTGAAAAACTTTTCAAGTATTGAGCCCTATCCAGAATCCAGCATCCAGCATCTTCTTCACAAATCATTTCATATACCCCATCTTCTTCCAGGCCCCCACTCCTTTTTTCAGCAACGCGTTCAATTCTTTCGGGTTCACCTGTTCGGTCTTTTTAAAATTAAAGCAGGTCTTCCCTTTCAGGCATTTCGATATCGTTGGGATCAGGCCAATAAAATCATCGGTATGAAAATAAATGGGGAAAAAGTAAAAGCTTACCATATCCTTCCTGGCCACCACAGAACAAAAATACATACCCGGCACCATGATCTTTTTACTGCCATAAGGCACGGCCTTATCGCCCATTAATTCATATACACCATCCTTGTCCTTGCTGGCGACCATGGGCGGGCAATATTTTTTGAGCACCGACCGGATGGTGTTAAATATCTCATTCCTGGTTTCTGTTGTTAATGGCATGATCGTTATTTTTTGAAAACCCCGACAGCGGTCAAAGACCCTGTCGGCGGTTGGATAAGAAATATAATTATGAATTCCGTTATTACTTATTACCGCTGTCGGGGTTTGCAACCGCCGACAGGGTGAGCGCCTTAATCATGATCATGTGCTTTCACAAAATCACTCACCAGGTAAGCGATCAGTTTGCCCGTGAGTTCATCCTTTCTTCCATCGGCCATCTGCGTGGCGCCCTCACAGATATGCAGGTAGGCCACTTTGGCATCGGTGGCGGCAAAATTAATGAATTGCCTCGCGTGTAAAACGCTGATGCCGCTGGGCGTGGCGGCACTGCTCAGAATATTCTCTATACAATCCAGGTCAAGTTCGATGCCTGTGAGGGTATCTTCCGTAAACCCCGTCGCGTGCGCCACCGCCTGGATGAAATTCTTTCGTTCGTGTATGAATATCTCTTCATAACTGATATAATCGAGAAAGGGATCATTGTAAATATCCATCAATACATTTTGTGAAATATTGTTCTCGTGCAATCCCACGATGCAATACTTCCCCAGGTAACCGTCTTCCCCGGCGTACCGGAATCCGTTGCCGCTATGCCTTCCTTCCGAAGCGCTGTAATCCGCGTGTGCATCCAGGTTGATGCAGTTGATCTGCGCCAGCGGTATCCTATCGGCCTTGTACAATCCCTTGGCCACGCCTTTGATGATGGGATAGCAATTATTATGTCCGCCCCCGATAACGATCGGTATCTTGCCCGCGGCCGCGATGATCTTGAGTATGTTCTCCACTTCGTCGTCGATCACATTGATGGCATGACGATAGGCGTCGATCATCTCATCAGGTGTGTAAGCATTGTTTTCGATCAGGAATTTGAGGTCGCCGAAATCAAAATGACCGAGCAATAAGATATTTTCTCCCGTAAAAAAATCGTTGCTCTTCACATTTAAAAAAGCGGAAAGAAAAGGAAGCCAGGAGGTATCCGCGCCACCGATCCCGTAATTGGCTTTCACGCCGATATCCTCGGGTATGCCCAGCAACACATATTTAGCCGGTGACTGCTGGATCACTTCGGGCCATTCGCCGCCGTCCTTTACATATTGTACCCGCTCGCCCAGCCTGGTCTCAAAACGCCGCACCCGGGTGAGTGATAAAATATCTCCCTTCGAATAAAAGGTAAAATGCTTCATCACGGGAAGATAGTAAAATTCTTAATTAACCGGCGCCTGAGCCCCTTATCCGGCCAGGCACTGATAAGGCCAGGGTGGAGAAAAAGAAAAGGGGTTCCCGAAAAACGGGTAGCCTACTTTATTATTTTGGCCGCTTTTTCTTCGCCGAAATGGATTTGGTGATGGTTTGTCCCTTTAGCAGCTGTTTTCCTTCCTTAAGTTTGCCCAGGGAATTGGCATAGGCTTCTTTCGTTAACTTTTTGATATAGGCTTTGGGGAAGTCTTCTTTGTTGTACACTTTTATATAGCGGTACTGGTTACCCTTGCCTTCCAGTTTTTTTTCGGGATCGGAAATTTGATTACCCCAATAAAAACCAAAGTGCACATAGGGCTTGCCGAAGAGTGCGATGGAGCAGAAGGTATCTCCCAGTCTGTCGGAGGTTGACCAGCCAAATGCCAGTGCATTGTAATTGTCGTAGATGAGTTCATTGCAGCCGGGGTAAAGTTTCCAGACGAATTCCCTTAGCCATAAAGCCAGTTCCCTGTTCTCCGCTGAAAAGGGTTTCATGAATTGTAAAAGGTCTTTTGTATCTGAGAGTGCCATAAGTTTGAGTTATAGATGCAAATAAATTCCTACTCCCTTGGCTTATCAATATCCGGCGCTTCCCCGGCCATTTGATTGTAAAGCTGCTGATATCTCAGCGCTTCCGTTTCATTGCCCATGGCCCGGTAGGCCTTTGACAGGATATCATAACTGATCAGCAGGTATTTATCAAGCCGGGTGGCATTCGCCGCGAATTGAATTGATTGTACATAATTGCCCACTTTGTAATAATAGATCGCCAGGTTTTGAGAAGATTTGGGGAATGTGCTGTCACTATCGTAACAGCGTTTAAGATAGGTATAGGCCGAGTCGAATTTATTCTCTTCCAGAAATTCGGTGCCCAGGTTATTGAGTGCGCTGCGATGATCGGGATAAAATCTGATCGTGTTCCGGTAGGCTTCAATGGCATTCGCCTTGTCGCCCATTTCGCCCAACGTCAATCCCAAATTGTAAAGGGCATCCCTGTTTGAGGGGAATATGGCGAGGCTGGCTTTTAAATATTTGGTGGCATTGCTGAAATAAAGCGCCCTTTGCCGGGGATCGGCTTCTTTTTCGGCCAGTTTCCGGTATTCCATTCCCAATGTGGCATTGGTACGGCTGCTGTTGGGCGCGTGCTCCACCCCTGCTTTGAAGATGGAAAGATTGTTCTGCCAATCACCGCTCCGGGCAATGGTAAGACCAATAAAAACCGCGATAACGAGTACGCATATCCCCTTGAATGTATTCTTTCCCGTTCCCCTGAACGAGGACAGGTCAAAATGAACGATATCCGCCAGGCCATAAACGATCACCAGTATCAATCCAAGTGAGGGCAGGAAAAGAAAGCGCTCGGATACGGTTGACCCGTTCAAAAAGAAGATATTGGCCGTAGGCGCCAGCATGACCAGGTAAAAGAGGATGCCAAAAGAGATGACTGGCTTTTTCTTTATTTTCAATATCGCAAAGCCCAGCATGCCTGCATATAATAAAAGCGATAGCCAGGCGGTTATTGAACCCCAGTTCACGACGGGCACTTCGTTATAGGAATAATCCCAGGACAGGGGCCAGGGTATGAAGGACAGGCGCAAGTATTGAAACAGTATTTCCATTTTGGTGGCGGTGACCTGCCAAAAACCATGGGCGGAGTAGAGCACGTTCTCCAGTACGGTATTGTGATAGTTTTGCTCCTGGCCCGCAAACACTAAATGTCTCACGAGCAGAAATAATCCGGCAGCCACCAGGTATGGAAGGGAATAGAGCAGTGATCGTTTCCATGACCGTGACATTACCAACCGGAATGTCAGGGGGAATATGAGTATCATGGCGAAGGCACCTTCCTTGGATAAGAGCGCCAGGCTGAAAAAGCTAAAGCTAAGGATGGCGTATTTGATGGAATAACTTTCCTGCTTTACCAGTGACAGGGCATAGGAAAGCGCCAGCAAGGCAAATAAGGCCGACAACAGTTCATCCTGGCTTTTTACACTGGCCACTACTTCTGTATGCACCGGGTGTGCGGCGAAAAGCAAAACGATGATCCCGCATACGATGGGGTGCGCAGCCGGCAACAGTTTCAGCAACAGGTTAAAAAGTACCAGTGCCAGCAGGGCGTACAACAATACATTTACCAGGTGCGCTTTACCGGGGTCGTTATTGAAAAGTTCTTTCTGAATGGCGAATGAAGTGAGTGTGACCGGCCGGTAGGGTTGCACGCCTTTCATCCCATTGTATTTCTCCAGGCTGCCGTAGGTAAAGGTCTCACCGATACCCTGGAACCCTTTCTGAACGGAAGCGTGTTTTCCGTAAAAGATATTGTCATCAACGGTAAAATCGTAATTGACCGAATTCCCATACATCAGCAATACCCCTATCACCAAAATGATCCTTATCCAAGACCTTTTGACCGTAGCCACAGCCGGTACTGCCGCTGGCTGGATCGCCTCCTTGTCTTTCGTCAACTTATTAAGTTGTCTTTTTTTACCCATTGCCTGGTTAATTTGGTTGAGCCGGCAGGGAGGCCACTGAATGCAACCTTCCTTTACTGCCGGAACTAAATTAAATAAAAAATAACGTGTAGCACATTAAACATGAAAATCCTTATTCAAAGCCGTAAAAAATTGAGTAAATTTAGAAACATATGATTCACCTGTTGCGATATCCCGTTTTTTTTATCCTCCTGCTGTCTGCAAACCCTCCGCAGGCACAGGACCTTACGGGAACCTGGGAGGGCAATATGAGCCAGGAATTCTTACAGGTGAACATCGTGCAGGTAAACGATGAATTGTGCGGCTATACCTGGGATTATGTTTTTGACCAGCCCCGCGATTATTGCCAGGCCTATTTCAAAGGAAAGTACAACAAGGAAAAAGACTGCTGGGTCATTACCGGAACCTCCTTCATTGAAAACAGCGGCACCCATATGCTGATGCGGTTAACACTCTGGAACGACGAGAAGGAAAGGAAGGATGTACTGGAAGCCGAGGTAAAACTCAAATCCATTGTTGACCAGATACTTTCCCTGGGGCATACCGAAAAACTGCAATTAAAAAGGGTGTCGCGTAAACCCACGCTACTCCCGCACAAGATGCCGCCCTGCTTTACCGAGCAAACCGTTATAAGAGATTCTGCAGTGACCAGGCCTCCTGATACGGTACCTGTTAAAAAGGATACCGTCAAAAAGGTCGTGTATCCCCCACCGGTGACAATTGGGAATGATACCACACGTATCGTGGAAGACATGAGGGCCCGGAAAAAGAACACCATCAGCCTCCTGCCGGTGAACGTGAAACATATCACGCTCAATGTATATGATAATGCCATCACCGACGGTGATACGGTCACCATCTTTTACAATGGCAGGTTACTCGTGAACAGGCAACTGCTGTCAGAAAAACCCATTGTACTGAATATCGACCTGGACGAAAGGGTTACCCGGCATGAACTGACCCTGTTTGCCAACAACCTGGGCAGTATTCCACCCAATACCGCGCTGATCGTTGTAACTGCCGGGGATAAACGCTATGAGATCCACTCCAGCGCCAGTCTGGAAGAGAATGCGGTGCTGGTATTTGAGTATACGCCTAAATGACATCAATCGCGGGTCATTAATTATTAATTACCCGTCTTAGTACTTTGTTTTTACCTTAACTTTCCTTCATGAAAGGAAAAATTTATTTATCGTTTATTTTTTTCTTTATCGCCTGCAGCGCATGGGCGCAAAAAGACAATTATATATTACTGAAGCCAGACCGCGTATTTGACGGGGAGAACATGCATACCGGCTGGGTGGTATTCATACACAATGATACGATCGTGGCAGCCGGGCCTATGTCATTAAAATTACCCGAAGGCACTAAAATAATCGAACTCAAAAACGCCACTGTATTGCCCGGGTTGATAGAAGGACACGCACATTTATTCCTGCACCCCTACAACGAAACCCCCTGGGATGACCAGGTACTAAAAGAAAGCCGGGCCGAAAGAATTGCCCGGGCCGTAAACCATGCAAAAGCAACGCTGATGGCAGGGTTCACTACCCTGCGCGACCTTGGAACAGAAGGTGCAATGTACGATGATGTGGGTCTAAAAAAAGCCATTGAGAAAGGTATCATACCGGGCCCACGGATGATCATCGCCACCAGGGCCATTGTAGCAAATGGAACTTATGGCCCCTTTTCAGATAATCCTGATACTGAGATACAAAAAGGCGCGGAAGAAGTGAGCGGCATGGAAAGCATCGCCAATGCAGTGCGAACACAAATTGGCAAGGGTGCTGACTTCATAAAAGTATATGCAGACTACCGCTATGGCTTAAACAAGGAGGCTGTTCCCACCTTCACGGAAGCGGAATTAAAAATCATTGTGGATATCGCTTCCGGCAGTGGAAGAAAGGTGGTGGTTCATGCCGCCACACCGGAAGGTATGCGCAGGTCGATCATGGCCGGTG
>JAYWAZ010000257.1:0-3925 GCA_043781975.1 Bacteroidota bacterium
CTGAATTCAAATTTATTGCCCGTGAACGCAAAGGGTGAAGTGCGGTTGCGGTCGGTATTATCCAGCATCAGTTCCGGGATGCTTTTATGGATATCGAGCTTAAGCATGGCCTCGTCCTGCTCATCAAAATGGCCTGAAACCCTGGTTTCCACCTGCTTCAGTACTTCCGTGAGGAATTTGCCGATGAAGATGGAAATGATTGCGGGCGGCGCTTCGTTTGCCCCTAAGCGGTGGTCGTTGCCGGCGCTGGCGATGGAGGCCCGTAGCAGGTCAGCGTAATCGTGTACGGCCTTAATGGTGTTGACAAAAAAAGCCAGGAACATCAGGTTGGTCTTGGGCGTTTTTCCGGGGGCCAATAAGTTCACACCGGTATCCGTTGCCATGCTCCAGTTATTGTGCTTGCCGCTGCCGTTGATGCCGGCAAAGGGTTTTTCATGAAGCAGCACCTTCAGGCTGTGCCGTTTGGCCACGCGTTCCATGATGTCCATCAGCAGGGTGTTGTGATCAACGGCCAGGTTGGTTTCCTCGAAGATGGGGGCGCACTCGAACTGCGCGGGTGCCACCTCGTTATGGCGGGTGCGTATGGGAATACCCAGCTTGTAACTCTCCTGTTCAAAGTCACGCATGAATGCGTATATGCGTTCGGGTATGGCACCGAAATAATGATCATCCAGCTGCTGGCCTTTCGCCGGGGCATGACCGAAGACAGTCCGGCCGGTGAGTATCAGGTCGGGACGGGCATTGGCCAATCCGGCGTCTACAACAAAATATTCCTGTTCCCAGCCAAGCGTTGCCGTTACCCTGGTGACGTTCTTATCGAAATATTGGCAAACATCCACGGCGGCCTTGTCCAGTGCTACCAGCGCCTTCAGCAAAGGAGTTTTGGTATCCAGTGATTCACCGGTATAGGATACGAAGATGGTGGGGATGCACAATGTTTTTCCCTGGCCGATCTCCATGATGAAGGCCGGGGAAGAAGGATCCCAGGCGGTATAACCACGGGCTTCAAATGTGGCCCGCAGGCCACCGCTGGGAAAAGAAGAAGCATCCGGTTCCTGCTGTATCAGCGCAGCGCCTTCAAATTCTTCAATGGGCATACCATCGCTTTTCAGTGTAAAAAATGAATCATGTTTTTCCGCCGAAAGGCCGGTAAGCGGTTGAAACCAGTGCGTAAAATGGGTAACGCCCTTACTCTCAGCCCAAGCCCTTAATCCGTTGGCGATCTGGGATCCCATATTCCGGTCTATCTTTTTACTGCCACGCGTAGACGCCACCAGGCTTTTATAAGCCTCATCACTGAGGTATTTACGGGCCACCCTTAATGTAAATACATTTTCATTGAAGATCGCGGTGATCTTGGCGGAGCCTTCCACCTTCACATCTACCGGATTGCTGATCAGGTTATCCAGGGCTTTGAACCTTAAAGATTGCATGTTTTTATGTTTTAAGGCACAAAAAAACAGTAATTCTTTCTAAAAACAATAAAATTTATGCGTATCATCCGAAAAAATAACAAATTGTGGAAAAATAATTTATATTATTTTATTATTTAATTTTTATAAGATACTGAACCTTTTTCCAGTTGGTCTGGCAAAGCAGGGGCGTTACCAGGAAGGGAAGGTAAAGGCTCCTGTACCTTACCAGTGAACCCAGGTTGGGTACGATATACCCGATAAAAAGGAAGGCGGTAAGCGTAAAAAAAACGGCGAAAACGATCATTGGTTCTTTATTGAACGGCTCCTTTTTACGCTGGAAAAAGAGGAATAAGACGAATAAAAGTTGGTAAAGAAGCAATTCGATATTCGCGGGCAAAAGGATCGGGGAAGGTAATTCGGTCAGATAGGGCCGTATCAAAAGATGATTGAAGGCCTGCGGCGCATTGTGTAAAAAGCTCATGAAGCCCGGATGAAGCGGATCAAGATCGATCCCTGTAACAGCATGCGGAAGCACCAAAAAATCGGACTGCTTCTGCACAATGGATCCCAATGGATCGAAGGCTGGGAAAAAAGCATGCAGGTTAAAAAACAGCAATCCGGATACCACGTATACACCGGCAAATGTGAGAATGACCGGCCATTTCATTTTCACAGAAACGACCCAGGCCGTCAATGCAGGTATCAGCGCTATCAGCACGAAATTCCTTGTAAAAAAAAGCAATAGCAGGGAAATCAACAGTACGACAATGCGTTTCACGGAAACCCGTGTTTCCGTTAATGAAAAATAAAGGGCATATATGAAAAGGGCCAGCATCCAGAAAACGATCCCGTCTTTATGTATCCCGGAGGTAAAATATAGCATCGACGGCAGCAGGAAACAGCCGATGATCACGCGAAAGGCCTGGCCCTGGTAAATTTTAATGAATACCCGGTATAAAGCCACGTGCCCGAAGAAAATAAAAAAATTGAAAAAAAGGCTGTTGATATAATAATTGCCTCCACTGAAAAAATCAAATACGGAAACCATTTTTATCACCAGGTTATTCTTCAGGTCGTTCCAGAACGATTGAAAAGAATCAAAAATGCCAGCATAGCCATTGGAATAACCCGAGTGGAAGATATTGGAGAAATATTCCTTCGGATCGGTCCAGAATAACCGGTACTCTTTCCAACCCTCCCGGTTCACGTCCCAGTAATCATTGCCAGTACTGTAATAATGAACGGACAACCAGCCAATGCTTACACCCGCCGCGATCTTTAACAGGAATAGCAGGATCACAGTTTGCCGGTTAAGTCCGGCTCGTTTTATGAACGGCAGTCTCACCAGCCACCAGCAAAAGAGCACTCCGTAAAAGAAAAATAAAAGGTAATTCAAAGCAAATTATTTTCGCTGTGGGAAGATAGTTAAAATATTTGCTAGTATCGGTCGGGCAAAGCACAGATGAGACGTTACCTTTGCCCTTTCTCAATATATGTTTCATCAGTTTTTATGGAAATAACAGTTAAAACAGCGGAACAGTTAAGGATCACAGCCGAAGAATTTGAACTCATCAAACAGAAACTGGGGCGTACCCCCAACTTCACCGAATTGTGTTCCTTCAGCGCCATGTGGAGCGAACACTGCAGTTATAAGAATTCCATCAAATGGCTAAAGACATTGCCCCGCGATGGAAAGAAGATGCTGGTAAAAGCAGGCGAAGAAAATGCCGGGCTGATGGATATCGGTGATGGTTATGGCGTGGTATTTAAAATAGAATCACATAACCATCCTTCGGCGATTGAACCGTTCCAGGGTGCAGCCACGGGGGTGGGCGGCATCAACAGGGATATTTTCACCATGGGTGCCAGGCCCATCGCTTCACTGAATTCCCTTCGTTTTGGTAACCTGAAAGAATCGAAGACCCAGCACCTGCTGGCGGGCGTGGTGCATGGCATCGGGCATTACGGCAACTGTTTTGGTGTGCCTACCGTTGGGGGTGAAGTGTATTTCGAAGACTGCTATCATACGAATCCGTTAGTGAATGCCATGAGCGTGGGCATATTAAAGAACGGCGATACCATTTCGGCGACGGCGGAAGGCAAGGGCAACCCCGTTTTTTTCGTGGGCAGCGCAACGGGAAAGGACGGTATCGGCGGCGCCTCTTTTGCATCGGCCGACATTACCGCCGACAGCGCCGAAGACCTGCCTGCCGTGCAGGTAGGCGACCCCTTCCAGGAAAAAAAATTACTGGAAGCCTGCCTGGAACTGATAAAAACGGGTGCCGTGGTAGGCATGCAGGATATGGGTGCAGCGGGTATCATCTGCTCCACTTCGGAGATGAGCGCCAAAGGAAATTCCGGTATGCGCATCGACCTGGAAAAAGTGCCCACCCGGCAAAAAGAAATGAAGGCATGGGAACTGCTACTCAGCGAAAGCCAGGAACGCATGCTGATGGTGGTGGAAAAAGGAAAGGAAGATATTGTTCAGAACGTGTTCAAAAAATGGGACC
>JAYWAZ010000258.1:0-3876 GCA_043781975.1 Bacteroidota bacterium
CTTTTATACTACCGGGGCAACGCCGACCTGAACATTTCCAGGATAATATCGGTAGTGGGTACACGCAATCATTCGGAATATGGCCGGGCAGTGTGCGAAAAACTGGTTGAAGACCTGCAGGCAGAAAATATTTTAGTAGTGAGCGGACTCGCGTTCGGCATTGATACCATCGCACACAAAGCGGCATTGAAAAATAATTTACAAACGGTGGGCGTACTGGCGCACGGTCTCGACCGCATCTATCCGTCACAAAACAAAGCCCTGGCCAGGCAAATGACTGAACAGGGCGGACTGCTCACCGACTTCCCCAGTAACAGCAACCCCGACAAACAAAATTTTCCCAAACGCAACCGTATCGTGGCCGGCATCTGCGACGCCCTGATCGTGATAGAGAGCGGTAAAAAAGGCGGTTCGCTCATCACCGCTGAACTGGCCAACGGTTATAACAAGGATGTATTCGCCATCCCAGGCAGGACGGTTGACGCAAAAAGCGAAGGCTGCAATTACCTCATCAAAAGCAATAAAGCGGCGCTCATCAATGACGCCAACGACCTCCTTGAGTTCATGGGGTGGAAACAGCAAAAAAGGAATAGCCGCCAACAGCAACGCGAATTATTCATTGAATTGTCGCCCAACGAAAAGATCATCACGGATATCCTGCGGCTCCGGGAAAGCATTCATGTGGATGAACTCTATCTGCAAAGCGGGCTCAGCAGCAGCGCTGTGGCAGCGGCCCTGCTGATGTTGGAGATGCAGAATCTGGTGCTTTCGCTACCCGGCAAAATTTATAAACTTACCTGATCCTAAAACTTGATGGTTTTACAAAGTATCTGTATCGGCATTATGCACCCTCTTAAAATAATTTTACGCTTAAAAGCCTCCCCTTGGGGGAGGTTTGGTGGGGCCGTTTTTTCTTTTACCTTTGCCTATGGCAACAATAATTAACTCCAGTTCCCGGGGCAGATCAACAGCCACCGGCTCCAAAAAATTTTTCGGCGAAGGACTTACGTTCGATGACGTATTGCTTATGCCCGCCTATTCCCAGATATTACCAAGGGACGTTGACATCAGCACCCAACTCACCAAAACCATAAAACTGAATGTCCCCATGCTCAGCGCGGCCATGGACACGGTGACTGAAGCCGCCCTGGCCATCGCCCTGGCAAGGGAAGGTGGATTAGGGATATTGCACAAGAACATGAGCATTGACCAGCAGGCCGACCAGGTACGCAAAGTGAAGCGCAGTGAAAGCGGACTGATACTTGACCCCGTAACACTCAGCCCCGATGCCACCATTGGTGAAGCCATCCGCCTAATGCGGGAAAACAAGATCGGTGGCATTCCCATCGTGGACGCACAACATAAACTGGTGGGCATCCTCACCAACCGCGACCTTCGTTTTGAAACGCATTATAACCAAAAGGTCAGCACGGTGATGACCAAAGAGAACCTCATCACCGCCCCCGAAGGTACCGACCTGAAAAAGGCGGAGGGCATCTTCAAGAAAAACAAGATCGAAAAATTACCGGTGGTGAACAAGTCGGGCAAACTCATCGGGCTGGTCACCTTCAGCGATATACTGAAATTAAAATCACATCCGCACGCCATCAAAGACAGTTTTGGCCGGCTGCTGGTAGGCGCCGGCGTTGGTATCACCAAAGACACGATGGACCGGGTGGCCGCCTTATACAAAGTGGGCGTTGACGTGATCTGCCTCGACAGTGCGCATGGCCATACCAAAGGTGTGATCAGCGCCCTGAAAAACATCAAAAAAACATTTAAGAACGTACAGGTCATCGCGGGTAACGTAGGCACGGGCACGGGTGCGAAGGCACTGGCCGACGCGGGCGCCGACGCCGTGAAAGTGGGTATTGGTCCGGGTTCTATCTGCACCACCCGTATCGTTGCCGGCACCGGCGTACCACAGATTACCGCCGTAATGGAAGCCGCGGCGGCATTGAAGAATAAAAAAGTGGGCATCATCAGCGATGGCGGCATACGCTATACCGGCGATATGGTAAAAGCGCTGGCCGCGGGCGCCAACTGCGTGATGATGGGAAACGTTTTCGCAGGCACCGAAGAAAGTCCCGGCGAAACGATCATCTATGAAGGAAGGAAATTCAAGCAATACCGCGGCATGGGATCTCTGGGCGCTATGGCACAGGGTAGCAGTGACCGTTACTTCCAGGACGTGGAAGACGATATCAAAAAATTCGTACCTGAAGGTATCGAGGGACGCGTAGCGTTCAAAGGCAATGTCCGGGAAGTGATACAGCAGTTCACCGGTGGCCTCAGGGCGGGTATGGGCTACTGCGGCGCGAAGGATATCGCCGAATTACGGAACGCCCGGTTTGTTAAGATCACCAATGCGGGTATGAAAGAAAGTCATGCACATGATATTGAGATCACGAGGGAGGCGCCGAATTACAGCAGGTGATCATAATTAAGAATTAAAAATTAAGAATTAATAATTCCTTCAGTTTGAAGGTCATTAATTAACTCAGGCCTCTTGGATTCTTTACGACTTTGAGTGAAATTAATTCCAGTAAATTCGTGTTTGCTCGAAACAATGAAAAAGATAATCCTCCTCATAGGGCTAATTATTAATTATCAATTATTAATTACTAATTCAGCAAAAGCACAGGACTCCTCCCGCCTGCGGATCTCATTACTTACCTGCACGCCCGGCGAAGAACTCTACTCCACTTTCGGGCACAGTGCATTCCGGGTCACCGACAGCAACAGCGTGACCGATATCGTGTACAATTACGGCACTTTCAATTTTGATGACGAAGGTTTCTATTTGAAATTCATCCGCGGCAAACTTTTGTATTATGTTTCCATCGAGAATTTCCGCGACTTTAAAAATGCTTACCAGTCCACCAACCGGGGCATGACCGAACAGGTGCTGCAATTATCCGCCGCCGAAAAGAAGACCATACAAAATTTTTTAAATGAGAATTTAAAAGAAGAGAACAAGTATTATAAATACGATTTCTTCTTTGATAACTGCACCACCCGGCTGCGGGATATCCTGAAGAAGCAGCACGATTCTGCCTTTTGCCAAAAGGCCGTAATGCCCGCCGGCAGCAGGTTCCGACAGGCCATACATGAGTACCTCGACCGCAACGGAAAAGTATGGAGCAAACTGGGCATCGATATCCTGCTGGGGCAGCCATGCGACGCCGTTATGACGGCTGAACAAATGCAGTTCCTGCCCGACAATTTCATGAAAAGTTTAGACAGCAGCAACGCGGATCACCGGATGGTATTGACCGAAGAAAACCTGTATCCCATAAAAGACATGGGTGATAAGGATCCCTTCTTCACGCCCTTCGTTGTTTTTGGTTTGTTGTTCCTGCTGATCGTACTGACCGGTTTATCGAATAACAAATGGGCAAGGATCTTCCTGCAGGGATTCGACGGCATCTTCTTCTTCCTGACCGGCGCACTGGGTATTTTGCTGATATTGATGTGGACAGCGACCGATCATTCCATGTGCAAAAATAATTTCAATCTCTTATGGACATGGCCCACCCATTTCATCATGGCCTTCTTTTTGAACAGCAAAAAAAAGTGGGTACAAAAATATTTCGGGTTTACCGCGATCGCCATGTCCATTGTTTTACTGGCCTGGTTCTTTCTGCCACAGCAGATGAACAAGGGATTGATACCGCTGGTACTGCTGCTGATCTATAGAAGCGCGAGTAAACGCCTGGCTGCTTAATAGTTCTTGTTCACCTTGATAAAAACAATCACATACCAATCCTCCAAAATAAGCTACCGGGTCTTCGGTGAGGGTGCCACGGTTGTGCTGTTGCACGGCTTCGGAGAAGATGGGGAGATATGGAAAAGCCAGGTGGCGCATTTAAAGGA
>JAYWAZ010000259.1:0-3874 GCA_043781975.1 Bacteroidota bacterium
TCGCTTTGTTTTTTTCAGTCAACCTGTTGGCACAATCCCCTGCCTATTCCAATCCTGAACAACCCCTGGAAACCCGTGTCCGGGAACTGCTTCAGCGAATGACACTGGAAGAAAAAGCATCACAGATCAATAATACATCACCGGCTATTGAGCGATTAAAAATTCCCGCCTATAACTGGTGGAACGAAGCTTTGCACGGCGTTGCCCGCGCCGGATTGGCCACTTCCTTTCCGCAACCGATAGGATTGGCGGCTACATTCAATGCCCCGGCCATTTATAAAATGGGAGTGATGATCAGTGATGAAGCGAGAGCGAAGTACAATGATTTTATCCGTCGGGGGAAACATGATTTGTATGAAGGCCTGACCTTTTATTCACCCAATATCAATATTTTTCGTGACCCCCGCTGGGGCCGCGGCCATGAAACCTATGGCGAAGATCCCTGGCTCACCGGCACCATGGGTGTAGCATTTGTAAAAGCAATGCAGGGCGATAACCCCAATTATTTTAAGACCATTTGCACTGCCAAACATTTTGCGGTGCACAGCGGTCCCGAACCTACCCGCCATGCGTTTAACGCGGCCCCATCCAAACAAGATCTCTGGGAAACCTATTTACCGGCTTTTAAAATGCTGGCACAGGAAGGAAAAGTGTATTCATTCATGTGCGCCTATAACAGGCTCTATGGCGAGCCCTGCTGCAGCGATCCTTTTTTACTCAGTGATATCCTGCGAAAGCAATGGGGATTCAAAGGATTCATCGCGACGGATTGCGGCGCAGTATACGATATGTTTATTTCTCATCATACCGCCAAAGATTCCATTGAAGGTATGGCACAGGCGATAAGGGCGGGTGTGGATAATCATTGCATGGGATATGCGGGAGCCGTTATCCCGGCAATAAAACAAGGCTTATTAAAGGAATCGGAGCTGGATACCGCTGTAGCAAGATTATTGCGGGCAAGATTCAAACTGGGCATGTTCGACGCGGATAAATTAAACCGGTATGCTTCCATACCTTATAGTGTTGTGAACAGTGATGAACACAGGAAATACGCATTGGAACTGGCGCGGCAATCCATCGTGTTGCTGAAAAATAAAAACAATATCCTGCCCTTATCCAAACATTTAAAAACGATCGCCATTATCGGCCCCAATGCCAATGATATGGAAGTGCCTTTGGGAAATTATAATGGTGAACCGGCCCATGTAATTACGGCCCTTGAAGGAATACAAAATGTTTTGGGTAAAAATGTGAAACTGGTTTATCAAAAAGGATGTTATATCATTGATACGGTAAACTATGACCGCGATCCCGATTTTAAACCGGCAATAGAAATAGCAACACATGCTGATGCCATCGTTTTTGTGGGTGGCATTTCACCCAGACTGGAAGGCGAGGAACTGAAATTGAATATTGATGGATTTAAAGGAGGCGATAAAACCAACCTCGACCTTCCTGCGGTACAGACGGCATTGTTAAAAGAATTAATAAAAACGGGTAAGCCACTCGTCCTTGTCTTAATGAACGGCAGCGCGCTTTCCATTAACTGGGAAAATGAAAATATAGATGGAATACTTGAGGGATGGTATGGCGGCGAGGCCGCGGGACAGGCCATTGCCGATGCATTGTTTGGAAACTATAACCCTTCGGGAAGATTACCCGTAACCTTTTACCGGTCGATCAATGATATTCCCGCCTTTGATGATTATGCCATGGCGGGTAAGACCTACCGTTATTGTGAAAAGCCGGTACTGTATCCTTTTGGGTACGGACTGAGCTACACAAAATTTACCTATAGCGGTTTACAACTATCATCTGTGGTAATGGATAAGCAAATAAAGGTAAGCGTTACCGTTAAAAACACGGGTAACAGCGATGGCGATGAAGTGGTGCAGTTATATATTCATCAGCAGGGTCAAAAGGCGATCAGGGAGTTGAGGGGTTGCCGAAGGTCGCATTTTAAAAAGGGGGAATCAAGACGTTTAAGCTTTATATTGAGGGCCCGGGATATTTTACATTACAGCGAAGCAAAAGAAGGACTGGCCGTCCTGCCCGGGAAAGTGGAGGTCATGATCGGGGCTTCTTCTCAGGATATACGAATGAAGTCTTCATTTATCATAAAAAAATAACTTGCGCCATGGTTGCTGTCCCCACCAACCATATTAGTTCGGAAAATAATTCCTTTCTTTGTTCGGTAAAGACCCCAGCCCCGGTAATGAACACAACAGTAAAAAATAATTGATGCGCTTAGATAAACATATAACGATCCTATTATTGGTCATTTGCCCTCAGCTCTTACTACGTAGCTGTCATGCTGAGGAACGAAGCATCTCACGCTTGCGCCATGGTTGCTGTCCCCACCAACCCCGCCAGTTCGGAAAATAATTCCTTTCTTTGGTCGGTAAAGACACCGACACGGTAGTGGACACAACAGTTAAAAATAATTGATGCGCTTACATATACAGATAACGATCCTATTATTGGTCATTTTCCCTTCACTGGCACTTGCACAAACCGGTCATCCCAAACCAACCCCGGCCCAGTTGCGATGGCATGACATGGCGTTTTATCTTTTCATGCATTTTGGCCCCAATACTTTCACCGGTAAGGAATGGGGAGCGGGAACCGAGCGGGAGGAAATATTCGATCCCACTGAACTGGATTGCAACCAATGGTGCCGCATAGCAAAAGCGGCCGGCGCGAAGGGAATCATCATCACCGCCAAGCACCATGATGGTTTTTGTTTGTGGCCCAGTAAATTCTCAACACATACCGTAAGGGAAAGCAAATGGAGGAACGGCAATGGTGATGTGCTGAAAGAATTATCTGCAGCCTGCAAAAAATACGGGTTGAAATTCGGCGTTTATATCTCACCGTGGGACAGGAATCACCCCGATTATGGAACACAAAAGTATAATGATGTTTTTGTGAACATGATGAAAGAGCTCTTCACCAATTACGGCCCGATATGGGAACTCTGGTGGGATGGCGCCAACGGGGAAGGGCCCAATGGGAAAAAGCAGGTGTACGACTGGCATCGGTTTGAAAAAACGGTTCGTGATCTTTCGCCCAATACGGTTGTGTTCAGCGATATCGGTCCGGATATACGCTGGTGCGGAAATGAAAGCGGTATTGCCGGCACCACCAACTGGAATGCATTGGACACCGCCGGCTTTACCCGGGGCGCGGGCGGCCCGCCGCAGGATACTTTGAATGCGGGAAATGTAAATGGCCGGCAATGGATACCCGCGGAATGCGATGTGAGCATCAGGCCGGGATGGTTCTATCATAAGGCTGAAGATGATAAGGTGAAACCGCCGGAAGCATTGTTTAGCTTGTATTTAAAAAGCGTCGGCAGGGGAGCGAATCTCTTACTGAATGTACCACCCGATGTGTGGGGGCTCATCAATGAACATGATTCAGCGGCCTTGCTGGGCTTTAAAAAACTGCGCTCGCAATATCTTTCGGACAACATATTTAAAAACGCTTCCACTTACCATTTGATTCATGGCATATTGAAAAAAGCGCCGGCCATAAGTGATGGAAATTATATAACGGTTGAATCCATTACTGAATCGGTGGAGGAATCCCTGGGAGTGGAATTAAAGCGGAAACAAAATAAAAAGATCAACTGCATCGTGCTCAATGAAGACCTTTCGCAGGGACAGCATTGCGCCAAATTCAAATTATTGTTATTTAACGGTAAGGATGAGCTGGTAAAGGAAATATTTGGAACCACAATAGGCAAGAAGCGCATCATCACATTCCCCGCGATCGCCGTCAATACGATAGAATTAACCATCGAAGTGCAAAAGGATGCGACGGGAATAAGCGGGATGGAAGCCTATTTGATCGATGAAAAATTGATAGA
>JAYWAZ010000260.1:0-3851 GCA_043781975.1 Bacteroidota bacterium
TTTATCATCGCCAATTTTTTCCTGGCCTACCTCGTGGGTATGGATGAGGTGATCGGTGATATCGCAAACCCTTCGGCGCATACCGGTACGCTGATCTCTTTGCTTGTGTTCACCTCGGTCTTCTTTTTCGTGTACTGGTGGTTCAGGGAGCAGGTATGCATTGTCGTTTGTCCCTATGGCAGGTTGCAGGGTGTGCTGCTTGATAAAAATTCCATCGTGGTGGCCTACGATCGCAAACGGGGAGAACCAAGGGGTAAACTAAAGAAAAGTGAGGATCATGATTGCAAATGCACCGATTGCAAAGAAGAGGGGGCCTGTAAAAGCATCGCTTCCAGGTTTGAAGAATATACCCGCTCCGGCGATTGCATCAACTGTTTCGCCTGTGTAAGGGTTTGTCCAACGGGGATCGATATACGAAACGGCACACAGCTGGAATGCGTGAACTGTACCGCCTGCATCGATGCCTGCGATGCGATCATGGACAGCGTTCATAAACCAAAGGGACTGATACGCTACGCGTCGGAGAACAGTATCGCCAGGGGCATTAAACTGCGTTTAACCACGCGTATCAAATCTTATACTGCCGTACTTATCGGGTTATTTTCCTTTTTTATTTTCCTGCTGGTGAGCCGTACCGACCTGGATGCCACCTTACTTCGCGCCAGCGGGCTCACCTACCAGGTGCTGCCCGATGGGCGTATCAGCAACCTGTACAATCTGAAGCTGGTGAATAAAACACATAAGGATATCCCGGTACAGGTTAAGTTGGAGGAACTTCCCGGCGAAGTAACGCTGGTGGGAAGCGGAAGCGCGCTGATAAAAAAAGAGGATTATACCAATCTTGAATTTTTTATTAAACTGAACAATGCGGATATTAAAAACTGGCGGACCAGGATCAGGATCGGGTTGTACGACAGCAGTACCGGGAGAAAAATAAAAACACTTTCGGCGAGTTTTATGGGACCGGAAATTTATAATTAGTAATTAATAATGGGGGATAAGCTATAGCATTTGTATTAAACAACTAAACAACTTAACAATGAACTGGGGTTACAAAATACTGATCGCTTACATCACTTTCGTACTGGGTATTTTATTCCTGGTTTTCAGGTCATCCAGTGAGCGGGTAGATCTTGTATCCAATGATTATTATGCACAGGAACTGCGGTATCAGCAAACCATCGACCAGACCAACAGGGCCAATGCATTGACCGCGGCGGTGACCTATGAATTCTCGGGAAACCAATTGTTCATCCATTTTCCTGCTGACTTTTCAGGAAAAAAAATAACGGGAAGCCTTGTGTTGTATTGTCCGGCTGATCAGGACAGGGACCTGCGAAAGGAATTTGCGATCAGTGATTCCGTATTTAGCATTAAGATACCCCCAAAGGTAAAAGGCAGGTATGAATTGCAATTAAAATGGCAGGCCGGCGGATTGGATTATTATTTTGTAAGAAAAATATTCATTTAATATGGCAACACTGTTCGTACTGGCAGTCAGCATGGGAATGATCGGTAGCTTTCACTGCGTAGGCATGTGCGGGCCACTGGCGCTTTCATTGCCGGTGAAAAGTAACAGCAGCACCGTTAAATTCTTCGGCACATTATTATACAATGTAGGCAGGATCGTAACCTATTCATTTTTCGGTTTGGTATTCGGGCTGATTGGCAGATCGGCTTCAGTGTTCGGATTTCAGCAGTGGCTTTCCATATTAATGGGCGTGTTTATCCTGGTCTGGCTGATCTTCGGGAAACGATTGAATGCTGCAAGGTTTTCTGTGCCATTCATGACCTCTTTTTATTCAAAGCTCCGCGGTGTATTTAAAAACCTTTATACCAACAGGCGGTTCATTTCATTGTTCTCGATCGGGTTGCTGAATGGCTTATTGCCCTGCGGGCTTGTTTATATGGCCCTTGCAGGCGCTACAGCGACCGGCGATGTGGGCCGCAGTATTTTCTTTATGGCAGCATTCGGGTTGGGCACATTACCGGTAATGTGGGCCGTTGCTTTCTTTGGTAATTATGTATCGGTTGCATTAAGGATCAGGATAAGGGCCGTATATCCTTACCTGCTGGGGTTGATGGCCTCCCTGCTGATACTGCGTGGTATGGGTTTGGGGATCCCTTATATCAGCCCGAAGATGGATACTGCACATACTGCGGCACAGCATTGTTACCCGGTACCCTGACGAATCTCATTGATTTAACTGATTTCAGTTCTTTTTGCCGCTTTATAATTCGGGTATTTTTGAAATGATAAATACTATTTTTTAACAATTTAAAATTGAATACTATGGCTATCACAGAAAAAGGTGTTGAAAGAACACAGGAGAAATTGCCTTTTTTCGCTGATGACTTTTTCAGGCCATGGAATGAGTGGTTTGGAAATGGGTTTGGAAAAACGGTAACTGTTCCGTCCGTAAATATTACGGAAGGGAAAGACAACTTTAAAGTAAGGCTGGGCGCACCGGGACTGAAGAAAAATGATTTCAAGATCGACATGCAGGGAGACCTGGTAACGATCAGCGCTGAAACTGAAATGAACAAGGAAGAAAAGGAAGATGATTTTACCCGCAAGGAGTATAACTATTCATCTTTCAGCCGCACATTTACCCTGCCTGAAAACATTGAAAAGGAAAAAATAACGGCGAATTATGAAAATGGTGAGTTGGTGCTGTTACTTCCCAAAAAGGAAGTGGCAAAAGCCGAACCGCAAAAACATATTGCTGTTAAATAACCTCCAAACAACCCCTGCCTGGATAAAAACAGGCAGGGGGATTTTTTTATCAAAATGGAAAATGTGTTGAAGATGGTCGCCAGTAAATTTGAGCAATACCACCATGAGAACCAGACCTGGGGGCGTTCACTTGATTTTTTCAAGCAGGAAAACAATTACCTGAAAAATCGTTTGTCAGAGGTGGTTGATCATAAAACGGGGAAGGACTTCCTTGCGCTTGCGGAGCATTTTCAGAACCGCTTTGTCTTGCGTGATGAATTCATCGACGAATTGCTGAAGGATATCAATACCCAGGAAAAATTGTTGAAAGAAAATTATATCAAAGGCGTTAGTCCCATTGACGAAAAGATCATAAAGAAACAGGATAAGCTGCGGAACGAACTCGAATACCTTGAAAAGGATTTTACACAGTTGAAGAACGAATTCAATAAATACCTTGCCTCTGTACTATAAGGTTTGAAAAACCATTTAAGGCTGATGGGCCGGCTGATATCAATTCAACATATCAGCCAGTTTTTTTTCATTGATGATGGTGATGTTACCGTCCTTGATCTCGATCAGTTTCTCGCTTTTAAAATCACTGAGGGTGCGTATCAGCGACTCGGTTGCGGTGCCGGCGATATTGGCGAGGTCTTCCCTGGAAATATGGATGGAAAATCTTTCCTGGTCGCCCTTGTTGTATTTGAGCTGCAGGGTCATCAGCGCGTCGGCTACCCTTTTGCGTAAGGAATTGTACGCCAATCCCAGCAATTGTTCCTCTTTTTCGCTGATGTTCTTTGCCAGCAGCCGGATGAACTGTTGGGTCACTTCACGATTGTTGTTGATGAGTGTTTCAAATTCCTCCTTGGGGATGATGGCGATCTCCGTGTCATCGATGGCTTCGGCCGACTCTTTGTACACCGATTCTTCCAGCAGGGCCGTGTAGCCCAGGAAATCCCCTTCATTAAAAAGCCCGATGGTAAGCTCTTTCCCGTCGTTATTGGTCTTGAATGTTTTTACCTTTCCCTTTTGGATGTAAAACAGGCGTGCCGGGTGATTGCCTTCCGTATAGATTACCTGTTTTTTCCGGTAAGTATTGATGTTCCTGTCCTGGGTGAGTTCATCCAGTACTTTT
>JAYWAZ010000261.1:0-3842 GCA_043781975.1 Bacteroidota bacterium
AGCCACATGTAATAGGCTTTGTCATTGGCTTCAATGGCCTTCGTGCAATTCTCCAGCGCTTTGGACTGGTTGTTATCGTATTCATTATAATACTGCGCCGCCTGCCAGTATGGTTTCTTATCGGTTAGCATGGCAGCATCGATCTGCGCCTTGATCTTTTCTTTGATATTCGTGGTGATGGGGATCGTTACGATGGTCTTTTCCCACATGAGCTGCAGGTCACAGCTTTCGGGTTTAACATTGGCAAAGGCCATGGTAAAGGTCTCCAGTTTTGTTTTCATGCGCATGGCCTCCACTTTAAAACGACAAACATCATCGGTTTCCTTATAGCCCTCGGTCCCCCAGTTGGTGATCCCCTTGTTCAGGATGATCTCCCAGTAATCGATGTTGGGGATGGTATAGATCACGTAGGTGCCGCTGTCTATCTTTTTTCCACCGATCTCCATTTCATCCTTCAATACGATCTTCGTCGCTGCATTGGCACCGGTACGCCATAATTTATTAAAGGGCACCAGGTCGCCATATATTTTCCGGCCTTTTGCATTGGGCCTTGAATAAGTGAGTTCAATGCCCGCCAATCCAAAATCCTGTTTGATGGTCTGCGTGGTGGAAGGCTGGGGCATCCGCACCTGCGCGCCGGCGTTACCTGTGATAAAAGGAATGACGACCAATAGGGAGATCCATTTTTTCATGTACATAGATTTAGGGAAGTAAAATTACAGAAAAGTGCACAGAATGAAAGCGGTAAAAAGGCGTTTGAGGAATGAACTGTTTAGAACTGGACCCTGATGCGTGCCGCTGCTTTTCTTCCCCTGGTTACTTTCCACTGGGGGCCTTGTTCTATCAGACGTTTGGCGGATTTGGCACAATGATCGCAATCCGATTCGCCGATCCTGACATTAGAGATATTGCCATTTGCTTTCACCTCAAAGGATATCTCCAGTTCACCGTGTTTGTCATTTTTTATTATATCATCGGGGATATCTATGTTATTGGCGATATAGGTACCATAATTATCCCATCCATCAGCGGGTTCTAAATTTAAAACAGAATCTTTCATTAAACTCGTCCTGCCGGATATCCTGATGTTGGCAACAGACCTGTCTTTTAAAATTGTTTTCTCCAGCATCGTTACATTTTCTTCCTTCAGTGTGATCTTATTCAGCGCCCAATTGCTGTGCAGGGTAAACACTTGCGGCTGGTATCCGACCGATCTGATCTCTACTTTGAGCAGGGTATCAGGAGATACCAGCCTGAAATTTCCCTTCACGTCGGCATAAGTGCCAAAGTTCTCCCTTTTGATGCTGATATTGGCAAAGGGAAGCGGCGTATTATCGGGGGCCAGGACCTGTGCGATGAAATGGCGGTAAAGTTGCTCTGTTTTAATGTCCTGCACCGCCCCGGGGATCAATTTTTTCTTATCCTCATCTGTGTTCACATTATTCCTTTTCGGTTGTTCAGCCCCGTTATTATATACGGTGCTCACTTCATTGGATATAGAGGGATTGTGTTGCTGGGGTGGTGGCATTGGATTTGTACTGGCCACGTTATTCTTACTTTTAAAGGTTTCTTCTGCGGAAACCTCACGCGCTGTCTTTACAAGATCGGGCTGGGTCTTATTGGCCGGTTTGTATATGAAATTACTGTCGGCTTTAAATGCCTGTAAGTTCTCCGTGCTCAATTCCTTTTTTCCCGCCTTTTTTTCCGCATCGCTCAGGGTCAACGGGCGCTCCGTTTTTCCTGTGGGATTTGCTAATTGTTTCTCATTGTCGGCCGGCACCGGCGTTGTTTTCACCGGGCTTGAATCATGCCCAGCGGTTATTGTCTGTGCGATCTCTTTATTGCCTGGCTGCCCCGCTTTTTCGTTGGTGAGTATATAGGTCAGCACAGTTCCCAGGCCGATGACCAATATCGCGGCAGCGGCTTTCCAGCGGTTGCCCATTGTCCGCGGCATCAAGGCCATTTTCGCCCCGGCCTTTTTTTCTTTAAAATATTGATTCAGGATCGCCAACTGTTTGCTCCATTCCCTGCCCCGCATTTGTTCAAAACCTTCCATCGCTTCTGCCAGGAAGGGGTCGTCCAGGGCCGCTTTTTCCATGGCGTGCATCTGGTCGGGGGGGAGTGCGCCTGAAAGATATTCTTCAATATCCTTTGCCGTATACACGATATTTCTATTGTCGTTGTTCATTTGGGGTCAGGGATCCTGTTTTTTCCGGTTTCCTTCCATGCATATCTTTAAATTGCGTTTCCCATTCTGGATATGGCTTCTTACCCTGCTCCATTCGTATCCTGTTATCAGGGCGATCTCGTTGTAACATTTGTTTTCCATATAGAATAAGGTCACGCTTTTTTTCTGCTCATCGGGCAATATTTCCAAACATTGCTCTAATTTCTTAAAATTTTCTTCTTTTTCAAGGACCTCGCCATTCAGATGCGTATTTTGCTCTGATTGCATAAAAGCCGGGTTGAATTCAGCGATTTTCATATTCCTGGGGCTCCTTAGCTGCATCAGGCAGTAATTTCGTGCCAAAACGTGAAGCCACCCCTTAAAGTTTTCCACCTCGTGCTGCCTGAGTTTGGTATGCAATTCATCAAAAATATCCATTACGGCATCCTTGCTGCGTTCGGCCTCTTTAAAATATTTAAGGCATACCCCAAAGACCAGGTCCATATAGCGTTGGTACAGGGTACTTAAATGGTTCATATCACCGCTTTGTTTGAAAGCGGCCACCAGTTCCTTGTCGGAAGTTTGTTCAAGTGATATGTTCCTTAAAAATGCCAAATGACTGAAAATGAATGGTTGATGCTGCCCTATCCCTGCCTGGCGCCAGGCCCTAAAGCGGGACAAGGGAGTATTATTAATAAATATTGTGACGGGCCTGAGCCCTTCTCTCCATGAGAGGATGCGGTGTATCAAACATATTCATATATTTTATCTTCCACATCAACTTTAACTATTTCTTCTACAATAGAACGGCCCATGCTTAGCTTTAATAAAAAGGATAAAATGATCAGGCGCTTCTAAGCCCCCCTTTTTTGGGGCGGCATTACCGTCAGGCAGATTTAGAAGGGGCTTTACTCGAAATGCACTTTCACTGTTTGATAAAAAAGGCGGTTGCTCCGGTATTGGCTTTCAGTCTGCTGTTTTTCGGCAAAGCCCTGTAAGCCAAACAACCCCGCCGCATTACCCTTGTTAATGGCAATTTCCAGGTGTCCTGCGGAATTGAACAATGCCAGTTTCTCGCCTTCCGGCACATCGGCGTAGGACTCGCTTATTTTTTCAATCACCTCGTCTCTTTTAAATACGATCTTAAAGCTCCTGCCTTTTCGCTGTTCTTCAAATTCATCACGGGTGATATTGATGATCACATTCTCAAAATTATCAATAAAAATGATCTGGCCTTCTATCCAGTTGGGTCCCAGCATGGGTCTTAACGGATTCTTAACCCTGATGGAAACGGAAGCGTCACCGAGTTCCTCCAGTTTTTTTCCGGATAGAAGGCCGTTAAAGGCTGCCGCAAAAACAGAAGTACAATAGATGGTATCCTTCTGCAGGGTCTTGTCCATGGCCAGCGCCACCACTTTTTGCGGAACCTCTTCCAGGATCATGGTCAGCAGCCCGTTATCAGCACAGCCAATAAAATGGCCGTTGTGCTCCGCCAGCAGCAGGTGTTCGGGTCGGTCATCGAACATATTCACCAGCACCAGGTGAAAGGAGCCGGGTGGAAAGTTCCTGAACGCGTTCCTGCATACATAAGCCGCCTGCGGATAGTTGAAAGGCGGCAGGTGGTGTGTAATGTCAACGAAAGTAAACCGGGGTTCATCCTGCAACAAGCGGCCCT
>JAYWAZ010000262.1:0-3834 GCA_043781975.1 Bacteroidota bacterium
GCCTGCGCAGCAGCGAAAATTGTTACTCAAAGGAACGAAGACTGATGGGGAGGATAGCGTATGAGTATAAGTAATGGAGCAGGAATTAGAAAGTAAGAATGAAGAATTAAAAATGAAGGATTTTTTGAATCCCGAATAGGCTACTGAATGGGAAGCATTTTTAATTCTTAATTCTTATTTTTTTTAATCGTTAGGTTTTAACGATCCCGTTCTTTATAGCATACACCACCAGTCCAACCGTATTTTTCACGTTCATCTTCTCCAGTATCTTCAGGCGATGTCCTTCTACCGTGCGTACGCTCAGGAATAATTTGTCCCCGATCTCCTTATTTGTCATTTCCTGGCATATCAGTTCAATGATCTCCTTTTCCCGTTCACTGAACTCGGCTTTCGCGGTTTTTTTGTACGGGTTAAAACGGCTCTTGGCGATCATATTGGTCAACTTATAACTGGTGGTCTTGCAATAATAGGGCTCATTGTTGTACACGGTTCTGATGGCTTCGGTTATCTGCTCCTTTCCCGCATTTTTAATAAGATAGCCCCTGGCCCCTGCCTCCAGCATTTCGATGATCAGTTCGTCGTCATCAAACATGGACAGACCGATGATGCCCATGTCGGGAAACTGTTCAGTGATCTTTTTGGTTGCTTCAATACCATCCATAACGGGCATCTTGATATCACAAATGATAACATCGGGGTGCAACTGGTTGGTCATTTCAATCAGTTCTTTGCCGTTGCAGGCTTCTCCGATCAAAATGATCTCAGGATATTTTGTTAGCATTAATCTAAATCCGTCCCGGAAGATCTCATGATCATCCGCAATGAGCAATCTTATGTCTGCAAATGTTCCCATATCAAATTGGTATTTCAATTTCAAATGATGTTCCGGAGCCGGGCTGCGAGGTGACCAAAAGTTGTCCGCCCAACAATTCGGCCCGGCTGTGAAGGCTTAACAGGCCAAGCCCCTTGGCAATTTGTTTTTTTTCTGTATAGTTGAACCCAATGCCATTGTCTTTCGTTCGTAACAGTATTTTTTTGTCCTTTTTCTGTATGCTGATGGTTAGGCTGGTCGCTTTCGCGTGTTTTACCGTGTTATGAATGATCTCCTGTAAGATCCTGTAAAGGTTTATTTCTCTTTCCGGTAATAGCTTGAATTCACAATAAGTAAATGAAATGTCCAGGGGATGTACCCTTTGAAGTTTGCCGATAAACTCTTCCGTGGCTTTGATGAACCCTTTCCGAACGAGTGTATTGGGCAAAAGATCATATGAGATTTCCCTGATCCGCTGGATGATCGTATCAATTTGCTCACTTGATTTTTCCAGCGCCGCCGTTTCCGATTCATTTTCAGGTTCCAGGTGGTTGATCTGTAACTTGATGGCGGAAAGCATGGGCCCCAATTCATCATGCAGGTCATTGGCCATTCTTTTTCGTTCGCTTTCGAGCGTGTTGATCTCAGCGGCAATACGGGCTTGTTGCCACTTCAATACTTTTTTATGCTCCCGGACGATCGAAAGAATAAAAAAAATGATGATCGCGACTATAACAATGGCTGCTATAATGACTACATTAAACATATCTGCTTACTTTATCCCTTTTGCATTTTTCTGTATCGGTATTAATCACTTTTCTCCGGTATCCTGAATATAGCCACTGCAAAGAAAACATAACAGGCTACATTCACGAAATGCTGGATGATCCCAATGGCCTTCCCGTTCGGCGTATCAAACATGGCAAAAATATACAGACCAAATATCAATAAGGTAAACGCGTTGTATAAAATGGAAAAACTACTTACCCAAAACCAGAAATTATTGGTCAGTTTATCTTTTATCGCCATGATCTGCCTCGAAAGAATGTCGATCGAAATAATAAGCATTACGGCGCTTACATAGCAAAGTAAATAAAAGAAAGGCGCGTATAAAGTGCCTAAATAAATATAATTGAATACACCAAAAAGCAATGCAATTGCACCAAACAATTGCATTGCTTTTTTATTCAGATAGTCATTGATGTAAACAAAGTATAAGAACAAACCGAAATTCAACACCATGTATATATTAACGGTTACCTGGGTTAACCTGACCAGTTCCGGGAATTTAAACGCCAGGTAATAGATCGTTTCGATCACCACATCAAGTATCATCATATATATGAAAGGATAAAACCTGCTGTTTATTTTTTTATACTTATAAATACCTGCAGCCGCGGGTAATACACAACTCATTGCCATCAAATAAGTAATATCCGCGTTCATATAGGGTCTTTAAAGAGATACATTTACCAGCCTTCTATTATGGCATCTGTCCGTATTCAGCGCCTCCCTGGGTTGAACCCGTAAGGCCGGTAATGCCATCAGTCAGGTTTTCTAACGAGGATGACTTATTGGGACAACACTCTTTCGGTTCATCAACATACAGATTGTTGTAATCCGGCTTGATCCCAACAATAATGATATGTATTTTCTTATCAGCACTCATTCCATATAACACCCGCAACCCGATGCAATTCTCATTGCATAAAATACTTTTAATGATGCAATGATTAAAAGAAATACTGGACCCGTTTAAAAATTTAAATGCCGGATCAGAACTGTTAATGGTTGACAAGCTGTCATAATGGCTCGCCTTATATGCCTTGTACCTGTCGGTCCAGCTGTCTATCGAATCCTCTGTAATAAAATGGCACCTGTCTCTGAGTTTCTCCGCCCTGGGGTTTGTTAACTTACCCGTGTACCCCTTGCAGCAATCTTTTTCATCACCAGGTTTTTTTACATCTTCTTTGCACTGGCTGAATAAAATGACCGTGAATAAGGCGATTGACCCGAGGGCCAAAGACCTGAATTTTAAGCTGAGTTTCATATAGATTTTATTTATGGTTAACAATATAGCTCAAAGTAATATACAAAATAACCCCAGAAAGAAGGTATTTCTACCTGTTTTTTTAGGTAGTTGATCCCCATAAATACCGTAGGGATACTTGCAAAATCCCCTTTTGTATATCCCATTTTTGTGTCGTGTTACTGAAGCACCAAAAACAACAAATCCCTAACTAAAGCGGTTGCCCGCCGCAAAACAAACGGGTAAAAAGTATATGAAATATCTGAAAATCGAATTGAACCCGTCAGAAAAATTAATGACCGCGATCTTATTCGCTTTTGTTATTGCCGGTTTCTTTGTTCCGTACAAAATCATTCTTTAACAAACAATCTATGGAGTCCAGCAACCATTCAAACGGGGCGTAACCGAAAAGCCATACGAGTAGGAAACTAAAAAAAATTATCATGAAAAAGTATCTGATCATCGCCGCTGCATCCAGCATTTTTTCCATTAGCTGTTCCAAAGTGGACACTACCCCAACTTCACAGTCCGGTTCAACTGAAAGCACCGTTTCCCCGGTCGCTCCGGTTGATCCTTCCGCTGAAGCTAGTCCTGACGATACAAATGTTATTCTCAACCCCGTAGACTCAGTATCAAGAAAATTGAATTAAAGCCGGAAGAAAATAATGAGGCGAACGTATGCGCCCATTATTTCCGGTTTGATTGTTCAGCAAGAAATTATTCTTAAATCATTATTCATGGAGTCCAGAAACCATTCAAACGGGGCGCAACCGAAAAGCCATACGAGTAGGAAACTAAAAAAAATATTATCATGAAAAAGTATCTATTTATCGCCGCAACATCCATTTTATTCGTCGCTTGTACTAAAGTCGACACTAACCCGGTTACACAACCCAATTCAAACGCAAGCCAGGCTGCAACAGTTACACCAGCTGCTTCAGTTGCGCCGGTTACGCCGCCCGTCGCCGCAAGAGTAACTTCGATCATTACCCCT
>JAYWAZ010000263.1:0-10584 GCA_043781975.1 Bacteroidota bacterium
CAGCACCGTTATGAAACACTGAAGCGCCTGATCGATTTCAACCCCGGCATGTACGGTATCATATTCACCCGTACCAAGGCCGATGCGCAGGAAGTATCCGAGCGCCTGGCCAAAGCAGGCTATGATATCGAGGCCCTGCACGGCGACCTTACGCAACAGCAGCGGGATAAGGTGATGGGCCGTTTCCGCAGCAAGAGCCTGCAATTGCTGATCGCTACCGACGTTGCGGCCAGGGGCATCGACGTGGAAGGCGTGACCCATGTCATCAATTTTGAACTGCCCGATGACATGGAAGTGTATACGCACCGCAGCGGGCGTACGGCCAGGGCCGGCAAGACCGGTATCTGTATCTCGATATGCCACAGCCGCGAATCCTATAAGATCAAGACACTGGAAAGGCTCACCAATGCCCGGTTTCATAAGTTAGATATCCCTTCAGGCAAGGACGTTTGCCGCAAACAGTTCTTCCATTTCATGGATAAATTAATGCTGGCCGATATGAGCCATGGCGATTATGAGACCTACCTGCCCGACCTGGTGGAGAAATTCGCCAGTGTGAGCAAGGAGGAAGTACTGCAACGCGTAGCCGCACTGGAGTTCGACCATTTTTTAAAATATTATGAACACGCGGAAGACCTGAACAGGGGCGACATCCGTGGCGAAAGAAGGACAGACAACAGGCTACCCGGCACTGAATCGGGTTCCAGGAAAGAACGCAGTTATGGAAACCGCGACAGCGGCTATACACGGCTGTTCATCAACCTGGGTACCAAGGACGGATTTTACAAAGCCAGTTTCCTGCAGTTCATCCTCGACGAAAGCGACCTGAAAAAAGAAGTGCTGGGAAAGATCGATATGCGTGACATGAACAGCTGGATCGAGATCGATAAAGCTTCGGCTCCCCAGATGATCAATGCCATTGACGGCAAGCGATATAACAATCGTACCATAAGGATGAATGAAGCCGATGGCGGTTTTAAAAGACCTAATGATGAAGGCGGCAGGAGCGACAGAACGGAAGGAAGAAAGCGTATCTACGCTCCGAAAGAAAGAAGAAGCTTCAGGTAAGGTTTTCTGAACAGGTCACAACAAAATTCAAGTGGCCTGCTATTAATTCTTACAATTTGTCTTGTCAAGCATGACAGGCCTCGAAGCAGGAGATACTTCGTCGTTCCTCCCCACAACGACCGTCTAGTGAGTGTTTCCTGCCTGAACAGGCAAAGTTTTTTACACCAACTCTATCACCGTGATCTCGGGCATGACGCCAACGCGTCCGGGATATCCCAAAAAACCATATCCGCGGTTCACATATAATTTCTGTTGACCATGCTCATACAATCCGGCCCATTGCCGGTACATGTATTGCACCGGGCTCCATTTGAACCAGGGCAGGTCGATCCCAAACTGCATCCCATGGGTATGCCCGCTGAGCATCAGGTCGATATCGGTGTACTTTGTTTTTACCTCGGCGTCCCAATGGCTGGGATCATGACTCATTAATATCTTAAAAGGGTATTGTTCAGTTCCGGGATGCGCCTGGTCCATCCTGCCGTGCTTCGGAAACCTTGCTTTGGAGCTCCAGTTCTCTATCCCCAGCAGGGCGATCCGTTCACCGTTCCTTTCTAACACTACGTGTTCATTCATCAGCAGGCGCCAGCCCAGGTCTTCATGCACTTTTTTAAGGCCCTCAAGATTCTGCGTTTTGGTGATACCGTTATGAGGCCAGGTGACATAGTCGCCGTAATCGTGATTGCCAAAAGTGCTGAACACGCCCATCGGCGCATTCAGTCGGCCGAACACGTCCATGTAGGACCCCATCTCGCTGGCCCTGTCATTGACGAGGTCGCCCGTAAACAAAATCAGGTCGGCATTCTCATCCAGTATTTTCTGCACCCCCTGCATCACGGCCTTCTTATCCGCCAGGCTGCCGCTGTGTATATCACTGATATGAATGAGTTTTAATCCCCGGAATGCCGCCGGCAAATTGGCAAAGGTCAGCCGGAGCCGCTTTACCTGGTAATTGTATTTATTGGTAAAGCCAAGCAGCAAACTCAGGAACAGCAGGCCCCCCGCGGATACGCCCAGCCAGCTTACCAGGTACGACCTACCGAAACCATCCGCTGCCAGGTGATAAAAATGAAGTTGCATCGCCACCCACTGGATCACCCTACGAATATCATCCACCAGCAAAAAGATCACCGCAAGCAATTTTGCCAGGAACAACCCGATCACGATGGCGAATAAATAGGTCCGCAGTTTTTTTCCTAAGAACTCGGGACCTGTGTAAACAAAAAGTAGAAAGCCCGTGAGGGCAAACAAAGTAAGCCCCCAATAGCAAGCATATATGATGGTGGTAGCAGTTGGTGATGCAGACCGGCTGATCAGTTTTACCGCCTGGAACACATAGGTATCCAGCAAAAGCATGATCGTGATAAAAATGGAAACGCCCAAAGGTCTGCGCATGAAGGGATATTATGGGTTCAAAATTACGGTATCATTAAAAGATACTGGCATCTTCGTGGAATGGTATTAAGCTCGCTTCTCCACAGCAAGTCCGCTCCATCCGATAAATTCATCCAACTGATCGCTGATGCTTTTCAAGGTGTTTTTATCAATGATCTGTCCTGTTGCAGACAGCAATTTGTCAACCACCGATATCGGAAGCCGGTTGTGATGCACGGTTATCTTTAAATAATTCAGTATATCAGACAAATGGTCCATACCCCTGAGGTTACCGGCCCTGCCCGTTGAAATGCCCGTGAGCAAGGCTTTTTTATGAAACCAGATTGTATGGGTGCTGCAATTGTCGATCAGCATTTTCAAGGCGCCAGGGAAACTGCCATTGTATTCCGGTGCAATAAAAATAAAATGAGTGGTGGGCGCCAGTATCTCCTCCTCTATCCTTGTAAAAGCGGCATCATGGCGCATCAGGTCAACCCCCTCGAGTGAAAAAAGGCCGGCATCTACCCCCTTTTCTTTCAGCATCCGCAGGTATTCGAGCGCTACTTTATGGGTATTACTGCCGGGGCGGTTTGTCCCCGATACGATGGTGATCATGATATGTGTTCCTGGTAAATTGATGTCCAAATCCTTCATAATAACAATTAAGATGATTCTTTGTTCCCCAATTTTATGCCGAATGGTTAAATTTGCCAATAAGACAGTAAATTGGAAATCAGCAAGCGTAATAAGCAATAGACAATAGGCAAAAAGACGCTCATTGTTGATTGCCCATTGCCAATTGCCTATTGTTTATTACCTATTGCTCATCAAACTTTGTATTTATGCACCTCACCTACTACGGTCATTCCTGCTTCAGTGTAACCGTAAATGATAAAAAACTGTTGTTCGACCCCTTCATTACGGGTAATGAATTGGCGAGACATATCGATGTCGATACCATTGAAGCGGATTATATCCTATTGAGCCATGGACACAGTGACCATGTGGCAGATGTGGAAAGCATCGCCCGGAGAACCGGCGCAACCCTTATCGCGGCCTACGAGGTGGCGATGTGGTTTGCCGCTAAAGGCCTGGAAAAATATCACCCGATGAATACGGGCGGGAAATGGGCCTTTGATTTCGGAACGGTAAAATGCGTGAATGCCGTTCATTCCTCTTCCCTGCCCGACGGGGTCTATGGCGGCAACCCGATGGGGTTCATCATTATCAATGATGAACAGAATTTTTATTACAGCGGGGATACCGCCCTGACGCTGGATATGCAGCTGATACCGGTCTTTGCCGAACTTGACTTTGCAATACTGCCTGTAGGAGACAATTTCACCATGGGCATGGAAGATGCCGTACAGGCCGCAAAAATGATACAAAGTAAAACGGTAATTGCAGTACATTACGATACCTTTGGCTTTATTAAAATAGATCACAAAAAAACGGTTGACCTTTTTAAAAGCAATGATCTTGAATTAAGGATGCCGGCGATCGGCGAAACAATAACACTCTGACTTTTAATTCGCGGATCATGATATCCGGGAAAGAAGAGATCTGAGTATTTTTAACCAAAATAAATTCCCCTTTGGGGGATAGGCATGGCAAAAATAATAGGTGTTGCAAACCAGAAGGGTGGAGTTGGGAAAACAACAACGGCGATCAACCTGGCCGCCAGTTTCGCTGTACTGGAATACAGGACCTTATTGGTAGACGCAGATCCCCAGGCAAATAGTACCACCGGTACGGGCTTCGACCTGCACAATATCACGCAGAGCCTCTATGATTGTATGGTGAATGAGGCGCAGGCCAGGGACCTGATCTTAAAATCAGCCATCCCCTTCCTGGATGTATTGCCCGCTCATATCGACCTCGTAGGCGCCGAAATTGAAATGATCAATTATCCCAACCGCGAAAGTGTTTTAAAAAATATATTAAACCCCCTGCGTGACGATTATGATTTTATCGTGATCGATTGCTCACCTTCTTTAGGACTTATCACTGTAAACGCCCTTACCGCCGCCGACAGCGTGGTGGTTCCGGTGCAGACAGAATTCTTTGCACTGGAAGGATTGGGCAAGTTACTGAACACCATCAAGATCGTTAAGAACCGATTGAACACCGAACTGGAGATCGAAGGCATCTTAATGACGATGTACGATGGCCGCCTTCGTCTATGCAACCAGGTGGTCAGCGAGGTTCGCCGGCATTTTGAGGACATCGTATTCAGCAGCATCATCCACCGCAATACCAGGCTCAGTGAAGCCCCGAGTTTTGGAAAACCGGTGATACTATATGATGCCGATAGCAAGGGCTCGGTCAACTACCTTAACCTCGCCAAGGAGATCCTGCAGAAAAACAATATGACCAAGATTAAACAGGAAGATAAAATACTTGAATAGTTTTCGGTTTTCAGTTGGGGGTATGATAATTTAACGACTCTTTAAATAATTGAACTGCAAAACAGAAAACAGAAAACAGAAAAAATTTATGAGTTCTCCGAATAAAAAAGACGCATTAGGAAAAGGTATCCGCAGCTTACTGCAAAATATTGATGCAGACCTTAAAAGCACGGCCGGAAATTTGAAGTCGGAAATTGTGGAGCAAAACACCGGTATCCTTCGCATTTCACTTGACCAGATTGAAATGAACCCCAAGCAGCCACGCCGTGATTTTGACGAAGCCACGCTCAGTGAACTGGCGGCATCCATCAAGATGCATGATATCATACAACCGCTCACCGTTTCCAAAACGGCCCAGGGCAAATTCAGGCTCATTGCCGGCGAACGCAGGTTCAGGGCCGCAAAAATAGCCGGTTTAAAAGACCTGCCCGTATATGTGCGCCAGGCCAATGACGTGCAATTGCTGGAATTATCATTGCTGGAAAACCTGCAGCGCGAAAACCTCAACGCCATTGAAATTGCGCTGAGTTATAAACGACTCATGGATGAACTGGATTATACCCAGGAAGAAGTGGCAGAGCGCATGGGTAAGGAAAGAAGTACCGTGGCCAACTACATTCGCCTCTTAAAACTCCCACCCGATATACAGGTGGCTGTTCGCAACGGCGTTATCAGTATGGGGCATGCCAGGGCGCTGATCAACGTGGATGTGGTTGACAAACAACTGTATGTTTTCAATGAAATAAAACACAAGGGACTTTCGGTGCGCCAGACGGAGGACCTCGTCAGAAAAATATATACCCCGCATGCTGTTAAAGTTGCGGTAAAACCTTTGCTGCCCCCCGCCTTTAAAAAGATTGAAGATAATTTAGCTTCCAATTTCAATACCAGGGTAAAATTGAGCCACCATAAAAAAGGTAACGGCACCATTCTTTTTGAATATTATTCACTGGAAGAACTGAATGCCCTCCTGGATAAACTGAATATTAAAGTAAGCTGATGCCCAAAGCGATCCCGTTATTATTATTGCTTATCCTTTTGTTTTGCGGCAGCCACCTCCTTGCGCAAAAAAAAGACCCTGCCAGGCCCGCAAAAAAACATTTCAATGTGTTTGCCAGCATTGATACTTCCAAAAAAAATTATAATCCAAGAATTGCCATCGCCCGTTCCGCCATCCTCCCCGGCTGGGGCCAGGCCACCAATAAAAAGTACTGGAAAATCCCACTCGTCTATGCCGCCCTGGGAATAACGGCCGGGGTTTTTTTCCATAACATAAAACAATTCAGGGAAGCCAGGAACGCTTATACGAACGCTATTGATGGAGACACCAGCAATGACCGGTTGATACCCGAGCCCTATTATTCCGTCAGAAGCCAGCCCGAAAGGATAAAAACGTTCAGGAACCAGGTGCGACAGAATGTGGATTATTCCGTTTTGTTCTTCATCATTTTCTGGGGACTGAACGTGGTAGATGCTACCGTAGACGCACACCTGAAAACCTTCGATGTCAGCGATAACCTCAGCCTGCGGATAAAACCCGGTTATAGCCCCATGGCCAATACCAACGGGTTAAGCCTTGTACTGGATATCGGTAAGAATCATACAAAATAATTATCTTCATTATTATATTCACTCCATTTTAAAATTTATCAGCAATGAAGATCGCATTGATCGGTTATGGCAAAATGGGCAGGACCATTCAAGAAATTGCATTACAACGGGGGCATACCCTTGATCTGAAAATAGACATTGACAATGTAGAAACATTTACCAAAGAGAACCTGCAGCGTTGCAATGTAGCCATAGAATTTACCGGACCGCACAGTGCAAAAGAAAATATCCTGAAATGTTTTGATGCAGGAATACCTGTTGTTAGCGGCAGCACGGGCTGGCTCGATAACTGGAGCGAAGTGGAAAATGCCTGTAAAGAAAAAAATGGCAGTTTTTTATATGCCAGTAATTTCAGTGTAGGGGTAAATATTTTTTTTGAAGTGAATAAAAAACTTGCTCAATTGATGGGCACCCAGGAAAGCTATGATGCGGCTATCGGGGAGATACACCACACACAGAAGAAAGATGCTCCCAGCGGAACAGCCATTACCCTTGCCGAACAGGTCCTCCGGGAACTTACCCGCAAAAAAACATGGGTGAATGATGTTTCTAAGAACATGGAAGATCTTGTGATTACGAGTAAGCGCATTGATCCTGCCCCCGGCACCCATTCTGTTAAATACAGTTCGGCCATTGATGATATTGAGATCATACATACTGCGCATAGCCGGCTTGGCTTTGCCCTGGGTGCTGTTTTGGCTGCCGAATATGTTCACAACAAAAAGGGTATTTTCAGTTTGCAGGATGTATTCGGCTTTAAGTGATGCCGGATAACAGGTGCAATTTCTAAAATCGGACATCCTCATATTTCCATTTCACAAAATTATTCGCTGGGCGATATCAGAGATCGAATGGTTTCTCATATCCTCATAAAGGCAATATGGCTATAAAATAAAACAACGGTTACCTTTCGGCAACCGTTGTTTTAATATTATGTTAAGGCTGATTATTCCTTACCTTTCTTTCCACCAAACATATAAAATACATTGATCTGTATTACAGAGTTTGTGAATTTACTTTTTGGCGAACCTTTATCAATTGTGCCGATACCGAAATTATACCTGGCGTCAAAACCAACATTGGCTGAGGTCAAATATCCCAAACCAACTGCCCATGCAAAATCAGTTGATTGTAACAAAGATTTGATATCAGTGCTTGGTCCTGAAGTTGGTTTTGCTTTAGCGCTGGTTAAAAAACCGATCTGCGGTCCTGTAGCAGCAAAGAATCCTTTGGAAAAATTGTATTTAGCCAATACCGGGATGTTGATATAGGATAAATCATAGCTTCCACCTGTAAGTTTCATGCCTTCCATAGAATAAACAACCTCAGGTTGTACGCTAAAGTTAGCACTAACAGGTATATTAACCACACCCCCGACGTTTAAACCGGCTTTCATGGCTTTTCCTGGAAAATTTGTACTGCTAGCATCTGAACCTGTCCAAGTAGCAAGGTTCAAACCGGCTTTAACGCCAAAGGTAACCTGTGCATTGGTTGTAGTTACTGCCAGGGCAACGATTGCGAGGCTTAAAATTAATTTTTTCATTTTATATTGTTTTTGTTTTTAAAAATTATTTGCAAAAGTATCACAATAAAATCCAAATAGCAAAAGAAAGTATGAATTTATTTTTTAACCCATTGCAGAACCGGTAGTATCATTAAGGGTAAACGCTTTTCACCGTATCACTGTTTTTTTACAGGAATTGGTTTGTTCCATAAAGAAACAGCAGTTACCCTAACGGGTTACTGCTGTTTCCTATGTAAAAAGAGTCAATCAATAATTATTCTTTACCTTTTTTTCCGCCGAACATATAAAATACACCCAACTGTATAACTGAGTTCGTGAATTTATCTTTTGGCGAACCTTTGTCAATAGTGCCGATACCAAAATTGTACCTGGCATCAAAACCAACATTGGCAGCAGTTAAATATCCAAGAGCGATCACCCAGGCAAAATCTGTTGATTGCAGCAATGATTTGATATCCGTGCTGGTGCCACCTGTTGGCTTTACCTTGGCACTGGTAATGATACCAAGCTGCGGGCCGGTTGCGGCATAGAATCCTTTCGAAAAATTGTATTTTGCCAAAACCGGAATGTTGATATAGGATAAATCATAAGTTCCACCGGTAACTTTAACACCTTCCATGGAATAAACGGCTTCAGGTTGTATGCTGAAATTTGAACTAACGGCGAAATTGACCAGGGCCCCAATGTTCAAACCGGCCTTCATGGTCTTCCCGGGTAAATTTGTACTGCTCGCATCCGATCCTGTCCATGTGGCGAGGTTCAAACCGGCTTTAAGGCCAAATGTAACCTGGGCGCTGGTTGTCATTACAGCCAGTGCGATAATGGATAAGCTTAAGATTAATTTTTTCATGATGAATAGTTTTGGTTTTTAATTGCTTGTAAAATTATCATAATAAATTCCATATTTCAAATGAAAACCCGGTTTATTTCAATTCTGCAAAGTTGGAAACTTAAAATTGAAAATAAAATACCCAAAACAGGGTATTTCTTGTTCACATATTGTAATAAATTCATATAGTTTATCACAAATCCAAATCTTTTAATGATCCTTAGATCCCTAACGGGCTTACAGTTCAATTAATCATTGAATGATCTGTATTGTTGAATAAACGCGGGGGTGGGTTCGTTTTACTGCCGCAGTTATAGGACGGTTTGCGCTAAATTGGCCAGCATATCCTTTGTCATGGAAGACAGGTCATACGCGGTCTTCCAGCCCCAGTCATTCCTTGCCACACTGTCATCGATACTTTGAGGCCAGCTTTCGGCTATTTGTTGACGATAGTCGGTTTTATAAGACATGGAGAATTCAGGCAGCTGTTTCCTGATCTCCGCCCCAATTTCTTCTGGCGAAAAACTCATTCCCGAAAGATTGTACGAGGTATGTACTGAAATGGTGGCTGCATCCGCTTCCATTAATTCGATCGTCGCCCGGATGGCGTCCGGCATATACATCATGGGCAGGTAAGTGTCTTTCTCCAGGAAACATTCATACTTTTTTTCCTGCAGCGCCTTATAAAATATCTCCACGGCATAATCCGTGGTACCGCCACCCGGTTCACTCTTGTAACTGATGAGCCCGGGATAACGAAGACTTCTTACGTCTACCCCATACCTGTTGTGAAAATAATTGCACCAGAACTCCCCGGCGTATTTGCTGATACCATAAACCGTGGAGGGCTCGATAATGGTTTGTTGCGGACAATTGATCTTGGGTGAGGTTGGCCCAAAGACGGCGATACTGCTGGGCCAATATACTTTATGCAACTTTTCTTCCCGTGCAATATCCAGTACATTCAGCAGGCTTTGCATATTGAGGTTCCAGGCCAGGTGCGGATTCTTTTCACCCGTGGCCGACAGGATGGCGGCGAGCAAATAGATCTGTGTGATATTTTGCCGGATGACCTGTACATGCAACATCTCCTTGTTCATCACGTCCAGGCTTACATAAGGCCCCGTGCCTTTCAGGAGTTGGTTCTCCTCCCGCAGGTCGGATGCCACCACGCTGGCATTACCATAGATGCTCCGCAACGCAAGAGTCAGTTCCACCCCGATCTGCCCGCTGGCACCGATCACCAATATCTTTTCTTTAGCCATACTATGTTTTTTATAACCCGAATTTCGCCGAACCTGCCTGCCGGCAGGCAGGTTACACTAATTACTCTATTTTTTACTTAGCAAATAAACAAAATATTCTTCTGTGGTAACAGTAATTCGTGTAATTCGTAATAATCAGTGTAATCAAATTTAGACCTTAACTTTGCCCGATGGAAAAATATTTACAGGATATCTTCTCTCACCAGCAATATAATGAGACTAATTTCTTCCTGATTGCCGGCCCCTGTGTGGTAGAAAGTGAAGACTCGGTAATGGAGATCGCCGAAAAGGTTTCCGCTGTTTGTAAAAGATTGGGCATCCCTTATATTTTTAAGGCTTCTTATCGCAAAGCCAACCGCACCAGCGCTTCCTCCTTTAGCGGCATTGGCGATGAAACCGCGTTGGAACTAATAAGAAAAGCGGGTGCTGCATTTTCAATTCCTACTACCACGGATATTCATACCGCAGCAGAAGCTGAGGTGGCCGCAAACTATGTTGAGGTAT
>JAYWAZ010000264.1:0-3821 GCA_043781975.1 Bacteroidota bacterium
CTTGAGATATTAAGTTATGACTTTTCGTGAGGATTTTATGTTTTAAACAACATAAAACAATAAAACCCTTACTGTGTAAGGGTTTTATTCTAAAAGTAGTCCCGACAGGAATCGAACCTGTATCTAAAGTTTAGGAAACTTCTATTCTATCCATTGAACTACGGGACCGATCTTCATCCCGGGGATAAGCGTTTGTTATGAAACAATAAACCACCCTCCCCTCCCGATGAAAGTGGGCAAAATTAAGGTAATTCTGTCAAAATAAATGAACGAAGAACCGCGATTCAGGATGGATAGAAAAGATCAGATATTGATCACCCCATTGGCGCCACCGAATTCATTGGGCTGCAGTCCGTCGGCATGCTCGTCGTTTAACCATTCGGTCTTATTCACTAAATATTTGAACTGGTGCTGTGAGTCTTTTGGCAATGAAACTTCGGCGGAAAAGGTCCCGTCTTTTTTCTTTTTCAACAGGATGGAATTTTCCCAGTCCCTGTTGAGGCCCAATACCTCCACGGTTTCTGCATTTTCTGGGGCAAAACTAAATTTTACTTTGCAATAGTCTTTTGTCTTGAAATAGGTTTTTTGTATCATTTTATGTTAGTTGGTTAATATTAAATGCCGGGCCGTAAAACACCTGGTCATCCAAGCGCATGCCAATGCCAGCCTTTGCTGTTAATACCGTTTTCCCTGGAAGGTAACCTGATCCCTTATGCCGCGTACTAATTCTATCGCTTAAATGACCTCACTAACGATTAAGCTTACCATTTTTTATAGCAGGTTTATCCTTAATATATTATGTAAACTTCCCAAATCTTATTATCTTAACGGATACCAAAGATCAGCATGACGGGAATTACCGGGTATTGTTCCCAAAATTGTTCAATAACCACACTGCTTTATGAATAAAATATTTTCGGATTCAACGGATTGGGAAAACCTGCTTGATTTCATCGCCGACAAAGACCTGGTCCCGGTCATTGGCAAGGAAATATATAAGTTCAGGGAAAAGGACAAACTCATTCCCATAGAAACCTATTTATCGCAGGAGATATTGAAATCGTACAATGTTACCGGTCAGCCAGCGGGCACTTTATCCGATGCTATCAATTTCCTGGCAAAGGGAAAGCAGGCGGAAGCGGTGGAAGACATAAAGAAAGACGTTAAAAGGAAATTAAAGAAACTCGTGGAGGAAATTAACTTCGAGTTCCCCCTGCTGGATGAATTCCTGGATATCGAAGAACTGAATTATTTCATCAATACCACCGTATACAGTAATCTCCTGGAGACAAAACTGGGTGAGATCAGAAGACAAACCGTCAACTCCATTAATTTTTCACTCACCAAGACCTTCCAGGATTCGAGTGACCTGGACAGGTTGAAAGAACCCTTTGTTTTTAATGTATTCGGTTCCCTGCTAAATACCGCAGACCCGGCATTAAGTGAAGATGACATGCTGGAGTTCACCGGTAATTTCAAGGAAAAAATGGAGAACGCCAACAACATCATTGACGCCCTGAAGAACAAGAACCTGTTATTCCTCGGCTGTAGTTTTCCCGACTGGATGGTTCGGTTCGTGCTGCGGCTTTTATCGAACCAGCCCCTCACCGACTGGGGAAAGAGACGAACCATCATCGTGGTCAATGACGCATCCGAAACAAGAGACGCCCAGTTTGAATTCCTAGGAAATTATAACGTGGTGACCTACGAAAAGAATACGGATGACTTTATTCATGAACTTGCCGCCCTCCAGAAAGCCAGGGCGCCCCGGCGATCAAAACCCAAGATCGTGTTCCTGAGTTATACCATCAAAGACAAGGAGGCGGTGGAAACACTGAAACAGAGAATTGAAACCATTGATAATGTTACCTGCTGGTACGATAAGCATGATATCGTGGCTGGCGATGATTTCGTGATGGAGATCGTAAAAAATATCCGGTCGGCCGACCTCTTCATCCCGCTGATCTCCACCAACAGCTTATTGCACAAAGACGGGTATATCCATGAAGAATGGTCACAGGCGAACACATTGAACCTTTGCCGGCAGATCGAAGCCAACACGGATAAATTCTTCATGCCCATTGTTATCGACGATACAAATCCTTATGATCCGAATGTTCCGGCTTATTTTTCAAAATTAAGCATCCAGCCGGTTCCCGGAGGCAATCCCACTGACGAATTCCTGATGCAGATAAAAAAAACACTACGCCTGATCTAAAGAATATCTATGCCTGACCAAGTCCATAATATTGATCCCCTGTCCGGAGCCGCCTTCATTGGATTACAGTCCTATACCGAAGCGCAGGCGGATAGTTTTTTTGGAAGGGATGAAGAAATTGAACAACTGACCAAACTGGTAAAATCCAATACGCTTACCATCGTTTTCGGAAGATCGGGTACGGGCAAAACATCCTTGCTCAATGCGGGCGTATTTCCCATGTTGAGAAAAGAGTATTGCCTGCCATTCCGGATAAGGTTGGAATTCAATCCCGACAGCCCCGACCTGATCACCCAGGTAAAAAATGTATTAAGATCGGAAATAGATAAATACGGGTTTGAAGTAAAGTCCTATCCTTCCACCGAAACCTTATGGGAATATTTTCACAGTGAGCCACTGTGGAAAAGCATCACACCCATATTGATATTTGACCAGTTTGAAGAAATATTCACCCTGGCCAAAGCAAGTACCCGCTTCGGAGACAAGGAATTTGACCATTTCTGGCAGGAGCTGGCCGACCTGATCGAAAATTCCATTCCCGAAAAACTAAAAGACCTTTTCCTCAACCACGAGGAAGACATCACCTACAATCATAAAACACAAAAAACAAAAGTGCTTTTTTCTTTCCGGGAAGAATACCTTCCGGAATTTGAAAGCATCACCGCGAAGATCCCTTCCATAAAATTATCCCGGTTCCGGCTATTGCCCATGAACGGAAAACAGGCTTACGAAGTGATCACCAAAACCTGGGGAAACAATATCAACCCGGCACAGGCCGATAAGATTGTGACCTATTTTTCAAAGGACACGGATAAAAGCAAATACACCATCACCGAAGTAGAACCATCACTGCTTAGCCAGGTCTGTTCCTATATCGAAAAAGAAAGGGTCCTTGAAGGTGGTAAAAATATCACATCGGAACTGCTGGAGAAATATCCCCGGGAAAAGATACTGGGTTCGATCTACGACGAAGCGCTCAGTGAAAGCAATGCCGCTTTACCAAAGGACCCCGGTTTAAGCAAAAGCATGCCCTGGGCACCTATGAATGAATTTGTAGAGGATAAGTTGATCACGGGTGAAGGCTACCGCACAAAATATACATTGGCGGAAAAAGATAATGCACTGATGCCGGGCATTGACGTGCTGGAAAAAAAATATTTTCTGCGCCGGGAAGACAGATCGGTTGAACTGACGCATGATGTGTTGACCCCGCTGATCAAAACCGACCGGGAGAGAAGGCGAAAAGAAATCGCATTTGCCCTCGCCAATAAGAAAGCAAGGAAAAAAGCATTGTTCTTATTGCTCTTCGCCCTGCTCGCCGGAGTGGCCGCCTATTTATTCATAACCTATGAGGCAAGGGAAGCAAAAAATGAAATGGAAGCCAAGATCAGCGTTTTAAAAAACGACAGCCTGAAACTGAACCTGTCCATCGATTCCTTAAAAAAAGACAGTTCAAAACTATTCTTCTCCATCGACTCCTTAAAAAAGATATGGCAAATTCTGGACACCGGAAATCATAATATTACCATAGCAGATACCGCGAATCATAATACGACAGACTCCGGCCTGACCACGCTGACGGCCATTGATTCCCTTCGGTCGA
>JAYWAZ010000265.1:0-3807 GCA_043781975.1 Bacteroidota bacterium
AGGTCTTTTATCCTGGTCCTTTTGTTGAACATACATCTGGAAATTGGCTGCAAATATAAGCATAGAAACACGTATGACGCCGATTGAAAGGGATAAAGAACGGATTAAAATCAGCAAAAAATCAGTCATAATCCGCGTTATCCGTGTTTCTATCTCAAAAAAATTGCATTTTATCAAAAAAGCCCTATTTTTGACCTTGGAACAGGGCTGATAAGTTTATCCAATCATTCTCTTTATCAGGTAGTTCATTCCGTCAATATAAATTCTCAAACGCAATTTCAGATTTTAAGGTTCTTTTTGAAGAAATCATTTTCTATTTTTTATGTACGATATTTTACAACTGAACGACCTGCTCGTTCCTGAGTTGCTTGACATTGCAGAGCAACTTCATGTTTCCAATGCAAAAAAATTAAACAAACAGGACCTGGTTTACAGGATCCTCGATAAACAAGCCATTATGAACGCAGCCGCAAAGAATGAAGACGAAAAACCAAAGCGCAAACGCATTATAAAGACGGCTACGGCAAACACGAGCGAAGACGCTGAAGTGGTTCAGGAAGCACCACCCAAAAAAGAGACTGTTGCTGCCAAGCACAAAAAACAAGAACCGGAAAAAAAACCGGTGAAAAAGGCTTTGGAAGAAACGGAGGACGAAGATATTCAACCGATAACAGACCAGCAAAGCACCATCCCGCCCGCCATTGCACAAATGCTGCAGGAAGAGGACGTGCAGCAACCCGAGGTACAGATGAATGATGATGGCTCATCACAGCAAACCCGGCAATATCCCCAGCGCAGGGACCAACCCTCATTCAATATTGAATTCGACGGGGTGATATTGGGCGAAGGCGTACTGGAAATGATGCCCGACGGTTATGGTTTTTTAAGAAGCAGCGATTACAATTACCTTTCATCCCCGGATGATATTTATGTATCTCCCAGCCAGATAAAACTCTTCGGCCTGAAAACCGGCGATACCGTTTACGGAAGCGTTCGCCCCCCGAAAGAAGGTGAAAAATATTTCGCTTTGCTGAAGGTGGAGACCATCAATGGCAAGTCGCCCGAAGAAGTGAGGGACCGTGTTCCCTTTGATTACTTAACGCCTTTGTTCCCCTTTGAAAAATTAAGCCTTTGTACAAAATCAGATAATTACAGCACCCGGATCATGGACCTGTTCACACCCATCGGTAAGGGTCAGCGCGGATTGATTGTTGCGCAACCGAAAACGGGTAAAACCATGTTGCTGAAAGAACTGGCAAACGCCATCGCCGAAAATCATCCGGAGTGTTACCTGATGGTGGTGCTGGTGGATGAAAGGCCGGAAGAGGTTACGGATATGGAGCGCAGTGTAAAAGCGGAAGTGATCGCATCTACATTTGATGAGCCCGCTGAAAAGCACGTGAAAGTGTCTACCATCGCCCTGCAAAAAGCAAAGCGCCTGGTAGAATGCGGACATGATGTGGTGATCTTATTGGACAGCATCACCCGTTTGGCCAGGGCGCACAATACCGTGGCACCATCAAGCGGTAAGGTATTGAGCGGAGGTGTGGAAGCGAATGCCATGCAAAAACCAAAACAATTCTTTGGCGCTGCCAGGAAGATAGAGAACGGTGGTTCACTCACTATCATCGCAACGGCCCTGGTGGATACCGGTAGTAAAATGGACGAAGTGATCTTTGAAGAATTCAAGGGAACGGGTAATATGGAATTGCAGCTGGAGCGTAAACTGTCGAACAGGAGGATCTATCCTGCCATCGATATCGTATCCTCTTCAACAAGACGCGATGACCTGTTGCTGGATAAAGACACTTTCCAGCGGATGTGGGTATTGCGCAAGCATATGGCGGATATGAATCCGGAAGAAGCGATCAATGTACTACTGAAGAATATGAAGGGTACTAAAGACAATGCGGAATTCCTTACAAGTATGAATGGATAGTGTTTAATAATTGTTTATGCAGATTCAGTAATGGGATTTGCTAAAAATATTAAGGAGAAAAGGAGTTTGGTATACTCTTTTTCTCCTTTTTCTTTTATGCGCTTAGCTAATTTTCCCTGTAACGCTTGTGGTTTACAAACAACATCAGCAAACCGGCTAATAACATTGAACAGCCACCCAGTAAAATGGTATAGATCGTTTCTCCATTAAAAAAATGCCGGGTGATATAGCTTAATAAAAACGCCGCTGTTACCTGCGGGATGACCACCGAAAAATTGAATACGGCGAAATAGGCCGCCAGCTTATGTTCCGGCATAGAATCACTGATGATACTGTACGGAATATTGGAAATGCTGCTCCAGGCAATCCCGATAAAAACAAAAGGAACGATCAAAAGGTATTGATCTTTTATCATCGACATCAGCAGCAGGCCTGTGCCTCCGACCAGTAATGCTACTGCATGCAGGCGTTCTTTGCTGAAACGCTTCGACAACCTTGGGATCAAAAAAACCAGGAATGCCGCCAGCGTGGTATAAAAGGCGAAACAGATGCCCACCCAGGTGATGCCGTTCTCAAACGCGGGGCTTTCGGCATCCGTACTTTTAAAAATATAACGCGTGATCACAGGGGTTGCATAGATCCACAGGGAGAACAGGGCGATCCAGGTGAAGAACTGCACGATGAATAGCGGCAATAAATGTTTTATGATTCGAATCATGATGATAAAAGTACTTCGTTTTTTGCTAAGGGGTCAAAGGAAGAAAAGAGAAAAACGAGTTGTCATGATCAGCTTTTTTTCTCCTTTGATCACTTAACCCATGTTTATTGCATCCCTTTTCTCCTTTGACCTCTTAGCCAATATACTTTAACTTAGCATCCAATGCCGGTTAAGAAAATAGCGATAGAACAGTTTTTAGATCTTTCACGTACGCACCCGGTCCTGGATGTGCGCAGCCAGGGCGAATACAACCTTGCCCATATCCCCGGTGCGAATAGTTTGCCCTTGTTCAATGATGATGAAAGAAAGCAGGTAGGTACAACCTATAAACAACAAAGCCGTGAAGCGGCCATAAAGATCGGACTGGATTTTTTTGGAGTTAAGATGAAAAAGATGGTGGAGGAGGCGGAAGGCATCGTTGGCAGTTGGCGGTTGGCAGTTAACATTGAGCAAACTTCGGGCAGCCAACTGCCAACTGCCAATTGTGTACTGCTCCACTGCTGGCGTGGAGGTATGCGCAGCGCGGCCGTTGCCTGGTTGCTGGACATGTACGGGTTTAACGTGTACCTGCTGGTGGGTGGCTATAAGGCCTATCGTAAATGGGTGCTTGCACAATTCGAAAGATCATATGATTTTAAGATCATAGGTGGATATACCGGCAGCGGCAAAACGCTTTTATTGCACGAAATGGAAAAACAGGGGCAGCGTATCATCGACCTCGAAGCGTTGGCCTGTCATAAAGGTTCGGCCTTTGGCGCACTGGGCGAAAAACCACAACCGAAGCAGGAGATGTTTGAAAATTTGTTAGCGAAGGAGTTGGGTTATCAGTCAGGGGTCAGGAGCGGGGAGCCTGGAACTTCCGACTCAGAACTTCCGACTGCTGACTGTATATGGCTTGAAGACGAATCCCAGCGTATCGGCAACCTCCAGATCCCCATGCCTCTCTGGTACACCATGCGCAGGAGCCCCGTTTATTTTTTAGACATCCCTTTTGAAGAGCGACTTTCTTATTTAACAGAAGAATACGGAAAATTTGAAAAGGAAAAATTAGTGAATGCCATCATCAGGATACAAAAGCGATTGGGCGGACTGGAAACAAAGAATGCCATCAACCACCTGCTGGAAAATAACCACAGGGATTGTTTCCGCA
>JAYWAZ010000266.1:0-3801 GCA_043781975.1 Bacteroidota bacterium
TTGCAGGCCTCGTAGGGTATTTTTACAAAGCTCTCGTCAAGGTATTGGTGGTAAATGTCGACCCTGCCTACGCTGATGCCCTGCCGCACTTCGCCACAGTTGTACCCGCCTGCCAGCCCATAATTGGGAAAGTTGGCGTTGGTCAGGATATTTCCATTGGCGTCAAGGCAATCACCCGGCGAACCGCTGCAGGTTGTGAGGTCGATCAGGCAGAAACTCACTTTAACTCCGGTGCTCACAACGGGCCAGGAAAGTGTATCCGCTACCAGGGAAGGGTCCTTTAAGCGAATTGTGTAGCGCCCCCAGTCATTGATATGGATATGGCCGTGCGCCGGATGGTATTGCATCCACCCTGCGTCCCGGTAAATATACTGGAAGGTATTGCCTATTTTATTGTATAATTTTTGACGGATCAGCCTTTTGGGAAATCCTCCGTCGGGGCATAAAAAATTAGAGGGTGGAAAAAAATTACGTAAGGTATCGGAGCCACAGATATAATCATTCGTGGATGTTATCTCCATCGGTCCCCACCCGATATTGGGTGTGGCCACATCCAGCCGCAATAAACCCTTGTCGACGGTGGTGATCTGCTGGGAGTATTCCGTCCAGCCCGCCGTACTGTTCAGCGATTTTTTCCCGGCGATCATATCCGGCAGGAGCAGGCAATTGGTGGCGCCCGGCGTTGGACAGGCACAGCCTGCCGGGTTGGCCTCGGTACATTGCGCAAAGCCTTTTTGCGAAAAAGCTCCCGTTAATGCAAGTGCGAAAAACGAAACAATAGTGGCGTTGTTCATATGTTTTATACTTAGCAGTGAATGGTAAAATGGGAAGGGTGTAACAATTTAAGAAGATTTTTCGATATCAGGGTGTATTATGGAGATTTTGGATGCTGGATACTGGATACACTTTGCAAATTTGAAAAGCTGTTACTGATTCGCAGACACTGATCCAGTATCTACTTCCTAAAAGCAAAATACAACGCAACCGGTGTCAACCCGAAACTCACCAGGTAGTTCCAGCGAAGGGGTTCTTTCAGATACAATACCGCGAAAAAAGAGAATAAGACCAGGTAAAGTTCATGAAGATGTTGGAAGCGGTGAGAAGGGATATTTTACTGAACATTTATTTATTAATTAGCAATTAAGAATTAATAATTTGCTCAATTCATAAGGGAATTATTTGACCGGTCGTTTAAACAATTTGACCAACTCCATTCAGAGTTAACTTCAATGAGCTGAGAAAATTTTTAATTGTTAATCCTTAACTCATAATTACAGTTCAGCTATTTCGCCTGAAGATGATATTCAGCAGTGCCAGTAAAACCACCGCGCCGATGCCCGCCGTTAGGATATAGTTCAGCCAGACCTTACCGGTATCGATGTGCAGTCCCAGTTTTGGCAGCAGCCAATAACCGACAAATCCACCTGCGATGCCAACAATGATATTCCCGATAAGCCCAAGGCCGCTGCCTTTGAAGACCAATCCGCCCAGCCAGCCGGCCACGGCGCCTAAAATGAGGATGATGATGATCGATTGCGTGTCCATGGTTATGATTTTAATTAAAAATTAAAAATTCATTCAATCTATAAGTAAATTATTTGATCGATCGTTTAAATAATTAGGCCTATTCCATTCAGTGTTTACTTCATTGACCGGGAAAAATTCTTAATTTTTAATTAATTAAGGCTTCTAAAATCCACCGGCACCAGCTTACTCACTCCCGGCTCCTGCATGGTAACGCCATAGATCACGTCCACGGCACTCATGGTCATTTTATTATGGGTGACGATGATGAATTGAGAATTCTCGCTGAACTGTTTGATCATGTTCGTGAACTTACCGATATTGGCGTCATCCAGCGGCGCGTCCACCTCATCCAGGATACAGAAAGGCGCGGGCTTGATCAGGTAGATGGCGAATAACAATGCCGTGGCGGTCAGCGTTTTTTCACCGCCGCTGAGCTGCCCGATGGAGGAAGGGCGCTTACCCTTGGGCTTCGCCACGATATCAATGGCCGTATCGGCGAGGTTCTCGGGATCCACCAATACCATGTCGGCGGTATCATCGTCGGTGAACAGGGCCTGGAACACTTTCTGGAAATTCTCCCGCACTTTATAGAAGGTGTCGAGGAACTGCTGGTTGGCCGTGGCTTCCACTTCCTGTATCGTTTGCATGAGGCTATCCTTTGCCGTTACCAGGTCGTTCTTCTGCTCCAGTATGAATTCATAACGCTTCTTCATTTCGGTATAGGCCTCGATGGCAGTGGGATTGATCTCTCCGATATTTTCCAGGCGCTTGCGTTGGCGTTCGTTCTTCTCCCGCAGTTCCTCCAGGGGCGTATCCGTTGTCCGGGGCTCGTCAATGATGGCGTCGAGGTCTACCCTGAACTCCACGTTCAGCCTTTCCTTCATGCCCGCCAATTGCAGTTTAAGGTCGGTGAGCTTGTCTTTTATCTCGTTCAGGATGGTATCAATGCCTTCTTTTGATTTTTGTTTGTGGCGCAGGGCGCTTTCTTTTTCGGTCAGGGCGTTGCGCAGGTTATAATAAGCCTGGTCGGCCTCATTCAGTTTCTTATCTTCCGCATCCTTGTTGTGGAGCAGGGTGATCACCAGTGTTTCCAATTCGGCAAGTATCGCGGCCGTACCCGTGATGCTGGCGGCGGCTTCATTCAACTGGGTATTGCTGCTTTCGATCTCCACTTTCAGGTCGTTCAGCTGGTTGCTTTTAAAATCGAACTCCTGTTTAAGTGCCACCACCTTACTCTGCTGGCGGGTGAACAGCAGGTTGCTTTCATTGAAGGTAGCCGTAGCCGTTATATACGCCTCTTCCGCCGAAGAATAATCCTGCTCCACGTCCTGGATCTTTACCGTCAGTTCATTCAACTGCTGGTTCAGGCGGTCCAGTTCTTCGCGGGTGCTTCCGATGGCGGAATGATTGCCCTGCAGCTGTTCCTGCAATTCCACCAGTCGTATCCTCGCCGTCTCTTCCTGGTGCAGCAGGTTCTCGATCTTATTCTGCAGGGAAAACACTCCGTTAATCAGGTCATTGATATCCTGCTGCGTTTGCCTGATGGCGTTCTCCTTGAGTTGTTCGTTAAAGGCGATCACTTCATTGTGACGGCTCTGTATCGTTGCCTTCAGGCCATTGACCAGTATTTCCTGGGCCGTGATCTCTTCAGTTAATTTTTCCAGATTCTTGGCACGGCCGATCTTCTTTCCTTCAAAGAGACCTACACTCCCACCCGTTAAGGTATATTTTCCTTTTACGTATCTACCCGTTTTTTCCAACACCACGGCACCGTTGCTGTTGCGCAGCGCTTCTTCGTTCTCGGCAATGAAAACATTGCCCAGCAGGTGTTTGGCCAGGTTGGCGTACCGGCCATCGGCCTCTACCACGTTCAATGCAGGCAGGGTTCCTTCGGGTTGATGTGCAGTTGAAGTATCTCCCGCGTACAACTCATTCAGTTTATCCAACAGGAAGAAATTAGCCTTCCCTTTTTTATTGTCGTTGAGCAGGTGAATGGCCTGCAAGCCCGCTTCCAGATCATTGACAACATAATAATTCAGGTAAGGTTCCAGTACATTTTCCACCGCGGCGCGGTATTCTTCTTTTACATAAAGGATATCGCTTAACAATGGCGCCGCATGGTTCCAGTGTGGATTATTGTGCAGGAATTTCACACTCTCCGGATAACCCTCCATCGAATCGATCAGGCTCTTCAGCAGATCGTGTTCATTCTTCTTGCTGTCCAGTTTCCGGTTCTCTCCCGCCAGCTCATTGCGAAGACCTTCGAGCATGCTT
>JAYWAZ010000267.1:0-10517 GCA_043781975.1 Bacteroidota bacterium
TACGGTGATGATCTGCGGAAAACCGGCAGCAAGGATGGGGGATACAACAGCGCATGGCGGAACCATCGTATTGGGATTGCCAACAGTAATGATAGGAGGATAATTATGTTCAAAGAAATAAAATCATTTTTAGGCACGGGCTGGAGTTTCCCTCCAAGTTTCAATAGATTATCGAATTCCGTTGACCTGGTTTCCGACCTGCAGGATATTGAACAAAGTATCCGCATCATCCTCGGCACATATCCCGGTGAACGGATCATGCAGCCAAAATTTGGTTGTTTTATCAAACGCCTCTCTTTTGAAAGCATGGATGAAAGCCTGTTCGTAAGGATCAATGAAGAGATCGGCAGGGCGCTGCTGAATTTTGAACCCAGGATAAATTTCATCAATTCGGAGGTGGTGAAACACGATGATTACAATGGCCTGCTGATGATACGCATTAATTATTCAGTGATCATTACCAATACCCGGTATAATATCGTTTATCCCTTTTATTTTAAAGAGGGTACCCTTATACCGGATTGATTTATCATATAAAGCGCTACAATTTCAATGAACAATACCGGTTCATATATCACCGATGGGATCAGCCAGCAGGACAGGTACCCTGTTTCCCTGAACCCTGACTATTTTCTGCTTGATGAACGGACCGTGGATGACCTGCTGTTATTCATCACCGAACTCTCCTTTGAATATAATTATTACGACGCCGGAAATAACCTCAATGGAGACTGGCTTGATTTTTTTCTGTCGGATCCCAACCTCATGCTGCGCATCTTCCCTTATTATGACTTTAAGCGTTTTTCACTGGAATACGACCGGATGAAACAGGAACTGTCGCTCGAAATAAATGAAAATAAACTGGCCGCGAAACTGCAGTCGCTTGTTGAATTCATTTATCATTTCCTGGCTTTCCAAAGCCGGATGTTTGAAAAATTCAAAAGCTCGATCTTTGGCGCCGATCATTTTAAATTAAATGAATTTACGGGCATTGTGGGTACAGATGATGACTACCAGCTGGCGAGGCGCAGGTTCTATTCTCTTTCCCTGCAAATTGAAAGCCATCTTGAGATATCATTGGAAGGGATAGATAAAACCATGTTCTTCCCAAACGCTGCCGATCTGCCCAAAACGGATTTCTATGACAGTTTCAGTTTATATTCAAGTATCAGCGGAAATGCCATGCAGGTATTTGATGATTTATTCTTAAAATTCGAACTCCTTCATAACCGGCTTATAAATGCATCCAATTATTTCCTACAAAAACAAAAGAGGGAGGAAGTGTCCTTCAGGCCGCATATCAGCCTGGTCATCGCCTTTTTAGAACTTTACCAATCGCTGAAAGATGAGTTCAACCAGTTTACCTGTAAACACCTTGAATTTTATTACAATAAAGTGCTTGGCATTGAATCCAAAAAAGCCGTCGCGGATAAGGTATCCGTCATGCTAACATTGAATAAGGGGATCTCAGAATTTTTGGTCGAAAAAGGCGAAAAAATGCTGGCTGCAATCCCGGGGCAGGCTAAAAAGGAAATATTCAATGTGGTGGAAGATATACTGGTGAACCGTGGCAGGATTGTAGCCCTGAAGACCATCTATAAAAGCGAATACCATAATTTCCTGTATAAAAAAGATATCGACCCGGTCAAGGAGTATATGATCTATGCCGCCGATAACCCCGTGGTGGAAGCGGGCGATTATGGTAAGAACAGTTATACCGGTAAGGCCTGGCCGCTGTTTGGTCAAGACCAGGGCAAGTTGCCGGCCGAGGAATATACGATGAGGGAGGCGGACTTGGGTATCCTGATCACCTCGGCCCTCCTTTATGCCGTAGATGGAAAAAGAACTTACAGCATAAAGTTCCACCTCGCCCGGAACCAGTTCGACATTTATTTTACCCGGCAGGTGATGGATTATGAAAAGGCGACCGGGATCGACAGGAAGGTGATCATCTCCGAAATGCTGAAAGAGGCATTCATCATCAATATCACGGGTGCCGACGGATGGATAAAAGTCCCCGAATATTCAACGAAATGCCCTTTTGACGAGGGCTTGGATAAGATCATAGAAATTCATTTTACCTTATTACCCGATGATCCGGCGGTAGCGAATTACCAGCCGGGGGTTCACGGCGGCAATTTTAATGCCACACGCCCGGCGCTAAAACTGATGCTGAATAATAAATCTTTCCAGAATCCCTATGCCTTTTTCTGTGAACAGATCATTGAGCGCATAACCATACAGGTGAAAGTATCGGAAAGCTCCAGCCTGCTCTTACAGAATAATACGGGCAAACTTTCAATGTCAAATCCATTCCAGATCTTTGGCCCGCAGCCTACGATCGGCGCTTATATTGACATCAAGAATACGAATATCTTCAACAGGTTTACGAAGGATTTCAGTATCAAACTGAAATGGTTCGATCTTCCAAAGAATAAAGATGGTTTTAAAGCCTTTTACGAGGGATACAGGAATGAGATCACCAATGAATCTTTCAAAGTGGGAATAAGCGGGTTGATCGATGATACTTACTTGCCGAAAACGGATGAGCAACAGGTTTTCAACCTTTTCCAGATGAACACTAGTTCGGGATTACGGCAATACCTCAGCAATACCACCGTCATTGACCATATCGACCTGGGCAAGATACGTTTCGACAACGAACCGTTGTTACAGGACGAAGAGGCCAGCGGTCCCGATTTTAAAAACGGCGCGGTGCGCATTGAACTGCAGCAGCCCGCTGATGCATTCGGTCATCGGCTTTACCCGGTCATTTTTCCAAAAATACTGATGCATAATTCGAAATGGTATTTTAAGAACTGGCTGCACGCCAACCCGCCCTATGCACCAATGGTTCGATCGGTACTCGTGGATTATACCCTTCAGCATTCCGAAGCGATGACCGGCAAGCATAAGGCGCAGGAACAATGTGAGATCGAATTTTTGCATATCTGCCCCTTTGGCTTTAAAAAAACATACCCGCAGAATAAGAAGCAAGACCTGAAATTCATTCCTACGATCGCGGATGAAGGGAATCTTTTTATCGGGCTTACGGATATCCTTCCCGGGAAGGTATTGACATTGCTTTTTCAGATGGAAGAAAATAATTTTCAGCAACTCGAGGAAGAAACAAATCCCGTTAGCTGGTCTTACCTGGATGATAATGAATGGAAGCCAATCGTTCCAACCGATGTCCTGGAAGACAACACAATAAATTTTAAAGGAACGGGCGTCATCAAATTGATCCTTCCCGAAAATATTTCAAACGGCAATACCCTCTTTGATCCCGAACTCTACTGGATCAAAGTGTCCTGCAAACAATATATCGCATCCAGGGTAACGGGAATATTTACACAGGTGCTAACGGCCATACGTGAACTAGATGCCTCCAATGAAAATGCCGGGTCCTTTCAACTGGATCAATACATCATCGGTGAATTTGCCCGCAGGATCCCCGAGATCCAGACCGTTTTCCAACCTTTCCAGTCCTATCACGGCAGCGCCGCTGAAACGAAAGGGCATTTCTATACCTGGGTCAGCGAACATTTACATCATAAGCAACGGCTGATAACCGCTGAAGACATTTCGCAAAAGGTGCTGGAATTGTTTCCCCAGATCCATAAGGTCATCTGTTTCCGGGATGACGCGGGTAGGTCTGCGGGTCATAACGGGGCCGACCTGCAGGTAGTGGTGATACCAAAGATCAGGCGCCTGAACGAGGATGAAGTGGCTGAACCCAAGACGGATATTTATACATTATACAAGATAAGGAACTACCTGCGAAAGCATATATCGCCTTTCCTTAAACAAACCCTTACCGTTCGCAACCCCGATTACGAAAGGATCAAGGTATTTTGCACCGTGGTATTCAGGGAAGTTCAAAAAGACAGGAGCACTTACATGCTTGTCCAAAATCTTAACCGGGATATACGTAAATTCATTTCGCCCTGGCTTTTCCTTGAAGATGCGGAGATCAATTCGAACAATTGGATATATCCGTCCGAAATATTGAATTTTATTAAAGAATTACCTTATATTAGTTTTGTCTCAGGGTTCAATGTGGTTCATTTTTATAATCACTATAATCTCGAAACAGGCCTTGAGGAAGCCAGGGTTATGGAAGCTTTGGCGCTGAGGCCCAGGCAGGACAACACTCCTTTTATACTGGGCAGGCAGGCTTCCAATAAAAAACTATTGTTCAAGGGTTCGAAACCGGGAGCTATACTGATCTCCTCTGAAGACCATTTGATCAATGTAAAAAAATCCGATAAAACAGTTTTCAACAGGGAAGACGCGGTGCTGTCTCCTGAAACAGGGGTCGGAAGGCTTTCGATCGGTAAAGAATTCCTGGTGATGAAACCCTATTCTGTAGACGAGTATGCAGGCGTTATGGTTCCTTCAAGACCGGAAGCCGAAGACGAGATCGATTTTTATTTTAATGCTAATTCTTAGATACGATGCCAGATAATGTAAATGATAAGAACCTCCGGCGTAAACAACTGGAAGAAAAATTCAAAGACGGGGCCATACCGCAGGAATCCGATTTTAAGGACCTGATCAATTCAATGATCAATAAACAGGACGATGGGTTTTCAAAAACGGATGCCAAAGGCTTTGAGATCAGGATCAACAAGCCCCAATCTCAAAAATTCATTTCCCTGTACAAAGACCCCGACGAACCGGATGTATTCTTTTCGATAGAAAGGAATGCGGAGGGAACGGCCGTTCTCTTAAAACCGGGAGAGGATAGCGATGCTGAAAATAATGCGGATAAGGAAAACCCACATAAAAATGATTTCTTATTTGGCAAGGACGGAAAAATGGGGATCGGCATCAAAGCGGCGGATGAATTTAAACTGGAGGTGAATGGTTTTGCAGGTATGAAAGGGCGTATCGGCACTTACAATTCCAATACGATCTATGAGGAGGTGCTTGCCGATGGTGAATGGCATGAAATTACACCTGAACTGGATAATTGCAATGGTTTTGAAGTGATGGCGAGGGCAGGAATAAAAGGCACCGGTAAATTCGCCCTGATGCATGCTGTGGCCGTGGCCACGTTCGGGCCCAAAGGTAAATCTTCAAAAAGGGGTATACGCAGAACTTCCACCTGCTACGGCTTTTTCTGGAATAAGCTGAGCCTGCGATGGGAAGGCAGCACACACAAATACCAATTGATGATAAGATCCAACAGCAATTATGGGAATAATGCCAAGATAATCGTTAAGATCACTCATCTCTGGGATGATGAAACCTTTGCGGACAATACCTATAAAAAAGCGATTACCAGAAAAAATGGTTAACGAAAAAAATATGCTTTTAAATTCAGTGGAAAGGGAAGCCGGCACTTCTTCCCTGGATTACGAAAAACTGCGTTCCCGCGGTATTGAATTGATACAGGGTTTTTCGGGCGATTCGTGGACCGATTTTAACCTGCATGATCCGGGTGTTACCATCCTGGAATACCTCTGTTATGCATTGACCGATCTGGCATACCGGACTAATTTTGACCTGGAGGATATTCTCACCAACAAACACGGCTACATCGACCGTCATAAGAATTATTTTTTCACCGGCAATGAAATATTAACGACCAACCCGGTATCCGTAAATGATTTCAGAAGGATCATCATCGACAGGGTCGCGGAAGTACAGAACGTATGGCTCGAGCCCCTTATCTCAGTCAACCGGATGCATTACTGTAAAGGCTTGTATAAAGTTTACATACAGTTGAACAATCAACTGATGGATGCATCGGATAAAAAGACCGAAAAAGAAAATGAAAAGGATAACAATGAGATACTGGGAAGGGTTCGGAACTGCCTGAACGAGTCTCGTAATGTGGGAGAAGATTTTGTAGAATTCTTCATCCTGAAGCGCCGCGATATAAGGATAAATGCAGTAGTGGAAATAGCGCTCAATGAAAATCCCGAAGAGATACTGGCCGAGATCTATTCAGCATTGTACCTCGCCCTGAACCCAAGGATCCATTTCTATTCGGAACTGCAGTTGGTACAAAAAGGACTTGGCCCTGAAGAGATCAACCATGGCCCGGTTTTGCAGCATGGCTTTCTGCTGGATGAAGACCTGAAACCCAGGGCTAAATTCATCGATCCTGCCGACCTGATCAAGACCATTGCGGGTATCCGCGGTGTTGTATTGGTGCAGGACCTTTCCATTGAAGTAAGCGGTAAAAAATATGAACGCGAGCTCTGCCCGGTCGATAACGAGGAATTTCTTTTCTTTAAATATGACCTGGACGATCTTTCCATTCAACTGGTCAATGAGAATTTTAAGGTGATGGTGAAAAAATCAAATTTTTCAAGTTCACTCAAATTAAAACTGGACCAGGTAAAGCGCAGTAATTTAGACCAGGCCGATATAGAGACTTCGCAGCGGGATAAAGGAAAAGACAGCTTCCGCATAAAGGGAAGCTACCGCCATCTTCATGAATATTTTTCCATCCAGCATTTTTTCCCGGAGATCTATCAATTGAAAATAACCCTGGAGGACCCCGGTTTTAGAAAGTCTTCCTCCCAAGAAGCGGAAATGGCAAAAGTGAAACAGTTAAAGGCTTTTCTGATGCTGTTTGAACAGGTGATCGCCAATTATCTTGTGCAGCTCTCCAATATCGATAATATATTTTCCGCCGAGATGAACACAGACAATTGCTTCACTTATTTTTCCCAGCCCATCTACAACGTTCCGGGCGCCGAGATGATCATACGTGCCTATCATGACGGGGAAAAAACAAACAATGCGGCAGAATGGGAAAAGTTCAGGAATAATGAAAAGAATCCCCACAATATATTCCTGCAGAGAAAGTCTGAAACGGATAATACTTTTTTGAACAGGAAGAACAGGGTACTTGACCATATCCTGTCGCGGTTTAACGTAGTGCTCCAGAATTATCCCCTGCAGTTGTATCGTGAGATCTATAGTTGGGACGAGATCGAAGGCCGCGTATCCAAGGGTCTGTTATGGAAAAAAGAATGGCTGACCCATATTGTTCGGGTTTTAAGGAACAGGAACCAGGCCTTTAATTATGGTCAGCATGGGGAAGGTAAAAAAATGGGCGGCTTCCAGGAAAAAATTCTCCGGTTATTATATATCGGTAACGAACAGCCGAAAGACGAAGCATTTGTCATTAAAAAATTAAGCCCGGTACTTACCAAATTGACCATGGCAGGGGTATCGTCTGCCACAAAACCCGGTGAAGTGGCGCCCCCCCCCGATACCTTTACCGTAAAAAGTGAAGGCAGGGAATTAAAGGTATTAAAGGATGCGGTTTCCATGTCCGGACAACCTGCCGCTAAAGCAATTGAGGAAAAGGGGAATGACGCTACTGCCCCCCTGGCCTTTAAAAAAACAGGGATCAGTTTTTTCAGGGATGCGCTCAATGTAAATAATTACAAGGTAGTTCCCCACCCTGATAATGATAAAGTAAAACTGCTGATCTATAGATCGCCTGAGAATAAATTCGCCGGGAACGATTACTGGACCATTGCGGGCAGGTTCAATGATGTGACCGCGGCCATGACAGCGAGGAACCAGTTTATCAGCTACCTGCGAAAGATAAGTATCGATTCGGAAGGATTTCACATGTTGGAGCATATTTTACTGCGGCCCCCGCTGCATTTATCACATTTCGGATTTGCCATTGCAGATGATAAGGATCATTTGCAATGCAAGCACGTTGAATGGGCCTCATTTGAGCAAAGGGATAAAAATATCGCAAAGCTCATCGGCTATTTTCAAACGGGAGAGGTTCAGTCGGCGCATAAATTTGAGCAAAAGATAGAAGGGCTCTGCAACCTGGCGGTTGAAGACAGTGAACAGCCCATGAACTTTATTAAGCCCTCCCTGCTCAGCCGGCATGCATTTAAAGATAAACAGGGTGAGTTGAGGGAAAAATATGTGGGGCTGATCAATAACCTTAAAAAGATCGCTGAACATACCGATACGGGGTATGCTAAGATAAAAACGCTGGTCAAACGCCTGAATAAAGAGGAAATGGCCGAAGATTTTTTTAATTTCAGGGCTACGGTGATCCTTCCATCATGGCCGGCGCGTTTCCAGGATCCTCCTTTCCGGGACTATATCAAAAGATTATTCGTTGAAAATTGCCCGGCGCATTTCCGCCTGAAATTCCTGTGGCTCGGCATTAAAGAAATGGCCGCATTTGAAACACTTTATTGGGAATGGCTCTCGGAGATCAACAAGGGCAATTCAAGCAAACAGGTATCCGAGTTATCCGATGCCATCATCTCCAGGCTGTATGATGCAGGAGACTTTAAATGAACACCTTTATCAAATTAAATCCTTAACGTTGGCAGATCAAAAATTTTATATACAAAAAAAAATTTTTGAAGTGGAGGCCTTTTCCACGAAGCATGTGCATGAAATGCAGAACAGGATCAGTAATCTTGTCAACTACGACCTGATGCAGCGCATGGAGACCTATTTTGGGGAAGTGCTACCCGGGAACCTGCTCCTGCGGATGGACCGCCTTGAATTGAATATCGGTGAAGTGAACCTGGCTTCCATGGAGGAAGAGATACGCGAAAGGGTAATGAATGCCCTGAAAGATGAATTCTCGCAAAGGTTACATCTTTTACGTGACGTGAATAACGCGTCGCTTTCCGGGTTCACCATAGAAACGATCGGCAATGGAAAACTTGAACTCTTTGAATACTTCCTGGTAAACGGCACCCTTCCCTGGTATGCTGATTCCGCGGGGGATTTCAGTGTTGACCGCCTGCTGGACCAGTTATATGGTTCCGACCCTTCAGCGATAAGATCCGTGCTACAACGTGCAGGCAAAGACGAAAATGTAAGAAAAAGGATCAGTTACCAGTTCAGTGATAAAAGTATCCGCCGGGTGATCGCTTCTTTACAGCCCGTTGAAGCGGAATATGTATTTGATACCCACCGGGAGATCACAAAGTTGCAGCAGGAAAAACAGGTACTGCACACCGAGGCCACGGCATTCAGCAAGGCGCTCTGGCTGTTCATCATGAATTACCTGCTCCAGGAAATGAGCAGCGAGTTCAGCAAAAAAATGTTTGTGAGGAGCAGCCTGGCCCAGATCGCAAAGCATTTCAACATCAGTTATCACGATATCCTGCATGTATTTTACAATGCACTGGATACCGAAAAACCAGGCCTGGCCTTCATACCCCTTCAATCGGTTATTTATGAACTTTTTACCGATGATACTGAATTCAGGCCGGAGCAAAGACCACCGGGCCGGTCAATTGAAGAAAGATCTGAACAGGAGGGATCAACATCCCGCCGGACAGAACTGATGCAATATTACCTGCGGTTCGGAACACTTCCCTATTCCTGGGAAAGACTGGACGAGGCCAGCCTGAGGGAATTATTTCTGGACTTTGCGAAAATATCACCACTAACGGTCAGGGATATTCTGTTTTCCGTGACTCAGGACAGCGCCACTCATTCCCGCCTCTACCGGGTCTTTGGCAACGCGGGAATGAGGTCGTTCGTAAAACTGCTGTTCACTGAAAGAGAAAGGGAACTTGATAACATCGCCGCTGCATTCCTGGCGATACAGGAAATCCATCCCTTCATCCCTTTGAACATCATTGACCTTAACCGGGATGTCTGGAAATATTTGCTGGAAACCTTATTGGCAGCGCGCAACCGGGAGGTGAATGAAGGGAAGATGATAGGATCCGTTATCAGTTCGCTCGAAACGCAATATGCAACCGCACCGGTTTCCCTGTTTGATTCACTTGATGATTCGCTGCTAAAACTCGGGCAGCTTGGCGCCCGGTATTTGCCAACTGCCAGGTTGTTTGCGGAAGTTTTAGAAACGCTAAGGAAGCCGGTTGATGCGGTGGAAACGGAGACCACAGCGGCCCGCCCGGGCGATGAGGTTTTTCCGGTGCGGCAGGATCATCCTTCGGCCCGGCTGAATGATGTATTGCGTTATGTGCTGCAATATGGCAATATACCCTGGTGGGGACGGGAATATCATCAGCGTACCGTTACTGATATGGTGCTTGAATTATATCAGCTTGAACCCGGCGCCCTGGTTTTATTATTGCGACTGGCCGGCCTGGATGCAAAGATGAAAGAACGGGTACTGACGAATATTCCCGTTTCGGTCGCCCTTGAAATATTAGAAAACCTACCAAACGGTAAAGGAGCGAATGAAAGCCTCCATATATTTCTTCAGCTGCTGGATGACTCCGGCCTGATGAAATACCACGATGCGTCATTTGTAAAGCTTACGGTTTTTTCCATCGCATGGGAAGTACTCGCCGGCACCGGCTACTCCTTATTTTCCGATATCATCTTTTACCTGGAATCCATATTGCGCCTTTCAGCGATCCTGGATATGGCGCCCGAATTATTTTTACAACAACTGATCCGGTCGTCCGAAAATATTTCAACAGGCGGCAGCGCTTACGGGCTGGCAATTATTTTAAGGTCGGTGCAGGACTACCTGGCGGGACCAAAGAAAAAAGATCCGGTTACAGAACCGGAGATAC
>JAYWAZ010000268.1:0-3800 GCA_043781975.1 Bacteroidota bacterium
TGATTTTGTTAGATTAGTTAATTAAAATATTATGCTGGATACCTGATACTTGATAGTACTTCAAAATTTCAGAGACCTTATCCAGGATCTAGTATCCAGGATCAAGTATCGGCTTTACCCCACTTTCATTAAAATATCTGAAGAACGCATCATCAACAGGTCCTCGCCGTCCAAAGTGACTTCTGTACCGGCATATTTCCCATATAAAACAACGTCTCCGGTTTTTTGCTTGACCGGAATGATATTTCCTGTCTGCTCGGCATATTTTCCGGGTCCAACAGCAACTACAGTCCCCTTTTGTGGTTTCTCTTTAGCAGTATCCGGTATAATGATACCACCGGCTGTCTTTGTCTCAGCAGCAGCAGGCCTTACAAGTATCCGGTCATCGTACAACTCGTAATTAGCAACTTTTTTTGCCATAATGTTATAGTTTGATTTAGTTTAAAAATTTACTTCCCTTTTTTCGGACTGCGAAGGTACTGCCAATTTTGTACCAATCAACAATAATACTCGCCTTGTCAGTTTTTTAGCGTCAAAATGAGTATAATGTCTTGATTTTCTAGAAAAATCGACAGTTTCAGGTGGAATTTTGTCAGGCTGCCCAATTACCCAAAATCAAACCTCTTACTGTTGGTAAAGGCAGTGAACTGAACATTAAACGACTCAACATCTCAACAACTCAACGCCCCAAACTCCTCCCCGCAAACCCAAAACTTCTTCCTACCTTTGCCCCTTCAAAATAAAAAAGTTCTTAAGTACATGATCAGCAGAAGAAATATCCGGGTGAAAGTGATGCAGACCCTGTATGGCATCGACAGCATGAACGGGGAAGTGAAACCGGGTGAACCCCTCGCCATCCTTTCCAAACAGATCGAACAGAGCCGGGAATTATTTACTTTCCTGGTCTATTTCATTTCCGAAGTGGCCCGGTACGCCGAAAAAGACGCGCTGAAAAAAGCTTCCAAACACCTGCCTACGGCGCATGACCTCAATATCAACACACGCATCGCCGGCAATGAACTTTTATGGAAGATCATAGAAGAACCGGGGTTCAAGGCGGCGGTGGCGACATTCAAACCGCAGCAGTATATTGACCAGGACCTTTTAAAGAAGATATACAACCAACTTGTGGAATCACCCGATTACCAGGAATACATTGCGCTGACATCCAGGGATAAAAAATCGGAGAAGGACATGCTGGAATTTATTTTTGGAAGCCTGATGTTGCCCAATGAGGATTTTATCAACCACGTGGAAGAACTCTTTATTCACTGGGACGATGATGCGGAGATGATGAACCTGCTGGTACTGAATTTTCTGCAAAAACCGTCGAACCATGATTTCGGGGAAATGATGAGCAAGGAAAAATGGGAATTCGCCAAAGACCTTTTGCAAACCGTGCTCGACAAGAAAGAGGTCTGCATGGAACTGATAAAACCCAAATTAAAGAACTGGGACGCGGATCGTATAGCTTCGCTGGACCTGATCATCCTGCAGATGGGCGTTTGTGAATTCCTGTATTTTGAAACGATACCGACCAAGGTCACCATCAATGAATATATCGACCTGGCGAAGGCTTACAGTACGGTGCAAAGCGGCCAGTTCGTGAACGGCCTGCTTGATAATATCCATAAAGAGCTCACTGCGCAAAATAAAATCAGCAAGAAGAGTTTTAAAAACAGCACGATATAAATAACTTTGAAAAAAAATTTTTTAGTATGATAAGAAAATACCTTCTTATTTTGATACTCCCCGCCGCGTTGTTGTCCTGCGATGTGCGCAAGAAAGATAAGATCGCAGACGATTCATCCAAACTGCGGGAACAGGCAATGAAGGATACGACTACCGTGGTCATCATTGATTCGGCTTATGATTTCGGGAAAGTAATTGACGGTGAAAAAGTGGAATACAGCTACCGCTTTAAGAATACGGGAGATAAACCCCTCGTGATCATTAGCGCCACCGCGAGTTGCGGCTGCACCGTTCCGCAAAAACCCGAAAAACCTATCCCACCGGGCGAAACAGGATTTATAAAAGTGGTATTCGACAGCAAGGGCAGGGTCGGTACCGCACATAAAACGATAACGGTACATTCCAATGCTAGTCCCGCTTTCCCCGAATTATTATTGAAAGGTGAAGTGGTAGCGAAAGAATAATACGACTAAGTTGTTTAGGTGTTTAGAAAGCGACCTTAATAAACAGAAACACCATGACTCAACAACAAACAATTAAACGATTAAACAATTTATCCATTTAACAATAAACCAATAACATGCAACTATTAAGTATTTTTCTGATGGCAGACCCGCAGGGTAAGGGTGGAAGCAGCGGCACATTAATAATGATGGGACTGATGATCCTTGTTTTCTGGCTGTTCATGATCAGGCCACAGGCAAAAAAGGCTAAAAAGCAAAAGGAATTCATCAACAACCTTCAAAAGGGAGATAAGATCGTTACCATTGCCGGCATACACGGCACCATCAATAAAGTGAATGATGATGGTACATTGATGCTGGAGATAAGCCCCGGCAGTTATATTAAGATAGAACGCAGCGCCCTCAGCATGGAATGGACCGTGAATATTAATAAACCGCCAGCCGACAAGAAATAAATAGCAGGACTGCCTCCCGTCAGGCAGGTATCGCTGATTCATTGATTACGCAGATTTCTGCATTATATTCCGGGATTGATGTTTAACTTCAATTCCGGATTTTTCATTTCAAAAAGCATAACCATTTGGTCGTTGTTGAGTTGTTGACGCTATGAAAGCGATTAACTGCTCTCTAAACAACTAAACACTAAACAGTAATCATGCTCAGAGTTGGTCTCACCGGCGGTATTGGCAGCGGCAAAACAACCGTTGCCAAAGTATTCGAGATACTGGGTATTCCTGTTTATTATGCCGATGAGGCCGCCAGGCACCTGATGAATGAGGATGAATCACTGAAACAAAAAATACAATCCGTTTTTGGAAAAGAGATCTATGAAAATGGCACACTCGATCGCAAACGACTGGCGGTCCTTGTTTTCAATGATCCCGAAAAATTAGCATCGCTGAACAGTATCGTTCATCCTGCAACGATTGAAGATGCCGAAAACTGGGTAACACAACGATCAACCGATGCCACTGGAGCCCCCGCTTATATCATTAAAGAAGCAGCCCTCCTATTTGAAAGTAATGCCCATAAGCGCCTTGATTATGTGATCGGCGTTTATGCCCCAACCCCATTGCGCATACAGCGGGTGATGCAGCGCGACAAAACCAACCGGGAAGCGGTCATTGCGAGAATGAGCAATCAGCTTGAGGAAGAGAAGAAAATGCAACGCTGTAATTTTGTTGTCAACAATGATGAACTGCAGTTGCTTTTACCCCAGGTACTTGCCTTGCATGAACAACTCCTCATCCTGGCCAATAAAAATTAGCATATGGAAAAAGTAAATATCGCCGCGAAAATGGCCTGCTTCAATGACTATTGCAACCCCCGGATCATTGGGGAATTAAACGGTCAGCAGGTGAAGGCGGTGAAACTGAAAGGCGAATTCGTATGGCATAAGCATGATAATGAAGATGAAATGTTCCTGGTGGTCAGGGGCCGTTTTAATATGGAGCTCAGGGACCGTATCATTACATTAAGCGAAGGGGAATTCCTGGTTGTGCCGAGGGGGACCGAACATAAACCCGTAGCCGAAGAGGAAGTGCATATCCTGCTGTTTGAACCGGCAACTACCCTTAATACGGGAGACGTACAAAATGAACTGACCAGGGCCACCCTGGAAAAAATATAACTCGTCCTCGTCTC
>JAYWAZ010000269.1:0-10502 GCA_043781975.1 Bacteroidota bacterium
TAAGATAATTTTGCGAGTTTCAGCCTGTTGCTCTCAGCGCTCACTATCTGTATCAACTGGGCCGCCTGGTATGTATTAAAATTATTAACCGTATTGTTAAATGTGTTGACCAGTGAATTCATCTGTGTGGCAACGGACCATTCCTGCTGAATGGATTGGTATAATGTTGTAAAATCGGCATCCTGCATGGGCGTCCTCAGGTTACTGTCCTCATTGTAATTATTTACAAAAGCCACCAGTTCATTTTCGCTGGCCTGGGAGTTGAGCAGGTCATATACCTGGTTGAAATTATTCCTGTCTACAATGGTATGATAAGATGATTTCGCCAGCTGCAGCCTGAAGTTCTCAGAATTTACAAGCTGTATCAATCTTACCGCCTGAAGGGATGTGAAATAATTGCCCGTATTGCTGAACGCGTTGGCGATAAGCGATCTTCTTCCATTGATCGACCGCTGTGCTTTTACGGTGTTCAACAGGATATTAAAATCAGCATCGCTCTTGGGCGTTTCATTATCTGCATTACCAGCCCTCTTTGTCTCAATCAATTCCAGGCTTCCGTTTGCATTTAATTGTATCAGCATGTCAAATCCGTTCCTTAAAATGAACAGTGTATTGATCCTGTTGATCCTGTTCGTATTTTGGTCGGTACTGGTGATCTGTAAACTGTGCTGTTTCATTTCAAGACCGCTGTAAATAAAGGTTGATTTATTGCCGGCTATGGTCCCGTTATTGATATTGTTGTCCCTGCCGTCAACCACTATTTGCAGGTTCCTGTTTCCGTTAACGATGATGGTAACATTGCTGGAATATGGCCCCGCCTGAATGGCAAAAGCCGTTAAAACTCCCAATAAGATAATTGATATGCGTTTCATAATATTTTTTTGTATCATGGATGAGAAGAACATTTTGATACATTTTTTAATGTTCTCCGATGATTGATTTTGCTCACCAGATCATTTTTACCCTTTATTAATAGATCGGGGTGTAAATTCTTTTACGTGTTGTAGTAAGTGTTAACAGGAAAATTGTTTCTTCCATTGCCCCGATCCGGTGGGGGACGCCTTTGTGCAGCGCAAGCATTTGGCCCTTCCCCATTTCAATGGAACGCTCCTCCGTAGTAAAACTCATTTTCCCTTCCAGTACCTGTAAACTAATCAGGCCATCAGCGGTATGTGTGTCCATTTGGGCTCCCTGGCGCAAGGCAATGAGTACAATGCGCATACCGTTTGATTTGAAAAGCGTTATTGCGTTTCGGTCATTTTCTTTCCATGTTTTCTCGTTCCTGACCTGCTCCGAGAGGACATTGAGGTCCATGTCAACCAATGGAGCATCCAGTATCCGGCTGCCCTGGGGTCTCCGGGAAGTGGCTTCATTTGATTTTTCTTCCATGGGTTATTTTCTGTTTAGTACAATTAATAAATGTTAAAAAGATCGGGTTTAGCAATTTTGCTACGCACCGTGCTCAGCTCTTCACTTCGGGTGTTTCCTGTTCAATATATCCCTTTGAAAGTTCAATGATCTCCTGTTCCGTTTTGTTTTCTATATCGATCACCGTATTACTGGCAGGTTCGTGCGATGATACGAGTTCATTTACCTTTAAATGCAGGGAAGCGGAAAAACGACTGAATGATTTTTGAATGACGAATAAGCTTAAGAAAGTGACGCCCAGGATCAGATCTCCAATGCGGTAATGAATATCCTGGGTGTAAAACCGCTTATTGCTGAGCCAGAATATAACCATGCCCAGGGCGATGATGAACGTAATGGAGTTGCCCAGCATGTTCATGATGAAGGATGTGAATTTTTCAAATACCATTTGTATGTTCCTGTACAGTTTACGCATCATTGTTCATTTCTTTCATTACATAAAAACATTTTTGCAGCCATAGCCGGCGTACATAATTTCCCCGTTGATCCCACCCTGGAAACATTATCCTGCACATTATTCTTTGAATTTACATTGAAAGCGCATCCGGGATAGGTAAAAAGTATGATGACCGTGAATACCTCCAACAGGTATGCAAGACTGGTCTTTGTTAATCCCTTCATTTCTTAAAATATTAATACTTGAAAACTGCCTGGCAAAGGTCTGCTTATCATTCTTCCTGAGTGTTATACAACTTTTATAAAAATTTACATCTTTCACACATCCGGATGATGTTTTTCATCTTATAACAATAAGAAAAGGGGCATCATTCAGAATGAAATATATAGCGTGTGTCCTGTACCGGTAAATTTAACTTGTGTGAATGATGTAACATTTAAACATGATTGTGTAATGATTCACAAGATGAGCTGTCGCACCTTTGCAGCTGGTTTACTATCCATATTTCATATTCACCAGAACCGAAAAGCATATTGGCTTCATATGTTAAGGGACTCGGGGAAAAAGAGATCGGGGATTTGCCAATTGAATAATTCTTTTTAAAAATTTAAATTCATTATGATGAAAACAAAGATTAAAATCTTACGGATCCCGCTGATGGCGGCCTTATTGCTGGCAGCGGTTGTTGTCGGTTGTAAGAAAGATGATTTCCAGGAGACCGTGGGGCTTTGCCCATTCGTGATCGCCACGAGTCCATTGAACGGGGCTACCAATGTGCCCCTTAGTAAAGTGATCACGGTTACTTTTAATGAAGCGATGAACCCAGCCAGTTTTACCCAGGCTTCGTTTAGTGTACAGGGTACCACTGCGCTTGCGGGTACGATCTCATACAGCGGTAATACGGCTTCTTTTACACCTGGAAGTCCGCTTAGTCCCAACACCACCTATACGGCCAAGGTCACTTCATCGGTGAGAGACCTAATGGGGAATGCGTTGCAAACGGATTATACCTGGACCTTCAGTACCGGTACTATCCTGGCGCCCATCGTGACCTCCACGGATCCGGCAAACAATGCGACCGGCGTTTTTCTTAACAAAATAATCAGCGCGAAATTCAATATGTCGATGGATCCCCTGACCATCAATACCACCACATTTACCATTAAACAAGGCTCCTTGTTAATAGCGGGTGCGGTAACCTATACGGATACCACGGCAACATTCACGCCTGTTAACGAACTGAATCCCAACATGAGTTATACCTGTACCATTACATCAGGCGTAACGAATTTAATGGGTATACCGATGGCGGCTAACTATGTGTGGATATTTACCACGGGCACCATTTTGGCACCCACGGTGATCGCTACCGATCCGGCAAACAATGCAACCGGCGTGGTATTAAATAAAACGGTCACCGCCACTTTCAGCATGCTGATGGATCCGTTGACCATTAATACATCAACATTTACAATTAAGAACGGAACCACCCCAGTTGCAGGCGTTGTTTCTTATGCCGGCATTATGGCTTCCTTTGTACCAACCGTTCCGTTCACAGCCAATACCACTTACACGGGCACCATTACAACCGGGGCTAAGAATATACCAGGCACGCCGTTGGCTAATAATTATGTCTGGACATTTACCACGGTTGCCAGTGGAGCTCCCCTGGTGATCTCCACCGATCCGGCAAACAATGCAGTGGGCGTGGTACTTAATAAAGTGGTCACCGCCACCTTCAACATGCCTATGGATCCGCTGACCTTAACCGCTTCGACCTTTACTTTAAAGCATGGAGCAACTGTTGTGACAGGTACGGTTTCGTATGCTGGTACAACGGCAGCGTTTACCCCTTCCAGTAATCTCTTACCGGGTACCATGTACACGGCTACGGTAACAACCGGTGCAAAAAATGTAGCGGGTACGGCACTGGCGAATAATTATGTATGGACCTTTACTACAGGGATCGTTTTGGCACCCACGGTGATCGCTACAGATCCGCTGAACAATGCAACGGGCGTGTTGCTTAATAAAATTGTTACCGCCACCTTCAATATGCCAATGGATCCGGCCACCATCACTACCACCACCTTTACTTTAAAACAAGGCACGACCCTGGTTGCAGGAACCGTTTCATACATTGGTTCAACTGCATCGTTCACTCCTTCGGGTAATTTGTTATCCAATACTATTTATACGGCTACCATTACGACCGGGGCGAAGAACCCGGCAGGAATAGCAATCGTAAGTGATTATGTGTGGAGTTTTACTACCAAATTAACACTGGGGCCCACACCTCCTAATCTTAATTCGGTTGCACGTTTTGGTATCATCGCCGGCGTGGGCGTGAGTAATAACGCAGGTTTCAGCGAGATCCGCAATATGGATGTGGGTATCAGCCCGGGCGTTCGCTCTTCCATAACCGGCTTTCCGCCAGCCATCATTATTAATGGTGCGATCTATGCATCTGATGATGTGGCGCCACCGGGCGTGGCTGCGATGCTGGTACAGGCCAAACTGGACCTCACCAATGCCTATCTCTTTGCAGAAGGAGCTACCACCCCCGCACCCGTTATCGTTTCGGGCGACCAGGGCGGCAAAACACTGGCACCGGGTATTTATAAAACAACATCCACGCTGCTGATTCAGTCAGGCGACCTTACGCTTGATGCGCAGGGTGATGTGAACGCCGTTTGGATCTTCCAGGTAGCATCAGGTTTTACCACCATTGGTGGAGCCGGTGGCAGCGTCATCCTTAGCGGAGGCGCACAAGCTAAAAACATTTATTGGCAGGTCGGCAGTTCAGCAACCATTGGTGATTTCACGGCATTTAAAGGAAACGTTTTGGCCTTAACATCCATTACTATGAACTCGGGTGCCGTTGCAGTAGGCAGGATGCTGGCCAGGAATGGTGCTGTGGTCATGACCAATACAAACATAATTATTAAGCCTTAAATCAAAAAAATATGAATACTCGAACTAATTTTAAAAAGGGATCACGCATGGCGTGGTTTCTTCATAACCTGCCCTTTAAATCGTTTATAGTAAGCGCTTTTATCCTGGCAGGCATCCAAACAACCGTTCAGGCACAGTATACGCAACCCTCGTGGTGGTTTGGTGCGGCGGGAGCAGCCAATCTTAATTTCTATCGGGGCAGCACGCAGGAATTGAATTCCAGTCTAACCGTTCCCGTTGCCTTTCATGATGGCAAGGGTACCGGTTTCTATGCGGCACCGCTAATTGAATTTCATCGCCCGGGCACCTTATTGGGTGTCATGCTGCAGGCAGGATACGACAGCCGGAAAGGTAAATTCGACCAGGTGACCACACCGTGCAACTGCCCGGCCGACCTCTCCACCGACCTCAGTTATATTACCGTGGAGCCGAGTTTGATCTTGTCGCCATTCAGGTCTGGTTTCTATTTGTATGCCGGCCCCCGCTTCGCATACAACATGAAGAAATCATTCACCTATAAAGTAGGTATCAATCCCGCTTTCCCCAATCAGTCACCCGGCCCGGACATGAAGGGAGATTTCGACAATATGCATAAGACACAGATATCCCTGCAAGTTGGGATGGGATATGATATTGCGGTGTCTGCGAAGAGCAGCATGACACAATTGCTGATCTCACCCTTTGTTGCATTTCAACCCTATATCGGTCAGTCACCGCGTTCCGTTGAAACCTGGAATGTTACCACCTTCAGGGGCGGTATTGCTTTTAAAGTAGGAAGCGGTCATAAGATCGCTTTACCACCAACACCTCCACCTCCGGTCATCAAAGACAGGGATGGTGATGGCGTATTGGATGATGATGACCGTTGCCCCGATATTGCCGGATTAGCATCATTAAAAGGTTGCCCTGACAAAGATGGTGATGGCATTGCGGATATTGATGATAAATGTCCTGATGTCTTTGGTTATGCACGCTACCAGGGTTGTCCGGTACCCGACAGGGATAAGGATGGCATCAATGATGAAGCGGACAAATGCCCGGATGTTTTCGGTTATGCCCGTTACCAGGGATGTCCCATTCCTGATACGGATAACGATGGTGTAAATGATGAGGAAGATAAATGTATCAACGAAAAAGGACCGGCTTCCAATTTTGGATGTCCGCTGATCAATGAAGAGATCATCCGCAAGGTTGACCTGGCTGCTAAAAATATATTCTTCGCAACCGGGAGCTCCAAATTATTGGCTAAATCAAATGCATCATTGAATACAGTGGTCAAGATACTGAATGATAATACATCCTTCAAGGTAAATATTGATGGCCATACGGACATCACCGGTACGGCTCCAAAGAACCAGATACTTTCCGAAGACAGGGCAGCCTCTGTAAAAGCTTACCTGGTCGGCAAAGGCATTAATGAAAGCCGCCTGACAGCAACCGGTTACGGACAAGACAGGCCGGTCGCTGATAACAAAACGGTGAAGGGCCGTGCACAAAACAGGAGAGTGGAGATGAAATTGCGAAATTATTGATAAGTATCCCTTTTTATAAATAGGAAACCTCCGATCTGATCGGAGGTTTTTTAATGTTTTTTTTGGCAATGTTGGCACAATTAATGGTATACTTAAGTTATCCTGCTCCATATTGAATAAGGGATATTCCATTAGTATCCGGCCAATTTTTCCAGGCCACTTGTTCATAATAAAACATAAAAAAAATGAAAAAATTTATCTTAAAGATCGTGATCATGTTTGCGGTTGCATTATCCATTTCGGCGTTAGCTGATGCACAGATCAGTGTAAGGATCCGCCCTGTCTATACTGAAAGAGAAAGGCCTCTTGCGCCTTCACGCAACCATGTTTGGGTAAGCGGGGAGTGGAATTGGAATCATGGCCGATATGAGCACAGCGATGGTTATTGGGCCCAGCCTCCATCGCGTCGTAATCATCGTTACAATGAAGGCCATTGGAAAAACACAAGGCATGGTTTTGTATGGGTACCGGGTGGCTGGAGAAGGTAATCGTTTTGTTTTAGAAGACTTAGCACACTTTATTATGCTACTAAAGTTTGACAGTCCTCATTCATTTCTTCCATTGCCTGTTTAAATACCCTGTTCACCTGCTGATTCAATATTTCTATTTTTTTGATACCGGTTATATTGCTTCCCAGGTACTGCATTTCATCAAATACGGGTTCCAGCATGGTGATGCCCAGTATGGAAAAAGAAGTTCTGAGCTTATGCGCAATATCGCTGATGGCGGGATAGTTTATTTTTTCAATGGCATCATAAAGGGCGGATAATACTACGGGAGTTTCTTCCAGGAAAACCTGGATGATGCTGTTCATGATGCTCGTATTCCCCCTGGTTGATTGAATAAGGTAATCCAGGTTGCAGACTTTTCCGGCACCCAGGGAAGATCTATCGGAAATGGCAGTGACGGCTTCGTCTCCGGCAGTAACAAATTCCCTGGTAAGGTTATATATAGCCCTCAGCAGGAGGGCCTCATCAACCGGCTTTCCAAGATAATCATTCATTCCTATCTGCAAACATTTTTCTCTTTCTCCGGCCTGCGCATGTGCTGTCATGGCAATGATGGGGATATTGTTTTTTAATTCCTGCCTGATCACCCTTGTTGCTTCATAACCGTTCATGACCGGCATTTCAATATCCATCAGTATGATGTCGTAATGACGGGCTTTGAGTTTTTCAATAGCCTCCATTCCATTCTCCGCCACTTCTAAAATCAAATCATTTTGTGAAAAGAGTATCGAAACCAGTTTTATATTTAACAGGTTGTCTTCTACGAGCAATATATTTGGCCTGCGCATTTTTTTTACATCCTCATTGCATTCTTTTATGACTATTGGGTTTTTCAAAATACGCAATTTTGTCTTTGCTCCGGGAAATTGATCCAGGTCCTGATCATATTCAATAATGATTCCAATTTAAAAGGCTTTATGATATAATCAACGGCACCCAGTTTCAGTGATGTCGTCCTGTCAATACTTTCTGATAATGAGGTGCTGAAAATAAAGGGGATGCCGGATATTTTAGCAGTATCTAAAAGCAGTCGTAAAACTTCGTGGCCATTCATTTCACGCATTAAAACGTCACATATGATCAGGTCGGGCATGAATTCCAGGGCAAGCTCGATCCCTTTTCTCCCATTGTTTGCCCCGATGATGTTATAACCTTCCAATACAAGATATTCCGTCATATTATCAAGAATATCTGGATCATCTTCTATAAGCAGAATTGTATTCATGATCACCGGAGTTGAAAATGAGGATTGCCCGAATAATTACACAGTAAGGTAGATGTCCTTTAGTGGATAAGCGTTACACAACTCTTAAAATAAATTACATTATTCACATATTTGAATACGGGGAGACCTGGGAAAATCCGGGAAGTGCATGCAATAAGCCGGGGGCTTACATTCGGTTCATGTACCAATTGAGTTCTTTTTCCATTTTTTTATACTGGAAAATGGTAGTGATGATCTTTTGCAGGCGCATAAATGCGGTCTCGCTTTTTACCACATAATCAAAGGCCCTGTGGTGCATGCAGTTGATGGCCACGTCTATCTTATCCTGTGCGGAGAGCATCACCACGGGAATATCCGGATTGAATGCTTTTATTTTGTCCAGGGTTTCCATTCCGTTCATTGCATTTTTGTCTATGCCATCAAGGTGGTAATCCAAAATGATCACATCCGGGGTATATGATAATTGCTTCACGCATTGTTCGCCGGTTGCATATGTTTCGATGGAAAAATCGGCATTTTGCAGGAATTCAATTTCCAGTTTTTTCAGGAACAGGGCGTCGTCATCTACCAGGAAAAGCTTGATTTTGTTTTCGTTTTTCATCCATTGGTGGTTTTAATAAGGTTAAACTCTTCTTTTAATTCTTCACAAGCCTGTGCACAAATGGTCTCCAGTTGGTTGACCAGGTCCTGTATCCCGTCTTTTTGTTGCTGTGTATTCGCATATTCCTGCACTTTTTTTGCCATCTGCTCAAAATCGGCGCTGATGCCCATGATCGCGAATGAGGGTATCATTTTGTGTGCCGCCGCGTGCATTGATTGCCAGTCTTTATCCTTCAGGCTTTTTTTCATGGAGCTGATCAAAGCAGGCGTCTGTTCCAGGTAAAGGGCAATCATCTCCATCATCAATGTAGGATCCGATTTGGTAATGGTGACCAGGTAAGCCAGGTCAATGCACTTTTGCTTCAGGCCCGGAGCTTTGCCATTCTCCTTGTTTGCGTTATAATTTATGGCGACCGGCTTCTTGACCAACCCCACTATTTTACTGTATAACAATCTTTCATCAACCGGCTTTGCGATGTAGTCATTCATGCCAACCGCCTTGCATTTCGCGAGGTCAACCGTGGTCACGTCGGCAGTTAATGCAATAATGGGTATTTTGGAATGCATGGTGTTGCGGATATATTCCGTGGCTTCAAACCCATTCATTTCGGGCATCTGGAGGTCCATTAAAATAATGTCGTAGGTTTTCGCCTGCAGTCTTTCAATGGCTATCTTCCCGTTGGCGGCGATATCGCGTTCAAATCCAAAATCATCCAGGAGCGTTTTCATCAGCAATTGATTCAACGCAATATCCTCTACCACCAATACTTTAATATTTTTAATTTTCGTATCCAGTTCCATCAAGGCTATTTCCTGTTCAGCGATGGCTTTTGTTTTTCGAAAGCTTAAAGTAAAACTAAAAGTAGAACCATCGTCAACGGTGCTTTTTACACGGATGCTGCCTCCCTGTGACTCCACTAATTGTTTAACTATGGCGAGGCCTAACCCGGTTCCGCCATATATTCTTGAAGTGCCGCTGGATGCCTGCTGGAAATTCTCAAAGATCTTTTCTATTTTACTATCCGTTATACCGATCCCGGTATCGGTCACCGCAAATTCAATGGTAACATGCTCTTCATCTTCATTCAGCAAATGAACGCTTATAGTGATCTTTCCCTTCGAGGTGAACTTTACCGCGTTACTCACCAGGTTTAAAATGATCTGGTGCAGGCGTACGGGATCGCCCAACAGCACATCCGGGATATTGGGGTCATATGCTTTGACCAGTTCGAGATTCTTTTCCTGGATCTTTGTCTCAAACAAATGCACCATGGCGGATATGGAGGATGCCATTTTAAAAGGGATCTCTTCAAATGTCATTTTTCCTGCGTCTACTTTTGCCAGGTCGAGTATGTCGTTAATGAGTACGATCAGTGAATCGCCGCTCATTTTTATGGCGGTTAAATATTCTTTTTGTTTCGCGGTAAGGTCTGTTTTTAATATCACTTTTGTAAACCCAATGATCGCATTCATGGGCGTGCGGATCTCGTGGCTCATGTTTGACAAAAACTGTTGTTTCGCTTTCACGGCGTCTTCCGCTATTTGTGTGGCGCTTTCTGCTTTAGTTTTGGCTTCTTCGGCAAGCCCCGTTGCCAGCTCCGCGAATACGATCGCCTCTGTTAATTCCGTGGCAATTCTTTTTTGATCGGTAATATCCCTTGCCACTACTACGATACCCAGCACATTTCCCTGCTCGTCTTTATAAACGGAACCGTTGAACAATACGTCGGTTAATTTATGATCTCTGATGGTCAAGGGATAATCGGCTACAAAACCTTTTGCAAAAACCTGTTTATAGCCTTCCCGGGCCTTATCGGGTTCGGTGAAATAATCGAAGAAGTCTGTTCCGATCAAAT
>JAYWAZ010000270.1:0-10474 GCA_043781975.1 Bacteroidota bacterium
ATATCCAGTGCAGCGTCAAAGCGGATGGAAAATCCCCGGGAGGCCTCATCAAACTGGTGGCTGGAAACGCCCAGGTCGGCCAGGATGCCATCCACGTTCGTGATCTTCTGCAGCCGTAAAAAACGTTTCAGGTGGCGGAAGTTCTGTGGGATAAAAATCAGCCGAGGATCTTCCGGGATGTTTTTTCTTGCGGCTTCATCCTGGTCAAATGCCACCAATCGCCCCTGTTCATCCAGCTGTTGCAGGATGGCAAGGCTATGGCCACCCCCGCCAAATGTGCAATCCACATAAACCCCTGCTGGCCGAATGTTCAGGCCTTCAATACTTTCTTTCAGTAATACCGGTATGTGATATTGAATGGTTGAATGGCTGAATGGTTGAACGGTTGGTTTTATTTCAGAATCCTTGCTGTTCATATTAACCATTTAACAATTAAACCCTTTAACCATCCCGTTTCGGGTTCATCACTTCGTTTGCCAGGTCACTGAAAGATTGTGGTGTAAAAGATTCAAAGAACTGTTTATACTTACTGTTGTCCCAGATCTCAATTTTGTTTACTGCCGAAACCAACACGATATCCCTTTCCAGGCCGGCATGTTCGGTAAGATTTTTTGGCAACAGCAAGCGCCCGGCGCTATCCAGTTCCAGTTGTGTTGCCCCATTTAAAAAATAGCGGCGGAATTCTCTTACCTTAGGATCAAAATCATTGAGTTTGCGGATCTCGGAAAAAATTGGGTCCCAGCTTTGGAGGGGGTACAGGGTTAGGCATTTTTCGAAGCCGCGGTTAATGACAAAATGGGTAGCTCCCTCTTCCGGCAATTGCTTTTTAAAGCCTGCCGGTAGAAGAAAGCGACCTTTTGAGTCGAGCGTAGCCTCATATTCACCAAGGAACCCTATCATTTTCAATAAATTAGTACAATTTGAACAGATATCTCCACAAAATAACACTTTTTCCCACTTTATGAACAATTTTGGGATAAACTTTTTTATCCCCAAGCGTCCGTCATAAACGGGCAAAGGATTTGAGGTCCTTTTTGTGAATTTTAAATGTGAATTGAATGTGGATTGCTGTGGATTAGTGTTAATTAACTGACTTAAAAAAAATACCCACCATCATATGACTCCAACTGGATATTCAGGAACGCCTTTGATAAAAAAGTTAGGTATCGGTACGCAGGTGAAGTTGTTGCTTATTAATGCCCCTGGAAATTACACGGAGCTGCTGCAAAAAAATATTGAAAACCAGTTGGTAACCTGCGGGGAGGTGCCTGACCTTGTTCATCTTTTTGCAAAAACGAATGCCGCTTTCATTGCAGGAATGAAAAAGATTTTACCGTTATGTAAAAAGAATCCGGGGATCATCGTCTGGGTATCCTGGTACAAAAAAAGTTCGGGGGTCATTACTGATCTCACAGAAGATATCATCCGGTCGTTCGCATTGAAACATGGCCTCGTAGACATTAAGGTTTGCGCCGTAACTAAAGCCTGGAGCGCGTTGAAACTGGTGGTGCCGCTTGCAAAAAGATGAATATTATTTTGCCAGCGGGATGGTAATGATGAAAGTACTTCCTTTCCCTAAAACACTTTCTGCTTTTATATGCCCCTGATGGGCATTGACCATTGTTTTAACATAACTGAGGCCAAGGCCGAATCCTTTTACGTTATGAATATTACCGGTATGCGCCCGGTAAAATTTTTCAAAGATCCGGTTCAGCGTTTCCTTGTTCATGCCGATACCGTTGTCCTCAATTTTGATCTTTAGCTGGTTGCCCAAATTCTGCGTACTCAAATTGATGTGAAGATTTTCTTTTGAATATTTGACGGCATTATCCAGGAGGTTATTGATCAAATTGGTAAAATGAACCTCGTCGGCCATGATCATGTCCCTGTCTGCATCAAGGTGTACATCGAGAGAGCCCTGTTTTTCCTCCACCTGTAAATTGATATTATTCAATGCGCTCACGATCAGGTCGTGGGCAGAAAGCAGTTTCAGGTTCAGCTGCACTTCCTGCTTATCGAGCAATGCTGCCTGAAGAATGGTTTCCACCTGCTTGTTCATCCGCTTGTTCTCTTCTTTGATGATACCCGTAAAATAACCCGTCTTCTCCTTATCGGCCGCCACTTTTTCATTTTTTAACGCGTCCACGGCCAGTGAAATAGTGGCCAGCGGTGTTTTGAATTCGTGGGTCATATTATTGATGAAATCCGATTTTATCTCACTCAGTTTTTTTTGTTTCAGCAAGGTGCGTATCGTAATAAAAAAAGCGGTGGTGATGATAAAAGTAAACAGGATGGCGCCTATTATGAACCAGATCATCTCTTTCCAGATGATCGTTTTTTGATGTGGCACGATCACGGAAAGCAGTTCTTCTCCCACTAAATTCTCGAAGCTGCTTCCACTGGGCTGTATCAGTGGGAATACATGATTAAGATTATTTGCGGAATCGCTGTACAATTTGTAATAATTGTCGCTCAACACCTGGTCGCCGGTGATGGAAGTTGAGGACACTGCAAATTCAAAAGGAAAATTCTGCAGGTTATTCTTGTCAAAAGCCCGTCGGATGATCTGGTTCATCTCATCACGGGAAAAACGCTGTATCACAGAGGGTTTAAAATACTGCATCTGGAGTTTATCGCCGGGGAACAGCAGGTCGTTCTTCTTGGCCAACGGAATGATGGTGCTCTTATCCTGGGTGAGTATTTCAGCCGCGTCTTTCATCGCCCCGATGATATTCTCTTCCACCACTTTGTCCTTATTGTCCCTTTCGCCCTTGATCCATAAAAACTGGAAAAAGATCAGCCCCAGCAGGGAAAGCAATATAAGGATGGTAATTATGGGAAAAATCCTTTTCATTGTTGTAAAGGTAAATCAGTATAAGCCGGTAAATTAATCTAAATGCCGTAAACGATAAATTTAACGAAGGTTTAGAAGATAACGGCTACAAAAAAACGGGCAAAGGCAGTATTTTTTTTGCAATTAAATGTTACTTTAGAATATGATTGAGCCAGCCCCCGGCATATTATTGATCGCAGATCCTTTTTTGAAGGACCCGAATTTTATCCGCACGGTAGTGCTTTTATGTGAACACCAGGAGGCCGGAAGTTTTGGGTTCGTACTCAACAAACAATTTGAGCAAACACTGGATGAACTGATCACCGACCTGGAAGGCCATCCCGTTCCGGTTTATTTTGGGGGACCGGTTCAAATGAATACCATTCATTTCCTCCATCAATATCCCGACCTGATCCCCGATTCCCTGCAGGTGAGCAATGACATTTACTGGGGTGGTAATTTTGAAACAGTGACCGCACTCATAAAATCTCGGAGCATCAGCCTTTCAAAAATAAAATTCTTCATTGGGTACAGCGGTTGGGGCGACGGGCAGTTGAATGAAGAAATGAAAGAAAGGAGCTGGCTCACAGTAACAGCTACACGAAACCTGGTCTTTAACACCCATCATAACGAGGTTTGGAAAGGTAGTCTGCAGCATTTGGGTGGTGAGTATGAAATGATGGTCAATTTTCCAATTGATCCGCAATTGAATTAAGCAGCTACAAGACACAAGGATGAAAGAGCGCCTCAAGCTGCAAGACGCAAGGGTGAAAAATTTTAGATGCAAACATTCTCCTTTCTTACGACGTTTGCATATAAATGGTTCTCCCCTGGAGCTTGCGGCTTATAGCATTTCTCTTGAAGCTTTTCCCAATAAATAATTACCTTCCACAAAAAATTCAGTTTGCTATATTCTCTTTTAAAAATACCCGCAAAATTCGCCCTGTGGATCTATTGCAGGCAACTCCGTATCAACCAGCCAAAATTATTGCAAAGTGAAGGCCCTCTGCTCATCGCGGCCAATCATCCCAATTCATTTTTAGACGCTATTATTCTGGCCACGATTTTTAAACGGCCTGTTTATTCGCTGGCAAGAGGCGATGCCTTTGCAAATGGTTTTTACAGCAAATTGCTCACCTCCCTCAACATGTTCCCCGTATATCGCATCAGTGAGGGTGCAGAGAACCTGGAGCACAATTATAAGACCTTCGAACATTGTAAACACATCTTCAGACAGAACGGCATCGTACTTATTTTCAGTGAGGGTCGCTGCATCAATGAATGGCATTTACGACCACTGAAAAAGGGAACAGCAAGACTCGCCATCAGCGCCTGGCAGGATGGTATCCCGCTGAAAGTATTACCAACAGGGTTGAACTACAGTTCATTTACCAGTTTTGGAAAAAATATTCAGCTGAATTTTGGTGAGCCAATCATTGAAAAGGATATTCCCACGGAAAATGGTCACGGGAAAAGTATTAATGATTTTAATGAACGGCTGCAAAAACAGTTGCTGCAATTGGTCTTTGAAACCGATAAGAAAGACGCGGCGTCTCTCCGAGAAAAATTCTCAGTTCCACAACCTGTCATGAAACAGGTCATTTTATTTATTCCAGCAGTACTTGGCTGGTTAATACATTTTCCCCTATACTTTCCGCTAAAAAATTTCGCCTGGAAAAAAGCCGCGCATATCGATCACTATGATTCCGTAATGATAGGGTTGCTGTTCATATTATACCCACTGTATCTGTTGCTGATCGGTTTATTGGTTTACTTGTTTAGCAGTCAGTGGTATAGTTTGTTGGTTTTTGCGGTACTGCCTTTTTGTGCGTGTAGTTATGTGCAGTTGAAGCGCCAGTTTTAAATTTGTCTGAAGGCGGACTTGAGTAGATTTTTTAATTAAAAGGATTTATTAAATCTAAAGCATTAAAAAGCCCACGCAACTGCATGGGCAATTATTAATTGTTAATTATTAATTCTTAATTTTCTTCAGCGCCTTCCACCAGCACGGTCGTCTTATTATTCAGCACTTCCACGAACCCGCTTTTTATAGTATAAGATGAAGTGGTATTTTTATCATTCAGTATCTTCAGTCTGCCTTCTCTCAGGGCACTTACCATGGGAGCGTGCCTGTCCAATACTTCAAACAAACCGGCGATGCCCGGCAATTGCACGCCGTATACGTCTCCGCTGAAAATTTTTCTTTCCGGTGTTAAAATTTCTAATGTCATAAAGCCCCTCCAAACCTCCCCGAAGGGGAGGCTTTGAAGCCCTTTAATAACCTAGCAGTGTTTGCTTAGGTTGCTTTGAGCCTCATTTTTATTTGTTAATAAATGGTATTCAGTACAAGTGAGTCCCGATAGCTATCTGGACAACGATGTTGAATAGAATTCTTGTCGCCGGTCAACAAACAAAAGAACTAATAAAATTAAACCACTAAATAATTAATTGTACTGTTGCGTTCTAAGTTCCCCTTTCGGGGGACAGAGGGCCTAGGCCTGTGCCGCTGCCATCAGCTTCTTACCTTTTTCTACCGCGTCTTCGAGCGTTCCCACCAGGTTGAATGCCGCTTCGGGATATTCATCCACTTCTCCGTCCATGATGGCATTGAAACCGCGGATGGTATCTTCAATGGGCACTAACACTCCTTTTAAACCGGTGAACTGCTCGGCCACAAAGAAAGGCTGACTTAAGAAACGCTGTACCTTACGCGCCCTTGATACCACTAATTTATCTTCATCACTCAATTCATCCAGTCCAAGAATGGCAATGATGTCCTGTAATTCTTTATAACGTTGTAAAATTAATTTTACACGATTGGCGGTATTATAATGTTCATCCCCAACAATTAGCGGGGTCAATATCCTTGAAGTGGAATCCAATGGATCCACCGCGGGATAAATACCCAGATCAGCGATCTTACGACTCAATACCGTTGTGGCATCCAGGTGGGCGAAGGTTGTCGCCGGCGCCGGATCGGTAAGGTCATCCGCAGGTACGTACACCGCCTGTACGGAAGTGATGGAACCGTTTTTTGTAGAAGTGATCCTTTCCTGCATCAATCCCATCTCTGTTGCCAGCGTGGGTTGGTAACCCACGGCAGAGGGCATACGACCCAGTAAGGCCGATACCTCGGAACCTGCCTGTGTGAAACGGAAGATATTATCTACGAAGAATAAAATGTCTTTTCCCTGCCCCTGCCCGTCACCGTCACGGAAATATTCCGCGATGGTCAATCCGCTCAAAGCCACACGGGCCCTTGCTCCGGGTGGTTCATTCATTTGTCCGAACACGAAAGTGGCCTTTGATTCCTTCAGGTCTTCCATATTCACCGAACTCAGGTCCCAACCGCCTTCTTCCATACTATGTTTGAACTTTTCGCCGTAATTCATGATGCCCGCTTCGATCATTTCCCGCATCAGGTCATTTCCTTCCCTTGTACGCTCGCCTACACCCGCAAATACCGAAACACCACTGTATGATTTTGCAATATTGTTGATGAGTTCTTGTATCAATACTGTTTTGCCCACACCGGCGCCACCAAACAAACCGATCTTACCACCTTTTGCATAAGGTTCGATAAGGTCAATTACTTTGATCCCGGTATACAGGATCTCATTGGCCGTGCTCAGGTCTTCGAATAATGGCGGCTTGGCGTGAATGGGGCGGCCGCCTTCTTTACTAACCTGGGGTAAACCATCAATGGCATCGCCGGTTACATTGAACAGCCGACCTTTGATGGCGTCACCAACGGGCATGGCAATGGGTTTACCCGTGTCAATTACAACGGTGCCGCGTACCAGTCCTTCAGTTCCGTCCATTGCGATGGTGCGCACACTGTCTTCACCCAGGTGTTGCTGTACTTCTAATACCAATGTATCTCCGTTTTCACGTTTTAACTCTAATGAATTCAATATCTCCGGAAGCTGGCTGCCGCTGTCGAACTGTACGTCAACGACCGCGCCGATGATCGATTTTACTTTACCCGTATTGGCCATATAAAAAATAGGTTTGATTTTCGAGCCGCAAAGGTAAGGCCTGGCAACTGGAATTAAAAATTTGTGTGCTTTTTTTTGGAAGTCTTTACCGCGAAGAAATGAGTTAAAGGAGATTTCGCGGAGAACCGCTGCTTCCCTGCCGCCGTGCGGTGGAAAAATTAAAGCATTTTAAACAAATAAGCAGCCAGCAAACCCCCAACCACAGGGCCTATTACAGGTATCCAGCTATAGCCCCAATTACTGTCCCTTTTATCCCTGATGGGCAAAATAAAATGCATGATGCGGGGCCCCAGGTCGCGGGCGGGATTAATGGCATAACCCGTTGGCCCGCCAAGACTTAAACCAATGCCCAATACCAGTAAAGCAACCGGCAGTGCGTCCAGGGAACCCAGTTTCATTTCAGCACCGGTAATGAAAAGCACCCCAAAAACCAGGGCGAAAGTACCAATGACCTCAGTGGCCATATTAAAAAAAGTGTTTTTTATCGCGGGGCTGTTACAAAATACCGCCAGCTTTGCATCGGCATCGGTGGTTTCATCAAAATGCTTTTTGTAAGCCACCCACACCAAAAAAGCCCCGATCATGGCGCCTATGAACTGAGCAGCTATATAAAGCGGCGCATTGGCCCAGTCGAATTTACCGGCTGCCGCCAATGCAATGGTAACCGCGGGATTCAAATGCGCCCCGCTATGTGCGGCAGCGATATATACACCTACGAATACTGCAATGGCCCATCCAAAAGTGATCACGATCCATCCGCTGTTATTGCCCTTAGTTTTATTCAATACCACATTGGCCACCACCCCATCACCCAGTAAGATCAAAAAAGCGGTGCCGGTAATTTCTGCTAAAAAAGGAGACATAAAATTATTGGTTGAAGGTTAAATGTTGAAAGTTGATTCAAGATAATACATATTGTTTGGCAACAAAATTAAAATCATTGATCTGTTGTTGTATCCAGTCATCATTCTTATTCATCTCCTTTGCCATCAGTACTGCCACAACCGGTGCGGCTTCCATTGCGGCCCGCGCATCCAGGAATAAGATACGGGTCCTTCTCGCCAGCACGTCTTCAATGGTCATCGCCATTTCATTTCTTATTGCCCATATCACTTCGGCCCGGATATTGGGTAAGCCGGGATGGATCAATTCAAGCAAGGATCCGTTTTCTTTACAAAGGTCCCTTATCAATAGTCCGTCGCTGCCGTAAAAATGCAAGGGATCATTTTTATCGGGGTCGCTTACCCACCCGTGAATTTTTAGATTCGCGGTTACTGATGGTTTTTTTTCAAGACCGGCGACCAACACGGCATTATTCAACACATCATTCGCCATTTTCCGGTAGGTGGTCCATTTACCACCCGTGATCGTCACCAGGCCGCTTTTACTGATAAGTATTGTATGGTCTCGTGGCATCAGCGAGGTGTTCTTAGAAACTCCTTTTTTTACCAGTGGCCGAAGCCCGGCAAATGCTGAATTGACATCACTTCTTTTTATCGCCACCTCCAGGTATTTATTGATATGGCCCAGTATGAATTCAATTTCTTCATCCAGGGGTATGGGTTCGGGTGAATGGCTTTCAATGGGTGTATCTGTGGTACCCAGCACTACTTTATCATGCCAGGGAACGGCAAACAATACGCGCCCGTCGGCCGTCTTAGGGATCATCATTGCGGCATTTCCGGGAAAAAATTTTTTATTGATCACCAGGTGGACCCCCTGCGACGGGCTCACAATATTTTCTGCATGGACATCATCCATCTGCAGAACCTCATCTGTAAAAACGCCTGTTGCGTTGATGATCACTTTACTTTTCAGGTCATATAACTGACCGCTTGACCCATCCCTGGCAATGACCCCATTTACCTTATTGGCTTCTTTCAATAGCCCGGTCACTGTAAAATAATTCAATACGGTTGCACCATGCTCAGCCGCTGTCTCCGCAAGGTTAATGGCGAGTCTTGCATCATCGAACTGGCCATCGTTATACACCACAGACCCGCTTAATTTTTTTGCATCAAGGGTTGGTAAAAAGGCCTTTGTTCTATTGCTGCCGAAGATTTTTGTACTTCCCAAACCCTGGTTAAGCGCCATCAGGTCATATATCTTTAAACCGATACCATAGTATATCTTTTGCCAAATACTGTAACAGGGTAGTACAAACGAAAGCCTGCGCGTAACATGTGGCGCATTTTTCAGTAAGCATCCCCTTTCTTTCAAGGCTTCTCTTACCAGTTTAATATTACCCTGTGCCAGGTACCGCACACCGCCATGAACCAATTTGGTTGACCGGCTTGAGGTTCCTTTTGCGAAATCCTGACGCTCCATTAATAAAGTGCTATAACCCCTTGTTGCCGCATCAACAGCAGTGCCAAGACCGGTGGCGCCACCACCAATGATGATGATATCCCATTCGCTTTTTTCGGTAAGCCTTCGCAACATTTCATCTCTTCTCATATTCTTCGTATAGCGAAACTATGATATTCATCTTAAACCGCCGACAGGGTTTGCAACCGCTGTCGGGGTTTGTGAATTTTATTTGGTCCATCCAATTGCTACATGCAACGCTTTTTGCCAGCCTGCTTTCAATTCATCCCTTTTTGAAGCCTCCATCGCCGGACTGAATGTTTCATCAACCTGCCATTGTTGCTGTATATCGTCGATGCTCGTCCAGTAGCCAACAGCAAGACCCGCAAGGTATGCCGCACCCAGTGCCGTGGTTTCCGTGACCTTTGGCCGCAACACTTTTGTATTTAAAATATCGGCCTGGAACTGCATCAGCAGATTATTGGCCGTGGCGCCACCATCTACCCGCAATTCTTTTATCGAGATGCCTGAATCGGCTTCCATCGCATTCAATACATCCATCGTTTGAAAGGCGATACTTTCCAAAGCAGCTCTTGCGATATGCGAGGCATCGGTTCCCCGGGTAAGTCCAACAATGGTACCCCTTGCATCCTGGTTCCAGTGCGGTGCACCCAGACCGGTAAAGGCCGGCACCATGTAAACACCTTCATTACCATTAGCCTTAGACGCTAATGCTTCCACATCCGCCGATTTATTAATGATGCCGAGTCCATCCCGCAGCCATTGCACAACAGCTCCTGCGATAAAGACACTTCCCTCCAGCGCATATTGGGTAATGCCATTGACTTTCCAGGCAACGGTGGTTAGTAAATTATTTTTTGACACGACAGGCTTTTCGCCGGTATTCATCAGCATGAAGCAACCGGTACCGTAAGTATTTTTTACCATGCCCGGCTGGGTACACATTTGCCCGAACAGGGCCGCCTGCTGGTCGCCTGCAATGCCCGCGATGGGGATATTATGCGCCGTCAGGATATTCTGCGTAGTGCCATATACTTCGCTACTGCTGCAAATCCGGGGCAACATGTTGCCGGGTATATCAAATATTTTTTCCAGTTCACCATCCCATTGCAGCGTATGGATATTACACAACATGGTACGCGAAGCATTGGACACATCGGTAACATGGATCTGTCCTTTGGTTAGGTTCCATATCAACCAACTATCAATTGTACCAAAACACAATTCACCTTTTTCGGCCCTGGTTCTTGCCCCTTCCACATTATCCAGTATCCACTTTACTTTAGTGGCAGAAAAATAAGCATCAACGATCAAT
>JAYWAZ010000271.1:0-3765 GCA_043781975.1 Bacteroidota bacterium
TTTGTTTACGTAGGTGTAGAAGTTACCATCGATAATAATTTTGGGGCATTGCTGAAAACACCTGGATATCTGACTGCAGACGGGCTGGACACCAATCTCATTTCAAAATATGTGTCATTGTATTGGGGCAGCCTAATGATAGGCAGATGGACCGGAGCAATTAGTGTTTTTAACCTGTCGAAACAAGCAAAGAAAATAATGATGGCCATTGTGCCATTTATCGCATTCGCGATCATTCTTTCCGTGAATAAATTAAATGGCAGTGATGTAAGTGACCTGTATCTGTATGCGATATGCATTGCTGTGGCAATAACCGGTTTTTATTTTGGACAGGAAAAGCCTGTTAAGACATTGGTTACGGTTGCTTCTTTGGCCACTATAGCGATGTTGGTGGGTGTTTTTTCAAAAGGACTTCTTTCTGTTTATGCTTTTATGGCTGGTGGATTATTTTGTTCGGTTATGTGGCCCTGCATATTTTCATTGGGTATCGGCGGCCTTGGAAAATATACTTCACAGGGATCTGCTTTTTTGATCATGATGATTTTGGGAGGCGCAGTGATACCACCATTACAGGGTGCTGTGGGTGATATCAGTTCTGTTGGGTTTCATAATTCTTATTTACTTGCGGCCGCCTGTTTTTTATTCCTGGTATGGCTTGCATTTAAGTTAAAGGCTGTTTTACATAAACAAGGACTTGATTTTGATGAGCAGATCGAAAGTTCACATTAATTTTTTATTAACCTGATATGCAAAAAGAATACGCCATCGGCATTGATGTAGGCGGCACCACCACCAAATTCGGTATCGTGAACCGCAAGGGCGGGATACAGGAACAGGACCGCATACCCAGCAATGAACATGAGGTAGTGGAAGAATTCATTGATGACCTGCATGAAAAGCTGGTACCGATGATCCAAAGGGTTGGCGGCCTTTCAAAAATCGCGGGAATTGGAATGGGGGCTCCCAACGGGAATTTTTATACCGGTACCATTGAATATGCTCCCAACCTGAAATGGAAGGGGATCATTCCCATTGCCAGCCTGCTGGAAAAAAAATTCGGCCTGCCCGCAAAACTTACCAATGACGCCAATGCAGCGGCTATGGGCGAATACATGTATGGTTGCGCCAGGGGCATCAAACATTTTATCACCATCACACTCGGAACGGGCGTTGGCAGTGGTATTGTTATTGATGGAAAGATATTACTGGGGCATGATGGCTTTGCCGGCGAACTGGGACATACCATCATACGCCCGGGCGGGCGCCTGCACAAGGGCACGGGCATGCAGGGGAGCCTGGAAGCCTATGCATCGGCTACGGGTGTACGCGAAACAGCCATCGAATATTTAACGGAATATCCCGAAACGGAAAGCCTGCTGCGCAATTACACCATCAACGAACTCACCAGCGAAACGGTGTATGAATGCGCTCTACAGGGCGATAATATCGCCAACCGCATCTTTGAATTCACCGGGAAGATATTGGGTGAATCCCTGGCCAATTTTATCATGTTCTCTTCGCCGGAGGCCATCGTTTTGTTCGGGGGACTAACCAAGGCGGGTAACCTCTTGCTGAATCCAACCCGGAAATCCATGGAGGAAAACCTGTTGCCCATTTTTAAGAATAAGGTAAAATTGCTATTCAGCGAATTGAAGGAAGCGGATGCCGCGATATTGGGAGCAAGCGCATTGGTTTGGGATATGGAGGACTGATTGCAGATATTTTTTCGCTGAATAATTACGATTACCTTTTCATTTGATGATAAAAACGGCTGGTACCGGCCGCTCCCCTTCCTTATCACTTGGTTTAATGGTTTCCTTACCGTTGATGAGTAGGCAACTGCTGCCGCCTCCATCCAGGTTAAGCGCTTCAATGCAGCCGATATCCACCAACAGTTTTGCTTCCTGTTCAAGCGTGGCGCCTTCCGCAATGCCCGGAAAGCGGCCCTGTATCACCATTATGACCAGGTAGCCCTCCTTCGTATATCCCATGGCGGTACGTGGGTGTTTGTCACGAATGGCCTTGCCAGTGAATTTGAGTTCTTCTTCATTGGTGATGAAGATCTTTCCTTCCTGCACCAGCACCGGCCCGCCGCCAACTGCTGTTCGCATTCTCCATTTTTTAAACCGGGCATTGGTTTTAAAAAGAGCATAACCTGTTCTTAGTAAAGAATCTTTAACAGGACACACAGGGGATTGCGAAGCAAAGGCTTTTGTGTGTGATGAGTCGGTGTAAAGCCAGGCAATGTCCGCCTTTCGACGCTTTGAAATACCGATAGCGCTACCCAACGGATGTTTATACTGAAAGGTATCTTTCCCTTTCATCGGGATGGTATGTATATTGTATGCGGCCAGTTTACCATCCCGGATAACAACATTCAGGTTCTGGTTTCTGTCGAAGTTAAAAAAACTGCAATTCACCACCACCAGGGGATGATCCTCCTTTTCATAAAACTGTTTGGGCGTGAAGCGCCGGTGAAAAGTAGTATCGGCCGTGAAATCAAGATCCCTGGCTTTAAGTTTTGCGATGACATAATAGGCAATAAATGGTTTATCATCCAATGAATCGGTGGTTTTGAAAATATGCAGCGATGGTGGCAGCGGGGCATACAATGAATCAACATTATTCCATTTCAGCTGCGCATAAGAAATAAAAGGTATAAAAAAACAAACAGCCAGTGATGAATTGACTGCCAACAATGATTTTCGCTTAAAATAATGAGATGCCTTCCTGTCCGGTAGACAGGCTTTGTATTTCAGCATAACCACTCGGTTGATATAAGATTCAATCCTGTTTAGCGTAATACCTTGAATTAAAAAACTCATAACTCTAAACTATGAACTATGCACTCTTCTCCTCCTCCCATCTCTTTCTCCCCCATCCCTTGATAACGTGTTTTTCGGAATGATAGCTGGAACGCACCAGGGGGCCGCTTTCTACGTAATCAAAACCCAGGTTGTATCCGATCTCACGGAATTCTGCAAATTCATCGGGATGAACGAACCTTGCTACGGGCAGGTGTTTTTTGGTGGGTTGAAGGTACTGTCCAATGGTCACCACATCCACCTCAGATGCTTTCAGGTCTTTCAATGTTTGTATCACTTCTTCCTTTTCTTCACCCAGGCCCAGCATGATACCGCTCTTGGTGCGCATGCCTGCCGATTTCAATATTTTCAATGTTTCAATGCTCTGCCAGTATTTGGCTTGTATGCGTACCTGTTTGGTAAGGCGCTCCGTGGTCTCAATATTATGGCTTACCACTTCGGGAGCAGCGTCAACGATGCGTTGTATGTTTTCTCTTTCCGCTTTGAAATCAGGGATAAGGGTTTCGAGGGTGGTATCCGGATTCAGCGCTTTTACCGCCTTGATGGTATTGTACCAGATGATGCTGCCGCCGTCTTCCAGTTCATCACGGTCCACCGAAGTGATGACCGCGTGCTTCACCTTCATCAGGTGGATGGCTTCGGCTACGCGTTGCGGTTCGTTCCAGTCCACTTCCAATGGTCGTCCTGTAGCCACATTACAGAATCCACAGCTGCGGGTACAGATATTGCCCAGGATCATGAACGTGGCGGTGCCTTCGCCCCAGCATTCGCCCATATTGGGACAATTGCCGCTTTCGCAGATGGTATGCAACTTGTGTGTGTCTACCAGGTTGCGCACATGCCGGTATTCTTCGCCAATGGGCAATTTAACCCGGAGCCAGTCTGGCTTAGTTGGTTTTTGCGCTATCATCCCATCGATCACTGGTAATTCTGTCATGTA
>JAYWAZ010000272.1:0-3747 GCA_043781975.1 Bacteroidota bacterium
ATGAAAAAGAAAATTCAATTCCTGGCGGTTCTCGCCATGGGCTTATCCCTTAGCTTTCTCGGCTGTAAAAAATCAAATAGTAGCACGGACACCAGTGCCGACCTGATCACCCATTCCGATGACCAGTCCAGTTTTTCCCAGAATACCGATGAAGTGGCCGATGATGCCAACAAGGCCATTGATAACTATAACGCCTTTAACGGTAACGGCCCCAGCAATATCGCCGGTATTCCCTGCAATGCCACGGTTGTTTTAGATTCGGCCAATGGTATCAGGACCTTAACGATAACCTATAACGGACTTAATTGCTATGGCAACCGCACGCGTACAGGAGTGGTTGTGCTTTCAATGCCCCTGGCCCAGCACTGGCGGGATGCAGCAGCCGTGCTGACCATCACAGTTCAGAACCTGAAGATCACCAGGCTGGTTGATAATAAAAGTATCACGATCAATGGTGTCACTAAGGTTACCAATGTATCCGGTGGACGATTAAGAGATATTTCTTCGCTGGGAACGATCGTGCATACCATCACGAGTGCGGGAATGACCGTAACTTTCGATAATGGCTCGCAACGCTCATGGCAGGTGGCCAAGAGAAGGACATTCACTTATAATAACGGCATCGTGATCACTACGATCGGCACACATACGGATGGTTCCACTACCGGGATATCCGAATGGGGCACCAACCGTTTTGGAAATGCATTTGTTACGTCGATCACGCAACCCATGGTGATCCGCGAGGACTGCAGCTTCAGGCTGGTAAGCGGCCAAGTGACACACAGCAGGCTGCTGGCAACGGTTGTAGCAAGTTTTGGATTGGACGCACAGGGAAATCCCGTGACCTGTCCGGCTGGCACATTCTATTTTAAAGTGGTATGGACCGGGGCGAATGGCGTAACGAGAACCTATATTTTACCTTATTGATCCGATTATATTATTTATTCAAAGCGGTCATCCAAATTTGGGTGACCGCTTTTTTATTGAAAGTTGAGTTGTTTGTTGTTTAGGTAGTGACGCTCAACATCAAACGACTCAACGACAGACAACTCAACAATTTATATTTAAATTGCCTTATGTTTTACCTTGTAAAAACACCGTGGTGGATAAAGAAGATATACCCGAACTGTACCTGGCAGATGTCGCCAGAAGAAAAGATCATTTATTTAACCTTTGATGATGGCCCGCACCCGGCAATAACCTCCTTTGTTTTAGATGAACTGGAAAAATATAATGCACGGGCCACGTTTTTCTGCATCGGCAACAACGTGCTGAAATACCCCGAAACCTATAAGCGGATATTGGACAAGGGACATGCAGTGGGCAACCATAGTTTCGGCCATCCCAATGGATGGAAAACAAAGGACGCCCCATATCTTGATGATATTGCCCTCGCAAAAAAACATATCGATTCCAATTTATTCAGGCCTCCTTACGGAAGGATCAGCCGGTTCCGGGTGAAGGCGCTGGCTTCACCGGAATACGGGCTCAGGACCGTGATGTGGAGCGTGCTAAGCGGCGATTTTGATACGGCCCTATCACCCGAACAATGCGCCGTCAATATTCAAAAAAACGCTAAGAATGGCGCCATCATTGTCTTTCATGACAGTGAGAAGGCAGAGAAAAGAATGCGATATGCCTTACCGGTAGTGTTGAAATATTTTAGTGAAAGAGAGTTCCGCTTTGAAAAGATCAAACTCAGTTGATGTAAAAAAATGGGTGATCATGCAGGGCAAAAAAATTGGGCCGGGGTAGAAACCCTGGCCCGTTTTTAATCCGTACCCTATGAAAACTGGGATAAAATTACGTTTTTGATATTAAAAAAACAATATTTTTTCCGGTTATTATAGGGCAATACGTTTATAGTCTTATTATATGTGGTACGCCATTGATGTAAATGATCGCGAGGTTATCACAGTCGCCATTACCATAATCCAGTAAGGCTACCCTGGCATCACGCGTCAATCTTACAACTCCTTTAACGATCCAGGGGCAGGTGAATTTCTTGATCAACGGATCAGTAATGGTGGCCGACCATGTATGTCCTCCTGAGTTAGAACCTGTTGCACCGCCGGTTATCCTGTACACGTCATCCAGCGGGTAATGCGGCGTACCATTTCCTTCGATCTGTAATACGTCTTTGATGCTGTTCCATTTTACCCACCGGTTGGTATTGGTGTTGGTGACCTTGCCGTCAATGACCGTGACCTTCCAACCCTGCATATTGGAATTGCTGGTATTTTCGGTGATGTGGGTTCCTTCAATGTGGAAGCTGTCAACATAGAATCCAATGAAGGTGGTGGATACTTTGGCGCCGGGTACCACCATCGGGTTGGTGTAAATGGATACGATCTTTCCCTTCCTGTATTTGCCATCGCGGCCCAGGCAACCAGTTCCGAAATCGATGGTTACGGTTTTTGGAAAGACATGAGGAATGTTGGGCACGACCGTAATGGTAAAGCAGCGTTGCAGCGTATCAGGTGCGTTGCCCAACTGGTACAGGCCCGATACATTGGTTCCAACACCCAGGTCTTCGCCCACCTGGCTGGTGTTCATGCTGGCGGTGATGTTGAAAACATCATCGAACTGCGCTTCTGTTTGGGCGTCCTGCGTGGTGGCTTCCACGGTGGCAGCCGTTTCAACGGCATCTTCTTCAGTGGCAGTGGTCGTTACTGCACTGCTGTCTTTTTTACAACTGGAAAATGTAAGGGCTACCAGAAGGGCAAAAGCCGTGAGCCCCATACTGAGATGGTTTGTTTTTTTCATAAAATAATTTTTTTAAATAAAGGTGAATAATAACCCCAGTATGACGAGTATCGTTGTACAAAGTTTAAAGAAGCGTTAAATTTTTTTTAATGATTTTTGCATAAATAAATGAATTGGATGTTAATAGATACACATTGCCATCTTTATCTTAAGGAGTTTAAAGATGATATTGAAGCAATAATAAAAAGGGCGGAGGATGCCGGGATAAAAAAATTCTTTTTACCCGCCATCGACAGCAGTGAAACTGCTAACCTGCTTTCGCTGGAAGAGAAATACCCGGGTACCTGTTTTGCAATGATGGGTTTGCATCCCTGTTCGGTAAAAGAAGATCATGAATCAGAATTGCAACAGGTTGAAGGCTGGCTCGCTAAAAGAAAATTTGCCGCAATTGGTGAAACAGGACTTGATTTTTATTGGGATAAAACATTCATTACAGAGCAATACGCTGCTTTCAGGTCGCAGTTGGAATGGGGCATCCAATATGACCTGCCTGTGGTGATCCATACCCGGAACGCCATGCAGGAAACGATCGATGTAGTGAAGGAATTCATATCCAAAGGCACTCGAGGCATCTTTCATTGTTTCAGCGGCAGTTATGAAAATGCCCTGGAGATCATTGATGCGGGATATTACCTGGGGATCGGGGGGGTGCTCACTTATAAAAATGCGGGTCTTGCTGAAGTGATCGCAAAAGTAGATCTGCAATACCTGGTTTTGGAAACAGACGCTCCTTATCTCACGCCTGTGCCTTTCAGGGGCAAGCGAAATGAAAGCAGCTACCTGAATTATATTGTTGAAAAGCTGTCCCTGGTAAAGAATGTTTCCATGGAAGAAGTGGCGGCGATCACGACATCGAATGCGGAAAAAATATTCAATAAATAACATAAAAAAACCTCCTTCGCTGAAGCTATGGAGGTTAAAGCGGAGACTATGAGATTCGACTTGTCCTCCGTAGCTTCAGCGAAGGAGGAACAATTATAC
>JAYWAZ010000273.1:0-3747 GCA_043781975.1 Bacteroidota bacterium
AAAAGAGAAAAAATCGTTTATATATTCTGCGCAGATAAAATTATTTATATCAATTCTTTCACCACGTTCCCTACCATATGCGGGCGGCCCAATGTATAATAATGCAGTACAGGCACACCCGATTTTTTTAATTCCTTTGATTGATACAGGAGCCACTCCGTTCCCACTTTCTCCACCTCTTCCTCGGTTTTACATTTTATGATCTCTTTGCTGAGGGCCTGTGGCAGGTCAATATGAAACACTTTTGGTAAAAGGGTCAGTTGCTTCTTGCTGTAAATGGGCTTCAGTCCCGGAATGATGGGTACCGTGATGCCGATGTCCCGGCAGGCTTTTACAAACTTGAAAAATTTTTCATTGTCAAAAAACATTTGCGTGATGATATAGTCGGCACCCGCATCGATCTTTTCCTTTAAATAATGGAGGTCGCTTTCCATATTCGGCGCTTCAAAATGTTTTTCGGGATAGCCCGCCACGCCAATACAGAATTTGGTCTGGCTGGTATCTTTCAGTTCATCTTCGAGATAGATGCCCGAATTCAGGTCCACCACCTGTTTCAACAGGTCGATGGCGAATTTATGTCCGCCGGGTTCCGGTAAGAAGGCCGTCTCATTCTTGGCGGAATCGCCGCGCAATACCAGAACGTTGTCGATCCCCAGGTAATGTAAATTGATCAGGGCGTCTTCCGTTTCGTTGACACTGAACCCGCCGCAGATCAGGTGCGGTACTGTATCCACGCTGTACTTGTTCATGATGGCGGCGCAGATACTTTCGGTACCGGGGCGTTTGCGCACGATCACTTTTTGAAAACTGCCATCAGGGTTTTTCTTAAAAACGTGTTCGCTTCGGTGATAGGTAACGTTGATAAAGGAGGGCTTATATTCCATCAGCGGATCGAGGTGCTGATATAAGGACTGTATCCCCTTTCCTTTCAACGGCGGCAGTATCTCAAAAGAGATCAGCGTTTCCTTCGCATTGTTTATGTAGTCAATAACCTTCATTTCATTCAAATAAAATGCAAACATAACTAAGTAAACATAAAACACAAACTGCGGTTAAATATTGGCACCCGGTCATTCGGTAAGTGGTTTATACTATTTTTGTAAAAAATCGTCATCTTGAACCTCACCATTCAAACCAGGGACCTGGTAAAAGTTTACGGAAGCCGTACGGTAGTAGACAAGGTTTCCTTTAATGTGAAGCAGGGAGAGATCGTTGGTTTGCTTGGGCCCAACGGTGCCGGCAAGACCACTTCCTTCTACCAGGTGATCGGGCTGGTAAAGCCCGATAAGGGCGAAGTTTTCCTGAATGACATCAATATCACCAAGCTGCCCATGTATAAAAGAGCGCAGATGGGCATCGGTTACCTGCCGCAGGAAGCCAGCGTCTTCCGTAAGCTGAGCGTGGAAGATAATATCTCCGCCATCCTGGAGATGACCAAACTCAACAAAAAAGAACAAAAAGAAAAACTCGAGCTCCTGCTTGACGAACTCAGGCTGCAACAGGTGCGGAAGAACAATGGCGATACGCTCAGTGGGGGTGAGCGCAGGAGAACCGAAATTGCAAGGGCCCTTGCGGTAGATCCCAAATTTATTTTACTCGATGAGCCCTTTGCCGGGGTGGATCCCATCGCCGTTGAAGACATACAGGCCATTGTGGCCAAGCTTAAGTTCAGAAATATAGGCGTACTCATCACCGATCATAATGTAAACGAAACACTTTCTATCTGCGACAGGGCATACCTGCTGATCGACGGAAAGATCTTCACGCATGGCACGGCCGAAGAGCTGGCCAATAACGAACAGGTGCGCCGTTTATACCTCGGCAGGAATTTTGAACTTAAGCGGAAGGATTATTTACATGATGAAGCTGCCCGATAATTATTTATCTTGTCAGTGAAATGAAGCTGCTCTCCCCTGCGATATCTAAACTGGCCAGGATGCGCTTATGGCGTATCGATTACTGGAGCAACCATCCCGTGGCCGCCCAGCGGGAAGTATTGCAGGGACTGGTGACCGCCGCACAGTATACTGAATTCGGAAAGAAGTACAATTTCTCCAAACTCTTTACCATCCGGGAATTCAAAAAGAATGTCCCTGTTCATGAGTATGATGACATCAAGCCTTATATCCTTCGCATGATGGAGGGGGAAGAAAATGTTTTATGGAACACGCCCGTCAAATGGTTCGCCAAGTCATCGGGTACCACTTCTGACAAAAGCAAGTTCATACCAATGAGCGAAGAGAGTTTGTATGATAACCATTTCAAGGCCAGTAAAGATGTGCTGAGCAATTATTACAAGAACTTCCCTTCCAGCGACCTGCTGACCGGCAAGGGCCTCGTGGTGGGCGGATCGCACCAGATCCACAAAGTGACCGAAGAGATACATTATGGCGACCTTAGTGCGGTGCTGATGCAGAACTCTCCGTTCTGGGGGCAATGGCTGCGCACGCCCGAATTGAGCGTGGCCCTGCTGGATGAATGGGAGAACAAGATCGAAAAGCTGGCCCAGATTACCGCCGGGGAAAACGTGACCTCGCTGGCGGGCGTACCCACCTGGACGTTGATATTACTGAAACGCATACTCGAGATTAAGGGAAAGTCGACCATAAAGGAAGTGTGGCCCAACCTGGAATTGTATATCAATGGGGGCGTTTCCTTTGTGCCTTATAAAGACCAGTTCAACAGGATCCTCGGCGACAAGATCAACTACCTTGAGATATATAATGCCAGCGAAGGGTTCATCGCCGGCCAGCAAAGCCCCGATGACGATGGCCTGTTGTTGTTCACCGAGCATGGCATTTTTTACGAGTTCATGCCGGTGGAAGAATATGGAAAGGAAAAGCCGGAAACCATGGGACTCAAAAATGTTGTACCCGGAAAGAATTATGCCCTGATCATCAGCACCACCGGCGGGTTATGGCGATACCTGATCGGCGATACCGTTCAGTTCACCTCGCTTAATCCCTATAAGATAAAAGTGACCGGAAGGCTCAAACATTATATGAACGCTTTTGGTGAGGAGGTGATCGTTGACAATAGCGACAAAGCCATTGCCATCGCCGCCGAAAGAACCGGCGCCGTGGTAAATGATTATACCGCCGCGCCGGTTTACTTCAGCGACAACAGTAACGGCGCACACGAATGGCTGATAGAATTTGACATCGCCCCGGCCAATCCTGACCTGTTTGTGACTGAACTGGACAGCGCTTTAAAAAATATCAACAGCGACTATGAGGCCAAGCGGCATAAAAATATAGCCCTACGTCTACCCATCGTACACGCCCTGCCGAAAGGAACTTTTACCGAATGGCTGCGTTGTAAGGGAAAGCTCGGAGGGCAACATAAAGTGCCTCGCTTAAGCAACGAAAGAACCATGCTGGAAGAGATCTTGTTAATGGATTTGGGCAATACTGAGTCAAAATAAATAAATACAAGTGAGTAAGGCGAAGATGCTGAAGGATGTACATTTGCTGGTAACTTAAAAATTACGCAATGAAATTATTAGCAGGAAGAACGGCGATCATCACCGGTGCGGCAAGGGGCATCGGCGAGGGTATTGCATTAAAATTTGCGGAGCACGGCGCCAATATCGCCTTCACGTATGTGAGCGACAGCAGTGCGGAAAAAGCAAAAGCGCTGGAAGACAAATTGACCACAATGGGTGTAAAGGCCAGGGCCTACCAAAGTAATGCCGGCGACTACGCGGCCTGTGAAATTTTTGTAAATGATGTACTGGCCACATTCGGC
>JAYWAZ010000274.1:0-3728 GCA_043781975.1 Bacteroidota bacterium
TGCTTGTTGGCCATTGCGAAGCAGTTGGTTTACGTTACTAATATAAGCCACTATTTTCATATTCTGCGGGCATTCTGTATTAGTAATCAATAAAATAGTAAGGACTCAGACCGCATCCGCTTTATTTGAAGCAATGGCAATGTATGTGATGGTTTAGGGGGGAATAAAAAAGGCAACCTTTTTCAAAAGATTGCCTTTTATCCGAGTCGTGCGGCAAAGGAGATTCGAACTCCCACACCCTTTCGGGCGCTACCACCTCAAAGTAGTGCGTCTACCAATTTCGCCATCGCCGCTGGTTTTTTAAGAAGGCAAATTTAGTTGTTTGTTTTTAAAGTTTACACCTTTTCGAAAGGGATAAACTTTAAAAAAAAGCTATTTCTTCAATACGATCCGGAACGTAGTACCCTTGCCGGGTTCGGAGGTCCTCACAAATAATTCTCCCTTATGGTATTGCTCAATGATGCGCCTGCTCAGTGATAAGCCAAGGCCCCAGCCACGTTTCTTGGTGGTGAAACCGGGTTTAAAAACCCGGGCCATATTTTGTTTGGTAATGCCCTTGCCGGTGTCGGATACATCTATGCTGACCTGTGTTGACTCATTTTTGATCTGTATGGTGATACTGCCTTTTCCTTCCATGGCGTCGAGGGCGTTTTTCAACAGGTTTTCTATCACCCAATCGAATAAGGGGCCATTGATCATCACAGGGATCTCTTTTTCGCCAAAACTGTCGATGCGAAAGTTTACTTTATCAGTTGCCCTTTTTTTGATATAGCTCACCATCAGCTCCACCTGTTTAATGATATCCATTTCCTCCAGTTGCGGCGTACTGCCGATCTTTCCAAAGCGGTCACTCACCAGTTTAAGGCGCTCCACATCCTTATTCATTTCGGTAACGATCTTTTCATTGCCGGGGGTCTCTTTCAACATCTCCACCCAGCCCTGCAGGGAGGACAGTGGTGTACCCAGCTGGTGCGCTGTCTCCTTGGCCATGCCCGCCCATACCTGGTTCTGTGTTGATTTATTTCGGGTGGAGATGGCGATCAGCGTGATGATGATGAACAGTGCCACGATGATCAGCTGGATAATGGGGTAGTACCTCACTTCCTGCAATAAGACCGAATCGCCATAATAATATTTGTTGATGAAGAGCGGATCCTTGCTGATCTCCACTATGATCGGTTCATGTTGTTTTTTAAAATCGGCTACTTTTTTGACGAGGTATTCGGGGTCCGATTTCATCTTCAGGGTATCCAGGTTGAGGCCCTGCCCGGAGGGAACATCATTTTCGCTGGTCTCGATGATCGGGATATCCGTATTTTCAGAAGTGATGATATTGGTAAGGTCAAGCGCCGATTGCTGGGTAGTCGTATCGGCCCGGGTCTTCAGGGACTGGACCCATACATTTACTTTCTTTCTTTCATCGGCGGCGATCTTCCTGGAGAGATAATCCGAATAAAAGATGGTACCTGTTACGATAGCTATTGCAACAAGTGCCAGGATCGAACGCCAGTTGAGAAAGGGAGTGAACATGGGGTAAAAATAAGCAATAATAAATAAGCGAAGGGGGAAGGGCAATAAGCAATAGACAATGGGTAATAGACAATCAGAAATAAGTTAAGTTTGTGTAAAACATTATTAAAACTACAGTTTAGTATCGCCGATGAACGGATTGCAATCATTTGAAGAGTCTCGGGACAGGCTTCACGATAAGGAAGACAGTATCACTGCCGGTATCAAAAAATCACCATCGGTGGCGATTGTCATCCTGAACTGGAATGGAAGATCATTCCTGGAACGATTCCTTCCTTCCGTGCTGGCTTCGGAGTATTCTAATAAAAGGGTGATCGTTGCCGATAATGCATCTACGGATGATTCCCTTGCATTCCTGCGTGGGGCCTACCCGATGGTGGAGATTATCTCCAATAGCAGCAATATGGGTTTTGCCAAAGGCTACAATACCGCCCTGAAACAAGTGGAAAGCGATTATTATGTACTGTTGAACAGTGATGTGGAAGTAACGCCTGGCTGGATAGGGCCAGTTATCAGTCTCATGGAATCCGATAAGGCCATCGCAGCCTGCCAGCCCAAGCTGCTCGCTTATGAAAATAAGCAACTGTTTGAATATGCCGGTGCCAGCGGTGGCTGGCTCGACCATTTCGGGTACCCGTTTATGAGAGGAAGGGTATTTGATGTCTGCGAGGAAGATAAGGGACAATATGACGATGTGCAGCAATGCTTCTGGGCAAGCGGGGCGGCCTTATTCATAAAGGCGGCCGTATATCATGAAATGGGCGGTCTCGATGAATATTTTTTTGCACACCAGGAAGAGATCGACCTATGCTGGAGGCTGCAGCTTGCGGGGTACAGGATTTTTGTACAGCCCGCATCCGTGGTCTATCATGTTGGCGGTGGCAGTTTGCCCCGGGGCAACAGTAAGAAAACGTACCTGAACTTCCGGAACAACCTGATCATGCTGGCGAAGAATTTACCGACCGGGGCGGCGGTTTGGAAGATACCCTTCCGGATAGGGCTGGATGCGGTATCGGCCTGGAGGGGATTGTTCAGCGGCGACGGGGGTTATTTCATGGCGGTACTGAAAGCGCATTTGCATTTTGTGCGTTGGCTGCTAGTGGATAAGAAACGCTCGGTCTTCCCATTAAAAAAAGACGGAAGGCTGTGGGGATGGTACCGTGGTTCGGTGGCCTGGAATTATTTCATACAAAAGAAGACCCGCTTTTTGGAAATTGTTGGAAACAAATAATTTTTTTTTGACGCACAGTCCTTATTTTTGCACGGCAAATAAGATCATAATGGAACCTGAAATTATTGACAATTCACACAAGGATTTTACCCACAACTGGGTATCGTCTTCGCGTTTTATCTGGTTTTGCCAGGTATTTTTGGTGGTGGCTTTCATTTTAGGCGGCTGCTATAACCTGTATACGCACCGTTACAAGGGCAAGCCTGAAGTGAATGTGCCTGACAATACGCTGTACAATCCCAAATACAAATAAATTTTTGTTGTAGATGTACAACCCTTATTTTTGCCATCCCAAAATACGTTAAGATCTTATCAATAATGCGGAAATAGCTCATTTGGTAGAGCGCGACCTTGCCAAGGTCGAGGTGGCCGGTTCGAGCCCGGTTTTCCGCTCTTTAGTCCCGTTCAGCCCAGGCAGGACGGGATTTTTTTTCTCTACTCCTCACTCGGGTGGTGGAACTGGTAGACACGCAGGACTTAAAATCCTGTATGCAGCAATGCATGTGTGGGTTCAACTCCCATCCCGAGTACAAAAAAAGCTACAAAATTTGTAGCTTTTTTTTTGCGATATCCCGTTGCCGGTAAAATATTATCAATTGCTCTTCACTTCTCCACCCGAACAATGAACGGATCCCGGGAATGCTGATATATAAATAGTGCTGAGTGGGTTAATGAATCCTGACTGGTGTTTGCCATCGCAATCATTATATTCATAAGTGATCGTCATGCCTGTCGGACCATGTAGATTGGTTATGGAGTAATTTTCGCAGGGGATATTTGGCGGTTGGAAACAATCGATCATGGAGTTGGCAAAATTGGTTTTAACAACGCCTGTTTTTGAACAGATAGAAAGGCTCTGGCCAAATGGCAAAGCGATATCCTGGTCAACTCCGTCACAATCGGTATAGGCAATCCTGTATTCCACAACACCGGCTGCTTTTTCCGTATTTCTGATCGTATAACAATT
>JAYWAZ010000275.1:0-10323 GCA_043781975.1 Bacteroidota bacterium
TATTCAATCGAAGATGAGCCGTTGGGCACAGGAGGTGCAATTATACGGGCATGCAGCCTTGCTTCCGAAAAAAATGTATTGGTCGTGAACGGCGATACCTTTTTTTCAGGGGATGTAAATAAACTGATGGCGTTTCATCAAATGTGCGACGCCGATTGTACACTTTCCTTAAAGCCCATGCAAAATTTCGATCGCTATGGCTTGGTGGAAATGAATAAAGATCATTCCATCACTTCTTTCCGGGAAAAGCGATTTTACGAAAGCGGGCTCATCAATGCGGGCGTGTATGCCCTGAATAAGGCTAAATTTTTAAAGGAAAATCTGCCTGAAAAATGCTCTTTCGAAAAAGATTACCTCGAAAAATATGTCAATAAAAGGAGGGTTTGCGGCGTGGTGCAGGATGAATACTTTATCGATATCGGTATACCGGAAGATTATGAGCGGGCGCAGAAAGAATTACAAGTTAAAAGTTAAGAGTTAGTGGTTTTTAATTTTGAATTTTGGTTTATTTCATGATCGATCTAAAACAAATAGACAAATCCTGGACATTGTTTCTCGACAGGGATGGTGTGATCAATCATGAAAAGCACCAGGACTATATCCATAACTGGGATGAATTCCATTTTTATGCCGGCGCCAGGGAAGCCATCGCGTTATTGTCAAAAATTTTCGGACATATTATCGTAGTCACCAATCAAAAGGGAATTGGCAAGGGTTTAACAAAACCAGAAGACCTCGACCTGATCCATAAAAATATGAGCGGAGAAGTGGAGCAAGCGGGTGGAAGGATCGACGGTGTTTATTTTTGTCCCGACCTGGATGAGAACAGTCCTGACCGGAAACCCAACCCCGGCATGGGTTTGAAGGCGGCAAAAGATTTCCCGGGTATCGATCTTTCCCGGGCCATCATGGTCGGCAATACCATCAGCGATATGCAGTTTGGCCGTAACCTGGGAGTTAAAACGATCTTCCTTCCCACAACGAGACCGGAAGTTGACCTGAATGATGATCGTATAGACAAAGTGTATCCTTCCCTCATTGCATTCGCTGATGCGTTCAAAGATCTGCGTTGATTCGCTAAATCTGCGTCAGCTGTGTTCTATCCCTAAACTTTTCGTTAAATTTTTGATCCATCCCCTGATTTTGAAGGGCTGTTATTCAGGTATTGGTTAAATTTACGCATGATGAGACCCATTGGATCTTTACTATTTGCCCTCCTGCTGCATGGCGCCCTCTATGCACAGCGTATAAACCCTTCCGATAGAATGATCCTTCAGCAAAAGCAAGATTCCCTCAAAAGCTATTCTGTCAAGTTGATCATGGGCATCAATTCCGATGACCGTTTCAAGGCCGACAGCAGTTTCACCAGGATGCTGGTACGTGCATTAAAGCTGCGCAATTCATTTTACTATGTCTTTGATTCCCTGCAAACAATCTCGCAGCTATACGCCCCCGACAGTTCATTCCGCGTCTTCACCTGGCAACTGGTGATCAATGATAACGTGATACGCCAGCACGGTGCCATACAGATGCGGACTTATGACGGTTCGCTGAAACTGTATCCGCTGATCGACAAATCGGATGTGACCAAACATTTACAGGATACCATCGGTAATAATTTAGGATGGATCGGCGCCATCTATTATAAAATAATTCAGAAAAAAAGCCTGAACCAGAATTATTATACCCTGCTGGGATTTGATGAGAACAGTATCAAAAGTAACCGGAAGTTCATTGAAGTACTGACCTTCAGTAATGATGAACCTCTCTTCGGTGGCCGCTATTTCAGTTTTGAAGAAGACTCCGTCTTCAAATCAGCCATCAGCCGCTACGTGATGGAATATAAAAAAGATGCCGGGCCACGGCTTACCTACGACCCTGATCTGGATATGATCATTGTTGAACACCTTACATCGGAATCCAATGAACCCAACAAGAAATGGACCCTTATCGGTGACGGGGATTATGAAGGATTTAAATGGAAAGGGGGCAAATGGGTGCACGTTGAAAAAGTGTATCATTATATAACTCCCGAAGGCAAAGAACCCGTACCCAAACCGCTCAAGGATAATAATGGCAACCTGCTGGAAGATAAACAGACACTGGAGGAAATACAGACCCAGTCTGCACAGGATAGCACATCGAAAAAACCGGTGATCAGGAAAAAGAAAGGTGGCGATGATTAGCCTTCTACCAGGAAGGTTCCCAGGTCGATCACCTCGCCTTCGCCCATTTTGAACTGTTCCAGCGTTGTAAGGTCTAGATCCTGCATCACTATGCTCCTGAATATTTCTGTTTCGTTCCTGAACAGGATAAAGTAGAGGTCGGGCTGCTGTTCCAAATTGTTCCATTCACCAAAAGCTCGCTGCGAAAACCGTATCAGGGCGGCTCCATTTGAATCCAGGCTGCTTTCTCCCAGGTAATCGACGCCCACGAAGTCCTTATCGTACAGGCGTACCCTATAGTCTTTCCCTGTCAGCGGAGCATCTATTCCTTTGGTGATGAACCGGATGATTACTTCCAATTCCATATTGGGGTTGAGAGAATATTTGCTCATGGCTCTTTTATTTAAACTTAAAATTAAGGTGTATTTCACTGCGCCGTTGCGATGCGATCAATCATTCAGTTTCAGTACCGCTAAAAACGCTTCCTGCGGCACTTCTACGTTACCGATCTGTTTCATCCTTTTCTTACCTTCTTTCTGTTTCTCCAATAATTTACGCTTACGGCTGATATCACCGCCATAACATTTTGCGGTAACATCTTTGCGCATGGCGCTGATATTCTCACGGGCAACCACTTTCGCGCCAATGGCGGCCTGTATGGCGATCTGGAACTGTTGTCTTGGCAGTAATTCCTTTAATTTTTCACAGAGCTTGCGCCCGAATTCCTGGGCCCGGGCACGGTGTATGAGTGCGCTCAGGGCATCCACTTTTTCGCCGTTCAGTAAAATATCCATCTTTACGATATCGCTTTCACGATATTCTATCGGGTGATAATCGAAGGAGGCATAACCCCTCGTCATACTTTTTAATTTATCATAGAAATCAAAAACGATCTCGGTGAGGGGCATGTCGAAGGTCAGTTCCACCCGGGTTGGTGTCAAATAACCCTGGTTGATCAGCACACCGCGTTTATTGATGCAAAGGGTCATGATATTGCCGATATATTCGGGTTTACTGATCATTTGCGCCCGGATAAAGGGTTCGTCGATATGATCTATCCTCGTGGGGTCGGGCATTTCGGTGGGATTGTTCACCGTGATCACCTCGCCCTTGCTGGTAGTGGCGATAAAACTCACGTTCGGTACCGTTGTGATTACGGTCTGGTTGAACTCCCTTTCCAGCCTTTCCTGGATGATCTCCATGTGCAGCATGCCCAGGAAACCGCAACGGAAGCCGAATCCGAGCGCCTGCGATGTCTCGAGTTCAAAAGTGAGCGAGGCATCGTTCAACTGCAGTTTATCCATACAATCGCGAAGTTCTTCAAACGCATCGGTCTCGATGGGAAAGATACCGGCAAATACCATCGGCTTCACATCTTCAAAGCCCTTAATGGATTCCTTACAGGGGTTAGCCGTTGTCGTTATGGTATCTCCCACTTTCACTTCCCGGGCATTCTTGATACCGGTGATGATATAACCCACGTCTCCTGCCCTCACCTCACTCTTGGCTTCCATTCCAAATTTTAAAATACCCACTTCATCGGCGCCATATTCGAGGCCGGTATTGCTGAACTTGATCTTATCGTTCTTTTTGAGTGTTCCGTTAAAGATGCGGTAGTATACGATGATGCCACGGAACGAATTGTACACGCTGTCGAATATCAATGCCTGGAGCGGTGCGCTCTCGTCACCCTTAGGGGCGGGTATGCGTTCAATGATGGCCGTTAGTATCTCTTCGATGCCGATCCCGCTTTTTCCGCTGGCCAGCAGGATGTCTTCTGGTTCACACCCGATCAGTTCCACGATCTGGTCCTTCGTTTCTTCGATCATGGCGCCATCCATGTCGATCTTGTTGATGACCGGGATGATCTCGAGGTTATCGTCAATGGCCAGGTAAAGGTTGCTGATGGTTTGCGCCTGTATGCCCTGGCTGGCATCCACCAGTAAGAGTGCGCCTTCACAGGCGGCCAGGGCACGGCTCACTTCATAGCTGAAGTCCACGTGGCCCGGTGTATCAATCAGGTTCAGTACATACTCGGTATCCTTCCATTTATAATTGATCTGGATGGCATGACTCTTAATGGTTATCCCTTTTTCTCTTTCCAGGTCCATATCATCGAGTACCTGGGCCTGCATGTCGCGTTCACCGATGGTATGGGTAAATTCAAGCAAACGATCGGCCAGTGTGCTTTTCCCGTGGTCAATATGAGCAATGATGCAAAAATTCCTGATGTTCTTCATGTACGACCTGTCCTCTTTTTAAGGTTGCAAAAGTAGCTCAAAATAGTGGATTTTGAACGTTGAACAGAATGCTGTCAAAAGCCGGCAAAAGAATGGATGACAAGCTAAAAAAGAGGATGATACCAGATGAAAGCGGATTTTTGCTGTGCTGGTGAACGAATATGCCGTTTTTCTTTTACTTTTAAAGGCAGCCAATTCGTTTTGCCTGAACCCGGTTGTTGGAGTTCACCTTAAACTATAAAATAACAGACATGAAAAAAGTCAGGATACTATCCATTGACGGAGGTGGCATGCGGGGTATCATTCCTGCTACCGTACTCGTATATATCGAAGACCGCCTGAAGGCGATAACGAAAAATGACAATGCCAGGATCGGGGATTATTTCGATCTCATCGCGGGCACGAGTACCGGCGGTATCCTGGGCTGCTTTTATCTCGTTCCCAATCCCGATACCAGGACAGGGCCTTCTTCAAAATATTCAGCCGCACAGGCGTTGGATTTTTATGTTGCGAAAGGCAATAATATTTTTAATGCATCCAGGCATTTTGAGTGGTTCGGTATGCGGCAAATGTTCTCGGCTGACAAGTATAGTCCAAAGAACATTGAAAAGATATTTCATGATGAATTCGGCAATCTAAAAATGAGTGAACTGCTGAAACCCTGTGTGGTTACAACTTTCAATCTGGAATATAAAAAATCATTTTTCTTCAGCAGCCGGGAGAAGCCCAATAAATACCGCGAGTTTTATGTTAGGGATGCCCTGCGTTCAACTTCAGCCGCGCCTACCTATTTCCCGCCTGCGCGGATAAAGAACCTGAAGACCGACCGGCTGATGACGAATATCGACGGTGGCGTATTCGCCAATAACCCAACCATGTGCGCATTCGCAGAAGGTAACAATTCCGTGTTTCCACAGGTGGCCAACCCCAATGCAAAAGAAATGCTGATACTTTCTGTTGGAACAGGGGGCGGACAATTTAACCTGCCCAATATAGCGAAGACCAACAGGTGGAATATCATTAAATGGGCGAAATCCATACCCGATATCATGATGAACGGAAGTCTGGATACGGTGCATTATCAAATGCTAAAACTATATGAGACACTGGAAGGAAGCAGCAAGCATAATTATTTGCGCGTGGATGTTCCGAATGACGCCAATATCCGTAATTATTCAAGTGACATGGCCGATGCTTCGGAAGATAATATCAGCGCATTGAAAATAGCAGGAAACGAAACACTCCGCACCGCATTGGAAGATGACGATAATAAATTAAATAAATTCATACAGATGCTGGTAGATAACGCACCTGATGCACAGCAAACACAAGCGGTTAAAGAATAATACCGGTAAACCAATGAACAATGTGACCATTTTACAGGACTTTATGCAAATGGTCTGGAATGAAAAAGATCTTGATGCAGTTGAGAGATTTGTCGACAATGAATATTCCATTTACCTGGATACCGGCGATCCCTGGGAAGGAAAGACACTGGACCACGATGAATTTAAAAAGCGTTTGCATTATTCATTCGATTCTTTTCCTGATATTCATTTCACCGTTCAGTCAGTCATTGCCGATGGTGACCATGTGGCCATCACCTGGTTAATGACGGGTACCAACCTGGGAAAGATAGGTGTGTTTCCTGCAACCGGCTGCACTATAAAAACGCAGGGAGCAACCATCTATCATTTCCGGAACGGAAAGGTTTGCGGACATAGCCAGGTATTTGACAGGACAACGGCCATAAAACAATTGGGATTTGCATAGGCTAGAAAAAAACGCACTTCATGTGAACCAATCTGGTCGTTTTGAAAGGATCGTATTATTAAGTTCTGTAAAGGAAAAATAAAAACTATATTAGTGAAAGATTCTTTGCTCCTAAAAGCGGCAGTAGCTCAGTTGGTAGAGCATTAGCTTCCCAAGCTAAGGGCCGAGGGTTCGAGTCCCTTTTGCCGCTCCAAAATAATTCACGGCTTATCCATTGCTGACTTCCTGTTAAAAAAAGGCCCGAACTTTCGTTCAGGCCCATGTTATTATTCGTGCTTATTAAAATCTTCCTCTTTCATAGGAGCCGCATTTATTCCTGTGGTTATAATCATTGCCGTCGTAATTGTTATACCTTTCTCCCCTCCTGCCCCGGCGATACATCATATCCCTTCGATAATGATTATTGAACCTGCCATCGCGCTGATCATAGCGGGAATACCGGTTGTCGCGGTTGTATCCGTTATCACGCTGGGTGTATTCATCATTCGTGTTGCCCCGGTTGTATTCATCATTTCGCCTGTCATACTGTTCATTGGAATTGTACGGGTTGTTTCGTTGGTCGTACTGATCATTCTGGACAGACTGATCTCTTTTATCCATACGCCGGGAATTAGACTGGGCATTTATGTTTACACTTATCAATAAAAGCGCAGACATTGCTATTGCGGTTGCAGTGATCTTTTTCATGTTGTTTGATTTTTTTATTCATATACTGATATAGGAATAGTATGCCAACAGTTACCAAGGTTTAGTTAAAACAGTTCGTGGATGGCAAGCAACAATAACGAATCATTTGCCCCGGATCATGGCCAATTGAGGAAACACAATACCGGTAGTGGTTTTGGCATCATATTGATTGGAACCAGGACTGGTTTAATCAAAACATTTGTTAACAATCCGATAACGGATACTGAACTGAAACGCGGATTGAAATGGATAGTTAAAGGCCATGTCGGAACCGGATGAATGGCCGTTTGAATTTATCCTTTCACAGCTTGTTTTAATATCACCATTCCCCGGTACTCCGCTTTCATCACGGAAAATTCAGGTAGGGGTAACTGTAAGCTGCCACAGGTCTTATATCCGAGGCTTTTGTAAAATGCAATGGCATCCGTACTGGAGTCCATCGCTTTTAAAAAGATGATGTCTTTTTTCAATTGCAGGGCTCTTTCCATCGCCAGCTGCATGAATTTTCTGCCCAGTCCCTTACCCGTGGCATTTTTATGCAGGTAGATGCGTTCCACTTCCATCGCGGCAACAAGCGCATGGCCCGCCAATTCCGATGTTAATAACAGCTTCATATACCCCGAAGCTTTATCATCTTCATAAGCGATGGTATATTCAATTTCAGGGTTGTCAAGGTCTTTTTCAATTGTATCCCGGGCGTAAGCATAGGTTTCCATATACCATTCCGCGCCTCCGGGATGCCACAGGTGCAAATAATGTTCTTTATAAATATTCCGGGCCAATTCCGTCAGCATTGCTGCGTCGCCGGGGGATGCTTTGATGAGGGTGGTCATTGTTTCAATTGCGAATGCTGAAGGATCCGATGTATAAAATTAACTTTTTCAGGGCTTATTGCCTGAAGCCAACAAAAAAAAGTCCCGGTTTAAATGAAAACCGATTATACATTCCCTTCCCTTAATTTTACGAAAAAAATATCATGAGCGAGACACTTACAAAGGGCAGTATCAAAACCAATAAAGGAACCATGCATTTTGAGTTATATGATGACGACGCCCCCATTGCTGTAGCCAATTTTAAAAAATTGGTGACATCAGGTTTTTACAACGGACTCAGTTTTCACCGGGTGATCCCCAATTTTATGGTGCAAACGGGTTGCCCTAACGGTACAGGTGCCGGCGGACCGGGCTGGAGCATTGATTGCGAAACCAAGGGCAAAAAGCAGTTCCATGACCGCGGCGTGATGAGCATGGCGCACCGGGGGCCGAATACGGGCGGGTCACAGTTTTTTATCTGCCATAACCGGGTGGGAACAAGCCACCTCGATGGCGTGCATACCTGTTTTGGAAAACTGACCGATGGGTTTGAAATTTTGGACATGATCCGGGGTGGCGACATCATGGAAAAGGTGGAACTGGTATAGGTCCGGAATGAATTGTCGGTATTTTTTTTTAACTTTAAGTCATAATTTGTAGAAAGATGAGAAAAATATTTTTGACAGCCGTTGTTTCCGCTTTGCTGGCATTTGCCAATGGGCAGTCAATTTCTAAAATAACCATTACGGATAACGGCACTATTGAAACGATCGCATTTGAGGTTGACGTGAATACCATGCTGAACCTGTCGATAGATGGAAATATCATCAACTATGGATATGATCTTTTCAAGGAAAGAGGCGGAGAAAATTATGCGGGAAAACTAGAGAATTATGTGGGACGCGTGGAATATTATTCATCATACGACAATGAAGCTTATCGCGGAAAAATAAAATATATCGGAAAGACATTGATCACCTATTACGCCAGCTACGAAAATGACGCGTTAAAAGGAAAAGTTAAAGCCATTGGCAGTTCCTCCCTTGATTTTTACCTGGCTTATGAAGATGAGGCATATCGGGGGAAACTGAAGACGGCCGGACCCTACACCCTCACCTGGTACGCATCCTACGAAAATGAAGCGTACCGGGGAAAATTGAAATCCACTGGCAATACTTCTTTTACCTATTACAGTTCTTATGATGACAAAGCCTATAAAGGGAAAGTGAAAAGCATTAACGGTTCCCCTTTCACCTATTATTCTTCTTTCGACCGCCAGGAATACCGGGGAAGGATGAAAACGGGCACACAGATACTATATATCAGCGGGGTCAAATATTTTGTTAAGAATTGATTCCTGCACCTGATCTTATTGTAAGCCGCCGATCTTTAATAAGGTTTATGTACAAATGTTTCATCTTCTCCTGTGCCTTTCTTTTCTTCAGTTGCAGTCAGCCCCATTACAAAAATCCGCACATCATCATCTACACCAATTTCGGAGATATCGAGGTGGAATTATTTCCCGATAAGGCTCCCAAAACGGTCACCGCTTTTTTATCGTATGTTGATGCGGGTTATTACAATAACTGCTCCTTTTACCGGGTCATACTAACGGAAGGTATGTCGGATGTTAATTACGGCCTTATCCAGGGCGGTATCTGGCAAACCAATGACAGGCAGTACCCTTCAATCCCCGGTATCACTCATGAATCCACGAAGCAAACGGGCTTATCGCATACCAATGGCACCATCTCGCTGGCTATGACAACACCCGGCACGGCCAATACCGAATTTTTTATCTGCATCGGAGACCAGAGCCAATTGGATTTTGGAAATAGCGGAACCCCAGGCGGACAGGGATTCGCGGCATTCGGATCCGTATTCAAAGGCATGGACGTGGTACGCCAGATACAGGTGCAAAAAAGCAGCGGTGAACATTTTATTGACAAGATCATCATTAAAAAAATAAAAAAATTGTGATTTACCTACCGCGTACTTTTGTTATTCATCATTAAATTGAGCTATGCCGACATTAAATAAAATTGCACTCGTCACAGGGGGAAGCCGTGGTTTGGGAAAGAATATGGCACTTCGCTTAGCCGAGAAAGGGCACGATGTGATCCTCACCTATCATTCACAGAAAGAAGCCGCTGCTCAGGTGGTTGAAAGCATTGAAGCAACCGGACAAAAAGCCGCTGCCCTGCATTATGATGCGGGTGATATCAGTTCAATTAATGACTTCGTACGGGAACTCCAGGGAATGCTTCAAAGTAAATGGGGCTGTACCCAATTCGATTTTTTGATCAATAACGCCGGTATCGGGGCAACCATACCCTTTGCACAGGTTAGCGAAGAAGATTTTGACCGCTTGCTGAACGTACATTTCAAAAGTGTTTATTTCCTCACACAAAAATGCCTACCCCTCATCAATGATAAGGGACGCATCATTAATATTTCCACCGGCACCACCAGGTTTTGCGTACCGGGCTATTCCGTCTATGCATCCATGAAAGGCGCTATTGAAACCTTTACCCGCTATCTCGCCAAGGAGACAGGTGCCAGGGGTATCACCGTAAACGTAGTGGCGCCGGGCCCGGTTGAAACGGATTTTAATAACGCAGCCATTCGCAACAATCCCGAAAGGAA
>JAYWAZ010000276.1:0-10289 GCA_043781975.1 Bacteroidota bacterium
GTAACGGCACTCAACAATTACCTGGATTGCCCGCTGGGCTTCTATTATAAAAGCCTGATCCGCATTCCGTCAGGCAAAAGTGAAGCCACCGAATTCGGCAGCGCCATACATTATGCCCTGGAAAAATTATTCCGCAAGATGCAGGAAAACAGGAATGAAGCCTTCCCGCCCAAAGAAGAATTGATCTCCGATTTTAACTGGTACATGCACCGTCACCGCGAAAATTTCACAAAAGAAGCTTTTGAGCGCAGGATGGAATATGGCGATGAGGTGCTGCGCAATTATTACGACAAATACGTTAACAGCTGGAATAAAGTGGTGGCCGTTGAACGTAATATCCGCAACGTGGTGGTGAATAAAGTTCCCCTCAAAGGCAAACTTGACAAACTGGAATTCAATGGTAAGGAAGTGAACGTGGTGGATTACAAGAGCGGCAATATCGATAATGCACTCCCCAAATTAAAATCACCCCACGATAAGATGCCTAACGGTGGCGATTACTGGCGCCAGGCCGTTTTTTACAAGATACTGGTGGACAATTATGAACAAAAGGACTGGAAAGTGATCAGCACCGAATTTGATTTTGTGGAGCCGGATAAGAAAGGCGCTTACCGCAAGGAAAAGATCATCATTACCCCGCAGGACATTGAGACCGTAAAACAACAGGTCGTTACTACCTGGGAAAAGATACAGGCCCGTGATTTTTATACCGGCTGCGGGAAGGAAGATTGCTACTGGTGCAATTTTGTGAAGGATAATAAACTGGCGGTGGCCCTGCACGACCTGGCGGATGAGGGTTCTGAAGCGATTTAAGGGATTATTAGGATTTTATACGAACAGTAGTAACCGAAAGGGATTAAGTTTGCAATTCAATTTTAACCAATGAAACTGCCGGGTGTTTTATATTTTACCATAATAAACGCAATCATCATCACGGGTTTGGTTTGGTGTACGGGATGCGCCCAGATCGGAATGCCTACCGGCGGTTCAAGGGACAGCATTCCCCCCCGGCTGTTGAAAGCCGTGCCGGAACTGAACAGCACCGGTTTTACCGCCAATAAGATCACACTCACCTTTGATGAATATGTGAATATAGAAGACGTGCAGAATAATGTGTTGGTATCGCCTTTCCCCGCCAACAACCCCGTTGTTGATTATAAGTTAAAAACGGTTACGGTTAAACTAAAAGACACCCTGCGGCCCAACACCACCTACAGCATCAACTTCGGGAACGCCATCCGGGATAACAATGAGAACAACCCCCTGAAGAACTTTACCTATGTTTTTTCCACCGGTAAAACGATCGACTCGCTGACCCTGGAAGGCAAGGTCATCATTGCAGAAACCGGCAAGGCCGACAGTACCCTGATCGCCCTACTTTACCGCAGTGCGGATGATTCGGCCGTTCAAAAACGGAAACCCGATTATATTGCCAGGCTCAGGGGAGACGGCAGTTTCAATTTTACACACCTCTCGCCGGGCAATTATAAAATATATGCGTTGAAAGACGGTGATGGCGGAAAGACCTACAATGCCAAAGTGGAACAATTCGCTTTTGCCGATAAGGCCATTACCATTTCCAGAAACAATGACCCGGTGATCCTCTATGCCTACGCAGAAGCAAAAGACGTCAAGACCCCGTTGACCTCCACCATCCTTAAGAGCACGGAAAAGAAATTGAAGTATACCAGCCCCGTAATTTCACAGAGCCAGGAACTGGAAGATGATTTGGAATTGAATTTTAACCGGCCCCTGAAAAAATTCGACCCTTCAAAAATAATATTGACGGATACGGCTTACAAAGCGATCCCGTCGGTCCGTACGGTGATCGACAGCACCCGAAAAAAAATAAGCCTCTCCGTAAAGTGGAAGGAAGAAACTAAATACCGGCTTATCATAAATGCCGACGCGGCAGTTGACTCATCGGGAATTAACCTGGTCAAAACAGATACGCTGCGTTTCACTACTAAAAAGGAAGCTGATTATGGAAACCTGGTCTTGCGTTTCAGCGGCCTCGATCTTGCCAAACATCCTGTTGTCCAGTTTGTGCAGAATGAAGAATTAAAAGCTGCTTATCCGTTAACGGCCAATGAATGGAACAAAAAATTATTTAAACCCGGCGAATACGATATCCGTATTTTATTTGATGACAACAATAACGGCAAATGGGACCCGGGCAGCTATTCCAAAAAACGGCAACCCGAAAAAGTGATCGCCTTGCCGCAGAAATTAAGCATCCGCGCCAACTGGGACAATGAACGGGATATAAAGTTATGAGTTGGGAGTTCATAGTCGGGAGCCTGCAAACTCAGAACTCCAGACTACCGATTCCAGACTCAGTACCATGAACCTAAAACTATTAACTTTGCCGCATGGTCTTCTCCTCCTCTCTGTTAGAAAATGCCGTGAATGAATTTGCCAAATTACCGGGCATCGGGAAAAAAACAGCCCTGCGGCTGGTATTACACCTGATCAAACAGGAAGTGAATGAGGTTTCACAATTCAGCGATATCATCTCCAAAATGCGGAAAGAAATAAAATTCTGCAGCCGCTGCCATAATATTTCCGATTCGTCGCTTTGCAATATCTGCGGTAATCCCGGGCGAAAACAGGAAATGCTTTGCATTGTTGAGAATATCCGTGACGTGATCGCGATAGAAAGCACACAACAATTCAATGGCATTTATCACGTACTGGGCGGCGTCATTTCTCCCCTGGACGGCATCGGCCCAGAGCAGTTGAAAATAGAATCACTGGCCGACCGCATTCAGAAAGAAGCCATCGAGGAGATCATCTTCGCCTTGAGCCCGAATATCCAGGGCGATACCACAATTTATTATATCAGCAGGAAATTAAAGGCAGTCCCGGTAAAAATCACCACGATCGCCAGGGGTATTGCCTTTGGCGGGGAGCTTGAATACGCTGATGAAATGACCCTGGCCAAAAGCATCGCAAACAGGATCCCGGTCGAGAATTTCATCGTTTCCGGAAATTGAGTACCGGTTTATTCCCGTTTAGTATCAAAATATCCCGGTTCGGCTGAAAAGAGCCAATATCTATGCAGCCTGTCTATATCTTCATATAAGAACTCCACATGTCACCTACTAAAAGAATAATCATTTTCTCCGCACTGGGGCTCCTTGCCATTGGGGCAGGCGTAGCTTATTACCTCTACAATAAAGGACCTGTTGATGTTAAAAATGCAAGCGGCATAAAAGTTGTCGCCACTGAATTGTATCAAACCTTTTCCCAGGACTCACTTTTGGCAAAAAATAAATACACAAACAAAATAGTAGAAGTATCGGGTACCGTTACCAAAATCTCGAAAAACCAGGATAACAATGAGGTTATTTTACTAAAAACCAATGAGTTAGATGCTTTTATAAATTGTACAATGGAAGGCCCCGCCGGCAATATAAGGGTGAGCGACAACGTTATTATCAAAGGAATTTGCAATGGTATTCTTTCAGACTTTGGAATTTTGGGAGATATATCATTGGCAAGGTGCTATGTTACAAAATAGTTGTCGATCATATTTAATGGATTAGCTATGATACAAAATTCAATATCTGGAGTAAAAATAAACGTCACATTACTGGTGGCATGCTTGTTTTTACTGTCAGTACTTAACCCGGGCTGTAAGAATAACAAAGAAGAGATCTTATATGCGCAATATGCCTGCGATACGGTCGCGGTTACATACAGCGCTTCGATCGTTCCGTTAATACAGGCAAACTGTATCTCCTGTCATAGCGGAAACCTGCCTGCCGACAGGATAAAACTGGATGAATACGCCAAGGTAAAAGTACAGGTTGATAGTGGAAATTTGTGGGGCGTCGTTACACACAGCGCTAATTACCCACCCATGCCAAGGTATGCAAATCAATTAAGCGACTGCAACCTGGCCAAGATAAGGTTATGGATAGCTGCAGGAGCTCCCAACAATTAGATAAACACAAACATGAATATACGGATCAAATGTTAACCCCTAAAAATAAACCGGCCAAGCAAATGAAATCATTATTTTTTTTCTGCCTGTTATCCCTGGCATTGATGAATGCACCCAGGGCACAGAATTATTTTACCAAGAATGGCAAGCTCTCCTTTTTTTCAAAAACTTCGATGGAAAATATTGATGCCGTCAATAACCAGGCGATCAGTGTATTGAACATCAAGACATGTGATATCGGGTTTTCGGTTTTAATAAAAGGTTTCCTCTTTAAAAAGGCATTGATGCAGGAGCATTTTAATGAAGACTATATGGAAAGCGATAAATACCCAAAAGCGATATTTAAAGGCGTCATTTCAGATATCAAAATGGTGAATTTCATGAAAGATGGCAGTTATACCGTGACGGTTACCGGAGATCTGAATATGCATGGCGTTTCCAATAAAGTAAAATTGCCGGGTACGGTTTCTATTAAAGGCGGTAAAATTTCAGCTGCCGCGGTTTTTTCAGTTGCGGTGGCCGATTATAAAATAAGCATACCAAAGCTGGTGGAAAATAATATTTCAAAAACCATTGAAGTTAAAGTTGATTGTAATTATGAACCGAAGTAACCGTTGTAAATCTTCCTAAAAATTACTTCATGAAATGCAAAACATTATTACTGCTTTCTTGCTGCACATTACTCGCTTTTTTCAGCACAAATGCACAGGACACCACCGATTTAATGAAATTGCTTGAAAAAGAAATGGGGGGTAACCTTAAAGACCAGACCATTTATACTACGGCAACTTTTAAAACCTCCCGGTTAATAAGCGGCCATTCGGTTGAGAATGTGGGCAAAGGTGTTCTGGATGTAAAAATATCACACCGTTTCGGCGCTGTAAATGGAGGGGGATACCAGTTTTTTGGGCTGGATAATGCCACCATGCGCCTGGGATTTGATTATGGCATCACACAGAATTTTATGATAGGTATCGGAAGAAGTACTTTTGAAAAAACATACGATGCTTTTTTTAAATGGAAAATACTAAGACAGTCAAAAGGCAAAAAAAACATGCCCATATCGTTAAGTTATGTCCCAACCATCGCTTTAAAGACGATTAAATTTGAAGATCCCAACCGAAAAAATTATTTTTCTTCCCGGTTATTTTATACACACCAGCTTATTATTGGCAGGAAATTATCCGACCATACATCACTGCAACTCATGCCTACTTTTACGCATCAGAACCTGGTGCAATTGGCTTCAGAGCCCAATAATTTATTTGCCATAGGCATTGGGGGAAGAGAAAAATTAACCAAACATATAAGCTTTAACGTTGAATATTATTACCAACTGTCGGGTTATAAATTAACGGGAACTACCAATTCCCTTTCACTTGGCTTTGATATCGAAACGGGCGGCCATGTATTTCAGCTTCATTTTACCAACTCGCAGGGCATGAGTGAGCGGACATTTATTTCCGAAACAACGGGTAAATGGGGAAAAGGCGACATCCTCTTTGGATTCAATATTTCAAGGGTATTCACCATTGGTAAAAGGCATTGAAGAATTTTCAGCAAATAAACATGCCCTTTTCCGGGTTATGCAGCTTCATTATTTACCATATCGCTGATTAGATATTATGCTAAAAAGATTTTTCATACTTTCCTTCTTACTGATCATGCTGGTATCTTATGCCCAGGCCCCACCGTTTTTATACAGTGTAAGCAGCGGAAGCATTTCCTTCCGTTCAGACGCGCCGCTGGAACTGATCAAGGCTTCCAGTAACCAGTTAAAGGGGATCTTCAACGCCGAAAAAAAACAATTTGCCTTTACCATTAACATCAATACATTCAGCGGATTCAACAGCCCCTTACAAAAAGAGCATTTTAATGAAAATTATCTCGAAAGCGATAAATATCCCCGTGCTTCATTTGAAGGAAAAATAATTGAGGACATTGATCTCCACAAAGAGGGCAATTACATAATACGGGCAAAAGGAAATCTTATCTTACACGGTGTGGAACAGGAACGTATCATTAAATGTGACCTGACCATCCGAAACGGTGTGGTTGGCGTCAAATCATTTTTTACCGTATTGCTGGCCGATCATAATATTACCATTCCCAAAGTAGTGCATGAAAAACTGGCCTCGGAAATAAAAGTGGAAGTAAAGGCCGATCTGATCGAAAAATAACTAAAATTAAATATCCCTGTTGAAAAGATCAATTACAATATTTTTAACCTGCATTTTGATGCAGCATGCAGGGGCTCAACTGCTGGGATTCAAATCATTTAAGCTACAGGAAGATAACCAGCCTTTCAAGATCAACACCTTATTTAAAAACAGCGAAGGATACATCTATGCAGGCACCACTAACGGGCTGTATTCGTTTGACGGAATAAAATTCAAACGGATCAATTTCATGAAGGCCTCGGATAAAGATACAGTGACCGCTGTATTTGAGGACAATGCAAAAAAGTTATGGGTGGGTTTCAAGAACGGGCGTTTGGCCAATAAAACAGGCAGTAATTTACAATGGTTTGAACCGGAAGAAGGCACACCCAAAACCGCTATCACCTCTTTTTTACAGGACAGGCAAAACAATATCTGGTTCTCCACCAATGGAGAAGGCATTTATTATTTCTCCAACAGTCATCTTTATCTCATCGATACCTCCAATGGCTTAAGCGACACACATATTCATGCCCTCATACTTTCAGATAACGGGGATGTACTGGCCGCCACGGACCAGGGGATCAATATCTGTCATCCTTCAGACACAAAAAAAAGGGTAACCGTAGTTGGGCCACAAAGCGGCCTCCCCGACTATTATGTAACCGCTATGGCTCCTGCGGGAAATAACAGTTTCTGGATCGGGCTGCAGGAGAAGGGTTTTTGTTTATATGATCATTCAACAGGACAGATAACGATCCCAACATCCGTCAGCAACTGGGATAAGGGGCAGATCAATGCCCTCCTGGTTTCGCAAAACAGCTTATGGATCGCAACCGAAGAAAAGGGTTTGTTGGAAGTGCCCGGCTTCAGACAGCGGATAACCATTCCCGATATCGGAACGTCCATACCCGGGAAGATCAATAATTTATTGCAGGACAATGAAGGTAATTTATGGATGACCACGGCCAATGAACTGTTGTCAACCGCCGGTGATAAGCTGAAACTGATCCGGGCCTATGATAAAGCCGACTTTGAAACGATCCATTCCCTTTTGTGCGATTACCAGAATAATATCTGGGCAGGTACCAATGGCGGATTGATCAAGTATTATAACCTCAATGGCGTTTATACCGGCAAAAAATATCCGATCAATGGATTAAGCAGTAAAACAGATATCACCGGTTTATACCAGGACCCCTGGCACAATATCTGGATCAGCACAATGGGCAGTGGAATTTTTTTACTGGACCCCGTATCTGGCCGTTTCCGAAACCTTACTGAAAATCCGCTTCTGAAAAATGCGAGTATCTTATCCGTCTCGGGCAATGGCAATACGGTTTGTGCCGGCGGGCTCGAAGGAGTAGCCATGATCTTTGAATTAAACGCATCAAACGCCACCATCGATGGCAAATACAATTACACCAATTATAATAACATCGTAAACATCGGCAACAATTATATCTATTATGTTTTTAAAGACAGCCGGGGCAGGATATGGTTTGGTACCGACGGGAAAGGAATAACCGTTTTGGAAAAAGGGGTCTTCACACATTATGGCAAAGAAAACGGCTTAAAGGATGACCATGTTTATTCCTTTGCCGAAGACGGGAGCGGAAAAATATGGTTCAACACCGAAAAGGCCGGCATCTACAGTTTTGATGGTAAAGTTTTCAGGAACTATGCCGCCGCCAATGGTATCAGTACCTTAAAGATCACGACCGTTAAAACAGATAGGACGGGTAAGGTGATCATCACCCACGATAAAGGAATTGATATACTGAACCCTGAAAAAGGCACCGTCTCTTACCTGAACAACAGTGAGGGTATTACGGAAGTGAACACGGATATAGGCGCCATAACACAGGATACGTCGGGAAATATTTTGATCCCTACCGCCAGCGGTATCGTTGTTTATTCACCGGTTGCGAACACCACCCATCGCCCAAAAACGATCATTGAAAATGTACAGTTGTTTTTAAATGACCTGGATAAAAATGTTCGGGGAGATTTTAAATATGATGAGAACAGTTTCACTTTTAATTTCACAGCGATCTATTATACCAACCCCTACGAGGTTCGCTATGAGTATAAATTAGATGGCCTGGACACCAACTGGATCGCTACCCGCGACAGGAATATCGCTTTCCTGAGGCTGCAGCCCGGGAAATATAAATTTCATGTAAGAGCTTCCCTCAATGAAAATTATGAAGGCGCGGATGAGGCCACCTATGAATTCATCATTAAAACCCCCATTTGGAAACGCATCTGGTTCATTGCGCTCTGCATCCTAACCATTGGCGCAATATTGTACTGGTATATGAAAAGCCGCGAAGCGCAATTGCATAAGATGCAGCAACTGCAGCAGGAAAAGATACAGTTCCAGTTCCAGGTCTTACGTAATCAGATCAACCCGCATTTCCTGTTCAACAGTTTTAATACCCTTATTTCCACGATCGAAGAAAATCCAAAAATGGCCATCGGGTACGTGGAGCATCTTTCTGAATTTTTCCGCAACATCGTTAACTACAGGGATAAGGATGTGATCAGCCTGGGTGAAGAGATTGGTTTGATGCAAACTTATTTTTACCTGCAGCAAAAAAGATACGGGGATCATTTAAAAATAAACATCACCGTTTCAGAGGAGGCAAAAAGACATATCTTTATTCCGCCCCTTACCCTGCAGTTGCTGTTGGAAAACGCGATAAAACACAATGCCGTATCGAAAGAAACACCATTGCTTGTTGAATTATTTATTGAAAATGAAAAATGGCTGACCCTGCGTAACAATATTAATCCTAAATTAAGCGGAGAAATGGGTTCTAAAATGGGCTTACAGAATATTACCAACCGGTATAACCTGCTCAGCGGCGAACCCGTACTGATCAACAATAACGGGACCCATTTTACCGTTTCATTGCCAATTTTAAAACAACAATAATATGATGAACGTTTTAATTATTGAGGATGAGGAACCGGCTGCAAAGCGGTTGCAAAAAATGCTGAAGGAAATAGAACCCGATGCCCAGGTACTTGAGAATATCGTAAGCGTTTCTTCTGCCATACGCTGGTTCAGGAACAATCCCCTGCCGCAACTGGTATTTTCCGACATCCAGTTGTCGGATGGGCTGAGTTTTGATATCTTCAAAGCAGTGGATGTGACCTGCCCCATTATCTTCACCACCGCCTATGACCAGTATGCCATTGAAGCTTTTAAAGTGAACAGTATCGACTTCCTCTTAAAACCGATAAAAAAAGAAGAGCTCGAAAAAGCAGTGACCAAATTCAAAAAGATCACCACGGCTGTTTCCACGCCCGCCATTGATATCAGTAAACTATTGCAATCCTTCAACCCGGGTGGCGTGGAGTATAAAAAACGGTTCGTGGTCCGTTACGGAGAACACATCAAAACCATCAACATCGAAGAAGTGGTTTATTTTTATACAGAAGACAAGGTGAATTTCCTGTGCACCAGGGAGGGCCGGCGTTTCGTGATCGACTATAATCTGGATACCCTTGAATCCACGCTTGACCCCAAGACCTTTTTCCGCATCAACCGGCAGTACATCATCGCCATTCATTCTATCGGCGAGATGTTTGCCTATACCAAAAGCCGCGTATTGATCAAATTAAACCCGCCGGCCAAGCACGAAACCATTGTAAGTACCGAACGCTCGGCCGATTTTAAGCTATGGCTGGGTGATGAGAAATGAACCATCTCCGGTTCAGTTGCCCTAAATTCGGTTTCGGCAGACTTATTGTCGGGTTAATTGCCTTTTAGTTTTTTCCTGCCTTTTAACATGTTAGTTTTACATCATAGACAACAAGTTATTCCCCTTTAAATCCAATTATCCAGAATGACCGAAGTTTAAGATCCTTATCCAGAAAATCCAAACATTACCAACGAAACCGAACGTTCTTAAGGCCCCCGAGATATCGGGGGTTCTTGTTTTAAGGAAGGTTATCCAGGCCAACTTCCGGTTCAGGGGCTAAAAATCCCGGTTGGGATCCTATAAGCTACGATTGAACACCTTTTAGTTTTTTTAGCCCTTTTGCCGCTGTATTTTTACATCAGAATTAAATATCCATATCCTTAAGAAGACCATATCCAAATCCAGAAAACCAACATTACCAAAGAAACCAAACGTTCTTACAAGCCCCCGAAATATCGGGGGTTCTTG
>JAYWAZ010000277.1:0-10274 GCA_043781975.1 Bacteroidota bacterium
CCGGGCACGGTAAAAAGGTTCACTTTATCTATCCCGGCCATGAATGGACTGATCGTTCTTAATTCATTCGATATGTCGATATTGTTTTCCACTACGGTATTAGGACGGTTTTATTTGTCCAAAGTTTAATGATTTAGTATAAAATTCTCTATTTTTTTAACGGCATGATGATAACTGGCTTTCAAAGCGCCCTCACTGGTTTCAAGGACCTTGCTCATTTTTTCATACGGCATCTCATCATAATACCGAAGATTAAATACAACCCTCTGTTTTTCAGGTAATTGCTGAATTGCAACCTGTAACTTCCACTCCAGCTTATTGGCATCAAAATGCTTGTCGGCCATAAGCCGGTTACTGAGGCCGGTTTCCACATCACTCAATGATACCGATGATCTTTTTTTCTGCTGTTCCAAAAAACTAAGGCTTTCATTGGTGGCGATCCGGTATAACCAGGTATAGAGTTGGCTGTCTTCCCTGAAATTATCCAGTCCGTTCCATACCTTGATGAACATATTCTGCAGCACGTCATTGGCGTCTTCATGCTGAACTACCATGCGACGGATATGCCAGTATAATTTTTCCTGGTATTTCCTGATTATATGCGTATAACCGGCTTCTTTGGTGGCTGGTTGCCGAAATTGTTCCAGAAGGTCCTTATCGTCCAGGTCTGTGTCCATAGTAAGCTGATGAGCAGTAAAAATAAAAAAACCAATCATAAGATTGGCTTTTCTTTATAAAGTTTAACGCTTGTTACTTGCGGGCGAGCGCTTTTTCTGCCGCATGTATGATATCAGGCGTATCAAGTCCGTACTTTTTCAGGAGGTCCATTGGCTTACCGCTTTCCCCGAACGTATCATTTGTTCCCACGTATTCAATCGGAACAGGATGGTGTTTTGCGGCCACCTGTGCTATGCTGTCGCCCAGGCCACCGATTATATTATGTTCTTCGGCGGTTACGGCACAACCTGTTTTTTTAATGGAAGCCAATACCGCTTCCACGTCTATGGGTTTGATGGTATGGATATTGATCACTTCCACCGATATTCCTTTTTCCTCCAATATTCTTCCAGCTTCTATGGCTTTCCAGACCAGGTGACCGCATGCAAAAATGCTGATATCCGTGCCTGTGGAAAGCTGCTGCGCTTTACCGATGATAAAATCATTTTCGTTGGTGAAGATGGGCCAAACCGGGCGGCCGAAACGAAGATAAACAGGGCCTTCATGATCGGCAATGGCTATTGTTGCCGCCTTTGTTTGATTGTAATCGGCCGGAACGATCACGGTCATCCCCGGCAGCATCTTCATCATTCCTATGTCTTCCAGTATCTGGTGAGTGGCGCCATCTTCTCCAAGCGTTAAGCCGGCATGGGATGCGCATATCTTCACGTTCTTTCCGCTGTAGGCGATACTTTGCCGGATCTGGTCATATACTCTTCCAGTCGAAAAATTGGCGAAAGTGGTGGTAAACGGTATCTTGCCCCCCACCGTTAACCCTGCGGCGATACCCATCATATTGGCTTCGGCAATACCACACTGTATAAAGCGTTCGGGAAATTCCTTGATAAAACCATTGAGCTTTAGAGAGCCGGCCAGGTCGGCCGTAAGCGCTACTATATTTGAATTTTTTCTTGCCGCCTCCAGGATACCATCGCCAAAACCGCTGCGGGTATCCTTATTGCCGCTGACCTGAATTTCATTGAGCATATGACAAAAGGATTTTGTATTAATAAACCTGCCGCAAAGTAAAAGAAAGATTTGATGGAAAACCCGGATAATGAAAAAAGTTGCTCACAAAATTTTTACCCTTCCTGAAACCGGCATCAATCCGAGATCTCAGCAATCGTGTAATATTTCATACCCAGTTTTTTTACCATGGAGAATATTTTCAATAAGCGTTCAAGGGTTACGCTCATTTTAACATTGGTATTGATATGGTGTGCAACAAGTACCGCGCAATCGTTATTATCAGATGCCGATTGTATCACCTGCATCACATCGGCATCGGATCGTTTACTGCTTTTATCAATTCCAAGGCCGTATAACACCTGATTTTTTTCTGTCGGCACCAGGCTTTTGCTGAAATCAGCCGTTCCATTCAACGCCCTTACGCTTTTAAAATAGCGCTTCAGTCTTTTATCGAACAACCCGTTATGGGCGCCCATCGGGTAGGCAAAAGTGGTGGGGAAAAAACCGTCGCGGTTCATCAGTTTCAAACCGTCTTCAATTTCATATTTTATCAATTCATCGATCGTGTGTTTTTGCTTGTACACGTAATCCATCATATTGTAATGATTGGTGCTATGAAAAGCGATCTCATTTCCGTGGCTTTGTATGACTGCAAGTTTATTTTTTTGTTCCTGGCTAAGACGGTTGTAACGGCTGATATAAAAAGTGGCCTTTACGCCCGCAGAATCAAGAACAGGCAGGTATTCGAACCAGTTATCAATGTAATTGTCATCAAAGGTCAATACAACGCCTGGAGTAGATATTCTTCCCTGTTTCTCGAATTTTTTACACCCGTTAAAAAATAACAACATGAATACTAGAGAAATAATAATTCCTGCAAAACGCTTTGCCATAGCCAATAGTTCTTGTCTTGAATAAAATGAGGTAAATGATAAGATTTGGAATTATTAGATTTGGCGGACGAAGATAATGAAATAATCAGCTTAGTTCAAAGGTTTTCCGGGTAAAACGGGGTTTTCTTTTTTTAGCTTTAGCTCCCATTCCCAGGCCGTATGGATCATGTCGATAAGGGTATAGCCGGGCACCCATCCCAGCTGGTCTCTGGCTTTTTCATTATTAGCATAGATCGCTGTAACATCACCGGGTCGGCGGGGCCCGGCCTGGTAATTGAGTTTAACTCCGGTGGTCATCTCAAATTGCCGGATCACTTCCAGTACACTGTAACCGGTGCCGCTTCCGAGATTATATACGGAGCATTTATCCTGTTGCATACCCTTTACCAGGTGGTCAAGAGCAAGCGTATGTGCGTGTGCGATATCACATATATGTACATAGTCGCGTATACAGCTTCCGTCCTTTGTCGGGTAATCGGTGCCCCATACCTGCATCATGGGGATCTTTCCAATGGCCGTTTGGGTGATGGCAGGAAACAGGTTGGCGGGTTTACCAAGGGGAAGCTCTCCGATCAGTATAGTGCGGTGCGCTCCAACAGGGTTAAAATACCGCAGTAAAGTTGCTTTGATATGATTGCATTTGATCCCTTCCCTGACGATCTGCTCCCCCATTTGCTTGGTGGCACCATAAGGGGAGGCGGCAGGTTTCAAAGGGGATTCTTCTGTTACTGGTACCTCGCGGGGGTTGCCATACACTGTGCAGGAAGAGGAGAATACAAAATGGGGCACATTGAACTCATCCGCACATTTCAAAATATTGATCAGCGAATTCAGGTTGTTCTCAAAATAAAGCAGGGGTTTTTCTACCGACTCCCCGACGGATTTATACGCCGCAAAGTGAATGATACCGTTGATATCCGGATTTTCCTGGAAAACCGCATAGGTATCATCATATATGCAGAGGTCAACTTTATAATTCTTTACTTTTTTCCCGGTTATTTTTTCAACGCCTTCCAGGATAAGGTCACTGCTCCGTGAATTATTATCAGCGGAGATCACGTGGTACCCATTTGCAAGCAGGTCAACTATTGTATGGGCGCCAATATAGCCACAGCCTCCGGTAACCAGTATCTTGTTCATGGTACAAAGAAAACGAAAAATCGCTCACCAAAGACGGGTGATCCAAAATGATATTCAAAGGTTATCATCTCAGGAAGAGACGTACGATAAAATAGATCCCGGCTGCCAGCAGTCCGCTTACGGGAATGGTTAAGATCCAGGCCCATAATAAGTTTACGGTAACGCCCCAACGCACAGCCGACAAACGTTTGGTAGCGCCCACGCCAATAATGGAGCCCGTTATGGTATGGGTGGTACTTACAGGAATTTTCAGGGCCTCCGTAACAAATAAGGTGATCGCGCCGGCTGTTTCAGCCGCCACGCCTTCAAAGGGCGTCACTTTCGTGATGCGTGTGCCCATTGTCTTCACGATCTTCCATCCGCCGCTCATCGTGCCCAAGGCTATTGCAGAATAGCAGGCAATGGGTACCCACCAAACCATGTGATCCAGGCTATACATTGCGGGATTGTATGCGATCAAAGCCACCATGATGATACCCATTACTTTTTGCGCATCATTGCCGCCATGACCGATACTGAAAGCGGCGGAAGAAACCAGCTGCAGGCGCTTGAACCAGGTGTTGGCGCGGTTGGCGTTCAAACTGCTCAGAAACAAAGTGAAGACGGCCATGATCAGCAGGATCACCGCCAACAGTATCCATTTGAAATTCTTGGAAAAGAACAGCACTTTTAAAGCATAGGAATCGTAATGTGATTTTAATTTGGATGGATCAAATTCAAGATTATAATATAAAAAAATACCCACCAGGATAAAAACACTGAACGCGATGATCTTTGGCAGCCACCCTTTTCTGAAAGAGTGAACGAACCATAACGACATGATGAATGCGATGATCATCCCTACAATAGGCGCCAGGAAAATAAAAGCGACGGTTTTAAAAATGATAGCGGAGTTGACCGTACCGAAGCCGCCATACGCAATGGCTGCACCCGAGAACGCCCCGATCAATGCATGAGAAGATGAGGAGGGTATACCAAACCACCAGGTGAAAAGGTTCCAGAAAATTGCGGCGATAAGTCCCGAAAATATCACGATCAGCATTTCATGTCCATTCACCATTTCGGTCTTCACCGTTTTAGCAACCGTATTGGCAACACCGTGATCTTTAAAAATAAAATAAGCCACGAAGTTGAAAAGGGCGGCCCATATCACCGCCTGGCCGGGGGTCAGCACTTTCGTGGAAACAACCGTAGCGATGGAATTAGCCGCGTCGTGAAATCCATTGATATAATCAAAGATCAGCGCCATGGCTATGATAATGATCAGAAAAGTCATACTTGGTGATTTGGTGATTCGGTGATCTGATAATGGATATCTGCCATTACCAAATTGATCAGGCGTACTTGACAATGATGGATTCAATCACGTTGGCTGCGTCTTCACACTTATCTGTTACGATCTCCATCACCTGGTAAATTTCTCTTTTCTTGATAACCTCCTTGGCATCCGGTTCGGTAGCGAAAAGCCTTTCAATGCTCATGTCAAAAATATCGTCGGCCTGGTTCTCAATGCTGTTGATGGCCACCAGCGCATCCGTGATCTGCCGCATGTTCTTCATATTACGTAATTCCTTTACGGCGTTGTCAACCTGCACACAAGCCAGTGCGATCAGGTCGGCCATTTTGTTAAAACCCATATCATTGGGGTTCACGCGGTAAAAATTTATTTTCTTAGCGGATGCATAAATATAGTCGGCGATATCATCGAGCGCAGTGGCCAAGTAATGAATATCTTCCCGGTCGAAGGGGGTGATGAAATTTACGCCCAGTTCCGTAAATATCTTATGGGTATAATCGTCATTCACATGTTCCAGGTCTTCCACTTCCTGGATAAGCTGCGCCCGTTTGTCAAAGTCAGGTTCGTTCACCACATCCTTTAATTTTTCACCCATAACAACCAAAACACCCGAAACGCTTTCAAACAATTGAAAGAATACCCTGTCTTTAGGTAAGAATATCTTAAGGATTGAGTTTAGGCCTGCCATAATGATTATTTTGGACAAAAATATAATTAATGTTTTGGGCTTTCTCACCCAAATAAATGATAATGATAACTTAACATTGAAGTAACACAAATTTCTTATTACATTGCGGAAACTATCGCCCAGTGATGAAAAGAACCTTACTGCTGCTGCTGTTCATTATTTTTTCACAATCATTGAGCGCTCAGTTCCTGATGGACATTGTTGACACCACTAAGGATATGGGGAAAGGCGTGTTGTCCATCTACCGGAAATTTGATCATATACGGATCAGCGGGTATATGCAGCCGCAGTTTCAGCTGGCAGGCAATAAGGGGATAAAGACTTTCAACGGGGGCGACTTCCCAACCAATGTAAACAACCGTTTCATGTTGCGCCGCGGGCGACTTCGTTTCGATTATATTCATTTCGCCGAGAAGAAAGGACCCTCGGTCCAGTTCGTTTTCCAGTTCGACGGAACGGAACGCGGCGTTTTCATCCGTGATTTCTGGGGTCGTATACTTGAAAACAATTACCAGTTGTTTGCCCTGACGGCAGGCATGTTCGCAAGGCCATTCAGTTATGAATTGAACCTGTCTTCAAGTGACAGGGAGAGCCCTGAACGCGGCAGAATGAGCCAGATCTTGATGAAGACCGAAAGAGACCTGGGAGCCATGATATCATTCGAGCCACGCAAAAAAGATCATCCCCTGCGTTATTTAAAGATCGATGCGGGCTTTTTTAATGGGCCCGGACTGTCCGCTACGGCTGATTTTGACAGTCACAAGGATCTCATTGCCAGGGTAGCGTTAAAACCTTTTCCCCTTTCAAAAACAATTTCGTTGAGCGCGGGCCTTTCCTGCCTGCAAGGTGGTTTCTTACAGAATACAAAATACGTGTACACGGTTAACAATTCCGTTTCAGGAAAAACATTTACCGTGGATTCAACTTCATCCAACAACGGAAAAATCGCACCGCGTAAGTATTATGGCGCCGACGTTCAGCTAAAAATAAAAAACAAAGCGGGCTATACCGAATTAAGGGCCGAATTCATGACGGGTACCCAGACCGCTACTATAGGCAGTTCAGAAACCCCTGCTGCACTATTAACCGGTACCGATGGATATTATACCCGAAAATTCAACGGCGCCTATTTTTATTTCTTACAAAATATCATAAACCCGCACCACCAACTCGTGGTAAAATACGACTGGTACGATCCCAATACCAATGTGAAAAAAGAGGAGATCGGGAAGGCAGTTACCAATTTGAACGCCACTGATATCAAATACTCCACACTGGGCTTCGGATACATTCACTATATCAATGAAAATTTGAAGCTGGTATTCTGGTACGAAAAAGTGACCAATGAGAAAACCCAGCTCTCGGGGTTTACCAGCGATGTTAAGGATGATGTGTTCACCTGCAGGCTCCAGTTCAGGTTCTAAAGGGTCGCATAACATTACCGTAACATTACCGTAACATTTAGCTAACGTTATGTTCATTTGGGCATAACATGCAAGTCGTCTTTTTGCAGTAAAATTTAACAGCATGAAGACGAGAAAATTACTATTTACACTATTTGCATTTATTCTTTACTCCGGTATTGGCTTTGCGCAGGAAACAACCAGCACCATCAGCGGTACTGTCAATGATGAAAAAGGCGGGGTTATCGCCGGGGCTACCATCTCCGTAAAACATGAGCCTACGGGCATGATCGCCACCTCACAAACCAATAAGAAGGGAATATTCACTGTTCCCAATTTAAAGCCAGGCGGGCCCTATACTGTAAGTATTTCCTTTGTGGGATATAAAGAGGAAAAAATGGATAACCTGAGTTTTATCCTGGGCAATAACCCCGACATGAATATTGGTTTGAAAATAAATACCAAAAGCATGAGTGAGGTAGTGGTAAGTTCAGGCAAAAAAGTACCGGGAGCCGGAATCAATATCGGAAGAAATCAACTGAATAATTTGCCAACACTGGGAAGGAGTTTAAGTGATTTTACGCGGTTGACACCACAGTCTAACAACAACGCTTACGCTGGAACGAATTTCCGTTATAATAACCTTACCATTGACGGCGCGATCAATAATGACGCGATCGGTTTCAGTAACTCCTTCGGGGGCGTTAGCGGTGGCGGGCAATCCGGCGCTGCTGGTGCGGGAACGCGTACGAACCCCTACAGTATTGACGCCATCCAGGAAGTGCAGGTGCAACTGGCCCCCTTTGATGTGAAACTGGGAAATTTTACAGGTGGCTCTGTAAATGCAGTTACCAAAAGTGGTAGCAATGATATCCATGGTTCCGCATATTTTTACCTGCGTAACCAGGCCCTGATGGGAAAAAGTGTGGACGGACTTAAAACAAAGATCGGCTCCGATTTTCATGAATACCAGTACGGCGCCAGCATCAGCGGACCCATCATAAAAAACAAGGCGTTCTTCTTTTTTAATTTTGAACAAACACGTCGCCAGGAACCTACTTTTTATAATATCGGCGACCCGGGGGCAGCCATCACTGCCACAGAGGCACAACAGATATACAATAAACTTCAGTCAGTGGGTTATGATGCAGGAAGCTATATAGGGCCCTATAAACTTTTCACCAATAGTGATAAGGTCTTTGCACGTTTTGATTATAAACTGGACAGTAAGAATACTTTCATGCTCCGCGCCATTTATACCAACGGATCGGGCAATAACCTGGAGCGATCTTCCACCAATTTCCAGTTCGGTTCAACCGACTTCACCCAATACACCAAGAACCTGAACCTGGTTGGCGAACTGAAAACAAAATTCTCCAATGACCTGAACAACCAATTCAATATTAGTTATATCAATGTACATGAGTACAGGACCTTTCCAGGCACACTGGCTCCCTTCATTGACATTGATAATGGCAGGATCTGGGCAGGCACCTGGCGGGAAGCTTCCATCTATAACATGAAGCAGCAAACGCTGGAGATCAGCGATAATGTTACATACACCAGGGGTATTAACAAATTCACGTTCGGCACGCACAACGAATTTTATGATCTTACTTACGGCTTTATCAATTCATGGAACGGTCGCTGGGAATATTCACGAGGCGTGAACAGTTTTCTGAACAATAATCCCAGCAGGGTCCGGGGTGCATTCTCCCGTAACACCGGCAAACTGGCGAATGATCGCGAAGCCATTTACAGCAATCCTCCCAATCCGTTTAAAGTCATTTTGATAAGCGGTTACGCACAGGATGAAATTTCCGTGAACAAACGGTTCAAAATAACTCCGGGTGTCCGCATCGATTATTCTGCTGTAGGCAATCAGCCCGGACTGGATTCCAATCTGAATGCAACCGTAAGAACAACACAAACTACCGCTCCCACTTATTCCAATAGTTCGTTTGGTCAGTTAACGAATACCTACCTGGGCAAGGCTAGCCTTTCACCCAGGCTGGGGTTCAATTTCGACGTGAACGGAAATGGTTCCCTGGTGATCCGTGGCGGTACGGGTATTTTCCTGGGCCGTATGCCATTTGCGTGGATGGGTTATGGTTATACGCTTAACGGCAATACCTATGGAAATATAGACTGGAATAATATCAGCGCCTCCACTACGGTTCCGCTGGCGATCAATTCTTACGGGTTAAAAGATACCGTAACGAAATATGGCGGCGCTTCCAGAAGCAGTACCCGTGAAATTGATATTGTAGATAATAACTTTAAGCTGCCCAGGGTATGGCGTACAAACCTAGCCGTTGATTACAAATTCGGTAAGGGATACAAGGCCACGTTTGACGTGTTATATACAAAAACCTTGTACGATGTAAAATTCCAGCAGATCAACCTGTTTGACTCCGCGCAATATTTCACATCCGGTCCTACCCAGTCGCCGATATATGTTGCCCGTGGTTCAGGCACCAATGGTAAGTACAACAGCGCTTATTCAAATGTGTATTTCTTAAGCAATACTACAGAAGGGTACCGTTATAATATCACCGGCAGCATCAGTAAAACAACCAATGATATCAGGGTGGGTAAAACCCATTTACTGGATATGAACTGGAGTCTCGCCTATACCTATGGCGTTAGCAAGGATATCAGCAATGGCATCCGTAATTCATGGGAAAGCAATTTCAACCTGAACCCGGCCATTTCGCCCAATTCACCCCAGTTAGGCTCTTCCAATTTCGACCTGCGCAACAGGATCGTTGGAACGTTTGGCAGTAATTTTCACTGGAATAAAATGAACACCACTTCACTTACCTTCTTTTACGCAGGACAGTCCGGTAACCCATACACGCTGGTTTATCAGTCGGCACCAGGAAGCGGCGGTTCCAACGCACCACTGCCTTATATTCCCAAAGACCAGTCGGATATCCGCCTGGCAAATTATACATTGAATGGAACTTTATACACCGCCGCCCAACAATGGAACGACCTGAACGATTTTATTGAAGGCGATGCTTACCTGAAAACACGCCGTGGCCAGTATGCTGAAAGAAATGGCATGCGTACGCCCTGGAACAATGAGCTGGATATGAAACTGATGCATGAATTCAGACTGAGCAGAACAAACAAACAACATACCCTGCAAATAAGCCTGGATG
>JAYWAZ010000278.1:0-3702 GCA_043781975.1 Bacteroidota bacterium
ATACAGGAAGTGTTCGGTGATTATAATTTCTCGAATTATGATGTCAGGAAATCGCCCAGGCTGGTGATGATCGCAAGGAAGGTCGATAAGACAGGGTGAATTTGATCGTGTAAAATTGTTGTATTATTTAATGGTTAAATTATTGGAAGGGGCCTACAACATCATAAGCCTAATAACAATTTAACCCAATTACTTAGATGATTAAGACGTCAACTGGATATATTTCGGTCTTTTCTTTCTTAAGATGAACAAGAGCAGCATTCCCAGCAATGCCCCCGTTGAAGCAATGGTCAGCCCGGTGGTAAAGCTATCACCGCCCAGGAAGGCCGCGATACCCAGACTGCCTTTTTTTTCTTTTTCCTCACCGTTCTTATACCGTACGATCTCCTTTAGTTTTTTGATCCTGATCACGCCCTTTTTTATACCGATGATCGTATACACTTCAATGATCCCTTCCATCGATTCCGAGGCAATGGCCGAACCACCCATTTTTAAAACTGAAACAAAATACCTTCCTTTGGCATCCTTCGCCAGCAGGACCGTCTTGTCGCTGCCCCTGCTGCTGGCGGCATAGCGCTGGTTGTTTTCCACCATGACGGTATCGGCGGCGTTGCGTTTCCAGCCCATGTCATAATGATAATCGTAGTGCAGGAAGGAATAGGTGAAGCCGGGAAATTTATCCAGGTTGCTGAACATGAACTGCCGGTTGATATGCGAAGGGTCTACCACATCGGCCTTTGCCGCAACTGATGACAAAGATACCAATGCCACCAGCATTGCTGTTTTTAACCTGCTACCCATCGTCTATAATTTGATTAAATATAATTCTTACTGATGAAAGCTGCAACACCTGGTTAAAAATAAATAGCCTTAATGATCATGGTTGTTGACCAGCATCCATCTTGCTGTTTCATAAAAAGCGGAAGTAAGCTGTGAGAGGTGGTTGATCACCGAATCCCGCTGTTTGGCGGTCAAAGCCGGGCTGTTGTTGCGTACAGGCACCAGTTCCTGTTTCTGGATGCGTATATTCTTCCGGAAGAAATAATCATCGTTAACGACGCCGATCCAGCCCGGTGCATGGTAAATGATGAATGCCGCGTTTTCTTTTTTTGTGGAGTCCAGCAGATCCCTTCCCAGCGTGGTGTTGAGGTAGGGTTGTTGCACCATGCCCGCCACCGTAGGCAGGATATCTATTTGCGATACCGCCTCGCTTCGCTTTTGTGGGGCTAATAATGTAGGGGAGTAAAAAAGCAGGGGGATGTGTTCATCACTCAAACGCTGTTCCGTCCATGCTTTTGGGTATAATGCATCCGCGTTCCCTTCCACGCCGTGGTCACCGGTAAAGATAAAGATGGTGTTATCGAAGTAAGGAGCGCTTTTTGCCGCTTCCATGAATTTTTTATAACAATAATCGGTGTATGCGAACGCATTGAATTCGTCGAGGGATTCAAAACCATATTTTTTCAACTCCTCCTCGGGGATCACGCGACGTTCAAAATCCTTGTCTTCCTCCGGGATATTGAAGGGACGGTGATTATCGGCCGTTTGAATGATGGCAAAGAAAGGCTTTTGCTGCCTGGCCAGCACCTCGTTCGCTTCCAGGAAAAGATTCTTGTCGCTGATGCCCCATACATTCAACTTTTCGGCCTTGTATTTTCCTTCTTCAAAGATCTGTGCATCCCTGATGTTGGCGATCAGGCCGCTGAAATTATTGAACTGGCTTCTGCCACCGATAAAATAAAATTTATTATACCCTTCAAAGTCGTTGATGATGGTTCGCTGGTTTACGGATGCTGCATTCCGGGTCGCGAACTTTGATAATTGAACATCGGGCACCCCCGTTATAGTGGCAAACACGCCACGTGCTGTGCCGAAGGTGGGTGAAAAACAGCGTTCAAAGAAGATCCCGTGTTTGCATAATTCATTAAAATAAGGGGTGCTGTTGAGCGGGTTGCCGCTCATGCTGCTCTTATACATGCTGAAGCTTTCGCAGATCACCAGCACCACGTTGGGCTGGCATTCCAGGGCCTTGCTTCCCGGGTGTACCAGGCGCTTGTAGCCATTTTGATTGCTGTCGGTCTTTTTTATTTGCAGGAAATCACTGATCAGGGGGTAATATTCTTTGGCCCTTGTTTTGAAATCGGGATCCCTGAATCGCAGCGTGGTAAAAAAGTTCTGCAAAGGGTTCAGGGCGAGGTTGCTTTTGAATTCGTCATTGAGCTGGAAGGCGCGGAAAAAATCAAGCGGCTGGAGGGTAAGGAACCCGTACATGAACCAGCCCAGCAGCAGTATGGCCGCAAAATGCCACCTGCGGCGGTAGGTGAACTTATGGATGTTCATGTTTTTTTCAGTAACATCAACGTGTGTACGCCGAAACATCCAGGTCATCATCAGCACGGCTCCCACCAGTCCCATCAGGATCCATACCACGGGATAGCTTTGCCAAACCATCTGCAGGCTTTCGCGGGGGTCTTCTGCAAAGATCAGGGCATCGGCATTGAGCCGGGCGTTGATATAAGCGAACTGGCCGAAATCCGCGCCATAAAAAAATAATACCAGCAAGGTGATCACGCCGAGGTAGATGGTCCATCTTTTTTTACCCCTTTCGCTGAAAAAAGGCGACAATTTCGGGAAAAGCGAAAACAACGCGATGGGCATCAGGATCACGGCAATCCAGCGCAGGTCGTATTTGAGGCCCAACCAGAACGAAGGCCCCAGTTCAAAAATACTGATCGCCTTGGGTTTAAAACAGATCACCGTGGCGATCCTGAATGCGGTGAAGATACACAGGTAGATCAGGAATAGTTTTACTATCCATTGTATCGTTTTAGGAACCCTCCACCTGATGAGCATATTGTAATTTTCTTAAGCTGAAAGACAACGAAGATAAATAAAGACGGGCATTGAAGTACGGATGAGAATGAATTTGATGGGGGATATAAGTTATAAGTTATAAGTCATAAGTCACAGGTCATTGGTCACAAGTAGCGTTCAATAATTTGAATAATCTGGTGCTTATTGATTTCGTTCCCGCCCCCATCCCCTAAAGGGGAGTAAGATTTCGTTCCTGCCCCCATCCCCAAAAGGGGAGTAAGATTTCGTTCCTGCCCCCATCCCCTAAAGGGGAGTTTTAAGATTTCGTTCCTGCCCCCATCCCCTAAAGGGGAGTTTTAAGATTTCGTTTACAGGACAGACCGCTTATTGCCCATTGCCTATTCTCGCACTATTCCACCCTGTTAATTTTTCTTCTTATTATTCATCAGCAAATACCTGGCGGTTTCATAATAAGCGTCTGTGAAGCGGTTCAGGGAACTTTTAATACTGTCTGTCTGCGGGTTCACGGGCACCGGTTCATTACCGGTCACGGAAACAAAATCCTGTTTGCCCGATCTTAGATTTTTCAGGAAATAATAGTTATTGGATACCAGTCCGATGGTCTTAACCCCTTCATCAAAAATAAAGGCGAATTTTTCGGCGGGAGGCCTGGATCTGTATGGCGCCGTCGGAACCGTATCAAAAAGGTTTCTTCCAAATGTAGTATTACGGTATGTCGTTTTTGCCAATGCGGCAACCGATGGCAGGATATCTACCTGTGAACAAACATCGTGTACACGTTTGGGTTGTAATAAGTTGGGGGCATAGAATAAAAGCGGCACGTGTTCACAGCTAAGCCCCTGCTCCGTCCAACTCTTGGGGAATAAC
>JAYWAZ010000279.1:0-3674 GCA_043781975.1 Bacteroidota bacterium
CGGAACATTCACCCAGGTGCTGTTCTCATCGTTGATGGCATTGGTGGTATTGGGTACACTAACGGTAATGGATAAGGTAGCCGTGGTGCAAAGCGCCGGCGTTTCCGTACAAGTGGCCGGGTTGATCACCTTATCACAGATCTGGTAGGTCAGCACGTCGCTGCCGAAGAAGCCGGGGTTGGGTGTGTATTTTACCAATCCGTTGGCGAGCACGATGGCGGTTCCGTGAAGGGGCGCCACAGTAATCACCGGGGTGGTCAGGTCCTGGTTCTCGGGATCATAATCATTATCCAGCACGCTGGCATATAATATCTGATCCATCGGGGTGCTTTCGCTATCATTACCCGCAACCGGGGGCGTATTCGCCGGGTTGCCTACGATGATGGTAACGGTGGTGATGCCGCCGGAGGTCAGCGGGGGCACGCCGTTATCTAAGACCGTATAAGTAAAAGTGACCGTACCTAAGAAACCGGTAGCCGGCGTAAAAGTTACCGTACCGTCGTTATTGTTGACGAGGGTGCCTGCCGCCGGATTGCTCAGGGGGCTGATAAAATTTACCACGAGGGTACCATTCTCCGGATCGGTATCATTGCTGATCAGGTTGAAAGTGGTGGCCAGGCAGGGCAATACGTTCTTCGTATCGTTGTTGGCGACCGGCGGACGGTTGGCCACCGTGAACACCACGTAAGCGCTGTCTTTGAGGCCGTCGGAACAGCCTGAAACGGGTTCAGACAGCTGGTAGTACACTGTATCCTTCCCGGTGAAACCGGCGTTAGGCGTATACGTTATGCTGCTGCCGGCGATGGTGGAACTGCCGTTCTTACCCTGCTGGTAGATGCTCCATACCAGGGGCGATGCTCCTTCCGGGTCACTGTCATTGGTGCCCACGTTAAAGGTCTGGGCCAGTCCGCTGAGTGCGCTCGCCGGGAAGTCATTGACAGCCACCGGTGGCGCGTTACTAACGGTAATGTATAAATAAGCTGAATCAAGATTGGTGCCGTCGCTCACGCGATAATATACTTTGGCCTTGCCGTTGAATCCAACGGTTGGCGTGAACTGAATATTATTGCCGCTGATTACCGCGCTGCCATTGGTCACTGATTTTATTGAATTCAGCGTTAAGGCGTTGTTTTCAGGGTCGCCGTCATTGGCGATCACCGGTACCGACACCATGGTCACCGAATTGGTGGATGCCGTATCGGGCATGGCCAGTGGCGGCCGGTTGGGAATGGCCTGGCAGGGAAGCGGTGTCTGGTAAGTGACCACCAGCTTAGGCCTGTTGGCCGCTGTACCGTTTTCCTTTGAATAAAAAGTATGCTGCTTGCCAACCGCTTCAGATGTTTTTAACAATAAGCCCAGGTTGCCCGCAGGCGTATTGATCCAGTCCTGCGCCAGGGACGAAATGGTCCAGTTCGCCAGGATATTCGTACCCGTTGGTACGGAAGTAGAACCCTGTACCGTTGCCGTATAATCGCCGCCCGCTGTTGTCCATGGCGCGGTGGCCTTCCATTTTACGGTTCCTTCCACCCAGGCAGTGGTTATTTTATGAACATTGATCGTATTGGTATAACCGCTATTGGCGGAGGTCTTCAGTGTCAATACCGCGCTGGTCACCACCGAACCTGCGGGTATGCTGCTCAGGTCGAATTTCAATAAACCCCGCTTCACGCTGGTTGGCTTATTTCCCACAACAATGGCTACGGCGCCGTAATTATTGTTATTATGATTCTGTTCGATATGCGAATCATCGGTGGCCGAAAGCGTCACCGTGGAAGGCGCGCCCAGCGGAATGGGCCGGTAATTGGTAAGATCGGGGCTGCAGCCGTCGTCCATGATATTCACCGTTACTGTAGCCGTGGCGCAGTAACCCTGCGTATTACAAACCGTATAGCTGAACACATCGCTGGTATTGCTGCCGATGGCGCCGATGGAAACATAGGTGATGGTATTATCGGGGTTGATGCTCACCTTTCCCTTCGCCGGCAACAACACAATGCCACTAACGGTAAGGGGTGTGTTATCATTGGTGGCCGGGTCGATGTCATTGGCCATCACGTCCAGGATGATCGGATCATCTTCCGACGCAATGAGATTATCATCGCCGGGCTGTGGCGCCCGCGAAACGCAACCCCATTGTTCCAGTTCCACCGCATCAACATACAAATTCTGCGTGGTGCCCGTTCCCACCTGTATGCGTATATAGTTTATCCCATTCGATAATATGGGATAGCGCGTAGCCGTAGGTATATTGCCCGCACCGGAAATGGTTTGCGTGGTGGCGGCGCCGGAGAAAGTGCTGGTGGCGCTTTGTTTTAAACTGATAACGGTGGTACCGTTAGTTGTTTTTTTACCCCAGTCGATCTGTACCGTATCGCCGATATTCAATGTGGTGGACAGGTGCAGGTCGATCAGGTTGACCGTGGCCGTTCCCATGTCTACGAAATCGGTTCCCGCCGTGGTGAATACACCCTCCTGTAAGTCGAGCGAGGACGTGGTGAGCGGTGTAGCGCCGATGGCGCCAACGTTATTCACCACACTGTCGGTAGTAATAAAATCACCGACGGCGATGCCCCAGACCTGGTTGGGATAACAGCCATGCGAATCAACGGTTCCGATATTGATGGTAATGATACTGGTGGCCGTACCCGACTGTGAATTGTGTATACGGTAAGGGATAGTGGCAGTTCCTAAAAAGTTGGCTGCAGGCGTAAAGCTTACGATACCTCCTGCTGTGGCGCTCCAGGTTCCCGCGTTGGAAGGATTGGCGGAAGCCAGGAACAGGCTGTCGAATGTGATCGCCAGGCTGTTCGGGTCCGTGTCATTCGCCAATACATCAATATTCACTGTAGTGGTAGACAATAAACATCCGTTACCCAATGTCTTACTATCGGGGTTGGCTACCGGCGCCGCCGGCGGTGGCAATATGATGATTGGAAAAGATTTAAAAGAGGTTCTGCTGCAATTATCCGTCACCTTGCAGGTGATCACGCAATTGGTGGTGGATCCCACTACGGGAGCGGTATAATTGGTGGTGGTACCGGTTGGATTGGTGAAAGAACCGCCGCAACTGGAGGTCCACTGGTATGTAAAAGTGATGCCTGCCAACGGAGAGGTGGCCACTACATTCAGTCCCGTGATGGTGGAACTGCCCGCGATCTGCTGGCCCGCGCTGATACCGGTTATGGTTAGGAACGGAGCCTTGGGCGTGGTCTGGAAGAAACTGAAATTAAAGAACGCCCTTTGTGCCGCCACGTCATTGGCCGTTCCCTTGTTGAGGCTGTGTGAAGCTTCATACATCACATAACCCCGGGTGGGATCGCCCATCCCGCGTCCATAAACGATCAGGGATGCAGGCCCCGGTGAATTGGCGGGCACATTCGCCTGTGTGGGATCATAAGCAATGATCTGGGTGGTTGGCCTCCAGGCGCCACCGGCATTGGGCATATAAATTTGTTCCGATCCGTTCAATTGCGCCAGGTCCGTTGGCCCTAAATATTGGGCAATGGGATCTGATGGCAACTGGTGTGTATAAGGTATCGATCCGCCGGAATGTGAACCAAAAAGCAATAAACCGGTAGTGGATAAAAAATTTGTTTTTTGCGAGGCGTCAGAAGGATTCACAAGGCTTTCCAGTACACTCACGGCGTGACAACCGGCCCAGATGGAGCCGAGGC
>JAYWAZ010000280.1:0-10159 GCA_043781975.1 Bacteroidota bacterium
AATGTGATCATCATAGATACCGCCGGTCGCCTGGCGGTGGATGAAGTGATGATGACCGAAGTGGCCAATATCAAAACCGCGGTGAACCCGCAGGAGATATTATTCGTAGTGGATAGTATGACGGGGCAGGATGCGGTGAACACTGCCGCGGCCTTCAATGAGCGGCTGGATTTTACCGGCGTGGTGCTGACCAAACTGGATGGCGATACCCGGGGTGGTGCGGCCTTGTCGATCAAATACACGGTGAACAAGCCCATCAAGTTCGCGAGCAGCGGTGAAAAGATGGATACGCTGGATGTGTTTTATCCCGACAGGATGGCGCAGCGTATTTTGGGAATGGGCGATATCGTGAGCCTGGTTGAAAAAGCGCAGGAACAATTTGATGAAAAAGAAGCACAAAGACTGGGAAAAAAGATCCGTAAGAATCAATTTGATTTTGAGGATTTTAAGATCCAGTTGCAACAGATCAAAAAGATGGGGAACCTGAAAGACCTGATGGGTATGATACCGGGCGTTGGTAAGCAGATCAGGGACGTAGATATCAATGACGATTCTTTCAAGGGGATCGAAGCGATGATCAATTCCATGACACCCGAAGAGCGCCGCAACCCGGATATCATGAATCCCAACCGTAAAATAAGGATCGCCAAGGGCGCCGGAAAAGACCTGCCCGAACTGAACCAGTTTTTAAAGCAGTTTGACCAAATGAAAGGGATGATGAAAAATATGAATAAAATGCCCCTGGGCAGGATGCCGGGAATGGGAAAAAGATAGGCCCGCGTGCATTTCCAGCATCAATAAATTGTGAAGATGCCTTAAATATTTGGCAATTCTCCTTCTCCTCATTATCTTCGCTATCCTTTTTTAAGGAGAAACCCTATTAATAACAACCAAAAATTTCTATTTTATGGCTGTAAAAATGAGACTGCAACGGCATGGCTCAAAGAAGAGACCCTTCTATTTCATCGTTGTAGCAGACGGCAGAAGTCCGCGTGATGGTAAATTCATTCAAAAATTAGGTACGTACAACCCACTGACCGTTCCGGCATCTATCCAGATCGATCGTCAGAAGGCATTGGACTGGCTGCAAAAAGGTGCTCAACCCACTGATACTGTGCGCCGGATCCTTTCTTTCAAGGGTGTGTTGTTCCTGAAACACTTATTGCGCGGCGTAAGCCTTGGCCTGTTTGATGAAGCAGCGGCTATGGAAAAATTCACTAAATGGAGCAGCGAACATGAAGCGCTGGTTTCCAGGCGCCAGGGTGCTCATAAAAAAGCACGTACGGATCGCCGTGATCAACCTGTAGTTCGTAAAGTGGCCACCAAAACAGAAGACGCCCCTGCAACAGAAGTTCCGGTTACGGAAACTCCGGTAGCAGAAGCACCTGTGACTGACGCCCCTGAAGAAACCAAAACAGAAGAATAAATTACCTCTGTTCGTTAATTCATTGAAGTCCTGCTAATTTTTAGCGGGACTTTTTTTTTGGAAGAAAGCTACAAGCCGCAAGCTGCAAGGGAGAAGTCCGAATATTGAAAAGCGCTTCAAATTAGGATACTTCTCCCTTGCAGCTTGCAGCTTGTGTGTTACCTTGCACTATGCCTCATTATTTCAAAATAGGAAAATTAGCCGCCAGTACGGGATTAAAGGGCGAATTGGTATTGCAGCACAGCCTGGGTAAAAAAACATCACTCAAAGGACTGGAAGCCATCTTCCTGGAAGAAAGCAAAGACAATTTTATTCCTTACTTCATACAGTCCGCTAAAATCAGGAATGAACAGGAGGTCATTATCAAACTGGAAGGCATTGACGTGATGGAAAAGGCCAGGAAACTAACGCCCAGGGAAGTGTGGATGGCGGAGGATGACTTTAAAAAATTTTCTGCAAAATCATCCCCCATCGCCCTGCTGGGTTTCCACATGATACATGGCGAAGAAGACCTGGGCGAAATATTGGAAGTGATCGAACAGCCACACCAGATATTATGTTCCCTGCTCATCAATGGCAAAGAAGCCCTGATCCCCATTCATGAAGCAAGCCTTGAAAAAATGGATTTAAAGAACCGGAAGGTGTATGTAAACCTGCCGGATGGATTGTTGGAAATATATGAGTAAAAGTCAAAAGTGAAAAGTGAAAACCAAAAAGGGGCTCCGGATTTGGGTTTTGACATTTAACTTTTGACTTCAGTTTTGGAATGATATAATTTTACCGCATGGATTCCCCTCAGCGCATCATCGCCCATTTCGACCTTGATTCCTTTTTCGTTTCAGTGGAAATATTGAATGATCCTTCATTAAAAGGTAAAGCCGTCATTGTAGGTGGTAGGGAAAGGGGCGTGGTGGCAGCCTGTAGTTATGAAGCCAGGAAGTTTGGGATACATTCCGGTATGCCGTCTAAAAAAGCCATCCAGTTATGCCCTCATTTAATTGTTGCCAACAGCAGCCGGGCAGATTATAGTAAATACAGCCGCTGGGTGACACAGATCATCGCTTCCAAAGCGCCCTTATTTGAAAAGGCCTCGGTGGATGAATTTTATATTGACCTCACCGGCATGGAAAAATTCTTTAACCCGCTGCAATGGACCATCGACCTGCGGAAACAGATCATTGAAGAAACGAAACTGCCCATTTCTTTTGGATTGGCCTCCAATAAGATGATGGCGAAAATAGCCACCAATGAAGCTAAACCCAACGGCTACCTGCAGGTACCCTTTGGAAAAGAAAAAGAATTCCTGGCGCCCCTGCCGGTCAGCAGGATCCCCGGGGTAGGGGAACATACCCATGAGATTTTGAAGGCGATGGGGATCCTTACCATTAAAGATATCAGTGAAAGGGCCCTGGAAGAATTGGAGAAAACCCTCGGAAAATGGGGAACCGACCTATGGTACAAAAGCCAGGGCATTCACCATGGTGAAGTGGCCCCTTACCACGAAGCCAAATCGGTTTCAAGTGAAAATACTTTTGAGGAGAACAAGACGGATATTAAATGCTTAATGAGCGAACTGGTGCGGCTGGTAGAAAAGATCAGCTATGAGTTGCGACAGGATGGAAAAGTGGCGGGCTGTGTGGCAGTGAAGATCCGTTATCCCGATTTTGAGACCAGTTCCCGGCAGACCACCATTCCCTATACCTGCGCTGATGATGAGATCATACCGGTTGCCAAAGATTTGTTCAATAAGCTTTACCGGAAAGGCGTTCCGGTACGGTTATTGGGTGTAAGACTGAGTGAACTGACCAATGATGCAATACAAACTAATTTGTTTGATGACCTGGGAAGGAAAACAGACCTCTACAAAGCCATCGACCAGGTTAAGAACCGTTTTGGAAAATCTTCGCTGACCCGTGCTTCTTCTGCTAAGAAATAATATTTTATTTTTGTACTGAAATTCTTCACATAAAAAGATCAAATATGTGTTTACACCTCGGGGATATTGCCCCCAATTTTAAAGCAATTACTACGGAAGGCGAGATCGATTTTTACGAATACATGGGAAATGGCTGGGGCGTTTTGTTCTCACACCCCGCCGATTATACACCCGTCTGCACTACTGAGTTGGGCAAAACAGCCCTGTTGAAGATGGAGTTCGACATCCGCAATGTCAAAGTACTGGCACTGAGTGTTGACCCGCTGGATAAGCACCTGGACTGGCGCAAAGACATCAACGAAACACAAAACTGTTCGGTTGATTTTCCCATCATCGCGGATGTTGACAAAAAAGTGGCCAACCTGTATGGTATGATTCACCCCAACGCCTCAGAAACATTCACGGTTCGTTCCCTTTTCATCATCGGGCCGGATAAGAAAATAAAACTGATGATCACCTACCCGGCATCAACGGGGAGGAACTTTACGGAAGTGCTGCGGGTGATCGACTCCCTGCAACTGACCGCAAAATTCAGCGTGGCCACGCCAGCCGACTGGAAACATGGGGAAGACGTGATCGTTGTTCCCGCGGTAAGTACCGAGGATGCCATCAAGCGTTTTAAAAAAGGGGTGAAAGTAATAAAACCCTACCTGCGTTATACTCCGCAACCAAACATTGATTGATGATTAAATTGAAGAATAATCGCTGATTGTATTGATAACGCTGATTTCGCTGATTAATGACTGCGTCATCTTTGCACGGACGGGGGTGCAGCAAAAATAATCAGCGAAATCATTATTAATCCATTTGACCAGCGATCCTGATCAGTGATTCTTTTTCAACTGGTTCATCAGCGCCCTGAATTCCCTGGGCATTTCCGCTGTTAATTCCATCCTGGTGCCTGCGGCATCCGTAAAAATAAGTTTGTACGAATGCAGGGCCAGCCTGTTGATCATTGGGCGCTCTTGCTCATCATGTTTGCTGAGCCTGAATTTTTTCTTAATGGAAGAAAGTAAAACGGGTTTCCCGTCTCCATACAATTCATCGCAGGCCAGCGGGTGGCCCATGTTTTTTGCGTGTACGCGTATCTGGTGGGTGCGGCCCGTGTGTAATTGAAAAGACACCAGGGAATAATGCCGGTTGGCTTCCATCACTTCATAGGTGGTGTTGGAAGGCTTTCCATTCCGGTGTATCGTCATCAATCCCTTGTGTACGGGGTGTTCAGCGATGGGCGCGTCAATGGTACCGGTGCTGTTGGCCGGGGAGCCGTGCACAATGCCCAGGTAATATTTCTCTATTTCCCTTTCTTCGAACAGGGCAGAAAAAAATTTGTGCGCCGCTTCATTTTTTGCAAAGATCACGAGGCCGCTGGTATCCTTGTCGAGCCGGTGCACCGTATAAATGGAACCGTATCTTTCAAGCAATATGTCCTTGAGCGACCGTTCACTTTGTGTCCTGTCGGGGATGGTCAGTAAGCCTGCCGGTTTATTGATGGCGACAAGATCATCATTTTCAAAAATGACCTGACCCCCTAACCCCCTAAAGGGGGAACCGGTTCTTTTATGATCAGAGGATTCAGATAACATGGGAGTAATTTATCTTTTTTTGGAAGCATTCATGTACTTCAGTAAACGGATCTCTTTTTCACTCAGTAAGCGCCACTTGCCGCGTTCAACATTCTTTTTGGTAAGGTTTGCGTACATCACGCGGTCGAGCCCCTTTACATCATAGCCCAGGTGTTCAAAGATGCGGCGTACGATGCGGTTGCGGCCGCTGTGCAATTCTATGCCGATGATGGATTTGTCCTTCGCATCGGCATAGGCCAGGCTGTCCACCTGCACATCCCCGTCTTCGAGTTTTACACCTTTTGCAATTTTATCGAAATCGTTTTTCAGCAGGGGCTTATCCAGTTTCACTTCATAGATCTTCTTTATTTCGTAACTGGGGTGCGAGAGTTTCTGTGTAAGATCGCCGTCATTGGTGAGCAATAAAACACCCGATGTGTTACGGTCGAGCCTGCCTATGGGATACACCCTTTCGTCAGTGGCGTGCCTGATCAGCTGCAGAACCGTTTTTCTTCCCTGCGGGTCATCGTTGGTGGTGATATAATCCTTGGGCTTGTTCAGCAATATGTATATGAGGTTCTTGGTCACAAATAATTTCTTGCCGTTATAGAATACCTCATCGGTCTCTTTTACTTTATAACCCGGTTCGGTCGCAACGGTGCCGTTTACCTTTACCTTGCCTTCATTGATCAGTGTTACGGCATCCCTTCTTGAAGAGATCCCGCAATGCGCCAAATATTTATTCAGCGGCATGGCGGCTCCTTCAAGGGCCGGAACCGGTTTATGGCTCTTGGGTATTCGTGCTTTGTTACTGTTTTTAGTTAGATCGGATTCCGGTGACCGGGGAGCGGCAGCCGGATTGGGGATGCCTTTTTTTAATGCCATCCGGGCCCTGTATTTCTCTTCTTTCAGCCTGTCGAAATATTCATTTTTTTCTTTCCGGATCTTTTTCTTTTCCTGCCGGAACTCTTCTTTGATGACGCTGTTCTTTTTTTTGGGAACGAATTTCTGGAAAGGAGACTGGCTCATGCTTGAAGTGATTTTGCTGTTATTGCAACAGTAGTGAGTGGCAAAGGTAGACTTTTTTGACCGGTCCGGGATATCAGTGTCCGGATCGTGCTATAGGGGTACTTATACAAAACAAAAGAGGCGCACCAGTGGGGTGTACCTCCTTTTTTTCAGGGTTTTATAGGTGAATATATCGTTGTAGCGTTATACTGCCGTATTTTCTTCCTTTGTCGAATCCGGCTTATATAATAAAGCCTGAAGATTGGCAGTACCGGAAGCTTTCAGTTCAACAGCGATCCTGTGTTGCCGGCGCTTGTGATGCCTGCGTTCCATCCTGCGAAGGCGGCGTAATTCCATGTGTTCATGCCTTCTTTCGATCGTTATGCGTTTTTGTGAAGGCCGGTTTTGGGCATTGGCTGTAAAAAAGAATCCAGCCATGATCAGTAAGGTTATAAGTATTCTTTTCATATAAAATTAGTTTTTTGGGTGAGTCACCCTCTCGGGGTGACTCACCCTGATTTTTATTCTGTGGGTTTTACCGGTTTATTCATTTTTTCCTGCATGCCTTCCATGTGCCTACTCTTCATCTCGTCCATCTTCTTCATCTGATCGGGTGTGAATATTTTTTTATGCTGTTCCATGGCCTGCTCCTTTAATGACATCATCTGTTCTCTTTTTTGCACGCGGGTCAGCGCATCATTTTCCCTGAGGGCCTTCATTTTTGACCGCATGCTTTCGCGCTGCGCTTTCATTTGTGTTACCTGTTGCTCGGTCAGGCTCAGATCTCCTTTCATTTTTTCGAGGTGCTTGTTGAAGTGTTCCTCTTTTTTAGCCATCCGCTCGGCTTTCATTTGCGCCATTTTCGCCTTTTGTTCGGCGGTTAAAATGCCTTCCATTTTCAATTTCATTTCTTTATGCATGGCAGCCCTTCTGTCGCGAAACTCCTTCACCGTGATGCTCTCATTTTTATTGAGTGCCTGCATTTTTTGCTTAAGATCTTCGCGGTACATTTTGGCCTGCTTTTGCTGCTCGGCTGTGAGGTTCAGCTGCTTTGCCATCATCATGCCCTGGTGATGCTTCATCATACCCTGCTGATGTTTCATCATCTCCTGCGGGGGCTTCTTTTCTCTTGGAACCTGGGCTGTTACTGATATGCTTAGGGCAGTAACGGCCAATAAGGTCGCTAATATTTGTTTCATGTGTTTTTTATTTACAGGTATAGACCCTAAAAGGGCCATAAAGTTTAAGCCGGGCCCTAAAAATAAGTCATAGGCTTTTTTTATTCGCCAGCTGCCCGCAGGCCGCGTCGATATCCTTGCCCCGGCTGCGCCTGAGCCTTACATTCACCCTGTTCTTTGCCAGGTGATCGGTGAATTGCTGGGTGGTATCCTCATCGGGTTTGGTAAAAGAGGCCTTGTCAATCGGGTTGTATTCGATCACATTGACCAGGTGGGTGGGTATCCGCCGGTAGATCCTGATGAGGTCATCGGCATCAGTGATGGAATCATTCACATCTTTGAAGAGAATGTATTCCAGGGTGATGTCGTTCTTCGTTTGGTCGTAAAAATAATTCAGGGCCTCAATCAGCGCTTCTATATTATTGCTTTCATTGATGGGCATGATGGTATCCCGCTTATTGTCGCTCGCGGCGTGCAGGGAAAGCGCCAGGTTGAACCGTACCTTATCATCGCCCAACTGCCTTATTTGTTTCGCTACGCCGGCTGTGGAAACGGTGATCCGCTTTGGACTCATTGCCATGCCGTCGTTGGATGTGATCTTGTCGATGGCCTGCAATACGTTCTTATAATTAAGCAGTGGCTCGCCCATACCCATAAAAACCACGTTGGTTAGTTTGGTGCCGTATACTTTTTCGCTCTGCTGGTTCAGCAAAGCTACCTGGTCGTATATCTCATCGAAATTGAGGTTGCGTTTACGGTCCATATAGCCCGTGGCGCAAAACTTGCAGCTGAGGCTGCAACCAATTTGTGAGGAAACGCAGGCCGTTTGTCTTTTCTCTGTGGGGATCAGCACGCCTTCCACATAATGACCGTCGAATGTCTTGAACCTTGATTTGAGGGTGCCGTCACTGCTTACCTGGTTGGTATCCACGGTAATGGCGGGAAGCGAAAATGATTCGGATAATTTATGGCGCAGTTCTTTGGAGAGGTTGCTCATGTCTTCGAAGCTTTGGGCGTTCTTCTTCCATAGCCATTCGTAGGTTTGTATGGCCCGGAATTTTTTATCACCGATGGATTCGAAATATTCCTTTAATTCGGGTAGACTTAATGTTCGTATGTTTTTAACTGCCGGCATGGTGCAAAGATAACCCAGATCGACAGATTAAATCGCAGACCAGGGGATTGGGATCGATTTCGCAGATAGGGTGAGCTTTTCAGCGTGATCATTAAATCATATAATCTGTGATTGATTTCCTGAATTACGGGGTATTTACGTTCTTTGTGGGGGGATGGGAACGCGGATGACACGGATTGGGACGGATAAAAACGGATTTTTCAGTGCATATCCATTTTTATCAGTATTATCCGTGTTTCTATCCTCCGCTACGATAACCGCTGAATAATGAGATATCGTACAAGAGTGCGACGCCAATGGAGTTGAATGATGCCATTTGGCCGGGCTCATAAAAAAACATTTATGCAGACAGTTTATGTAATTGACTCGTTGAGAACACCCATTGGAAAATACGGTGGCGCTTTGAGTGGCCTGCGGCCCGATGACCTGCTGGCCCATGTCATCAAGGTATTGGTGAATCGTAATGCGTCCATTGATATCAATGCCATCGAAGACGTGATTGCCGGCGCCGCTAACCAGAGCGGGGAAGACAACCGGAACGTGGCCCGGATGGCAGCCTTACTGGCAGGGCTACCCGCAACTGTAGCCGGTACCACGGTGAACAGGCTTTGCGCCAGCGGACTGCAGGCGGTGATGGACGCGTCGCATGCGATCGCGAATGGCGATGGTGACCTGATGATCGCCTGTGGTGTGGAAAGCATGAGCAGGGCGCCCTTTGTACAACCCAAGAGTTACAGCGCTTTCGCCCGCGAACCCCAGATCTATGATACTACCATGGGCTGGCGTTTTGTAAATAAAAAATTATCGGAACTGTATTATCCTTACACCATGGGTGAAACTGCGGAGAATGTGGCCAAGCGCTGGAACATCAGCCGAAATGCACAGGATGAGTTTGCGATGGAAAGTCAGAAAAAATATGCCATGGCCCTTGCGGCAGGCAAATGGCGCGACGAGATCGTGCCGGTACAGGTGCAGATAGGGAAAGAGGTCTTTGATTTTGATACGGATGAACATCCGCGTTTATCGGGGCTGGAAACACTGGGGCAACTGAAGCCCGCTTTTGCAAAAGACGGGACGGTAACGGCGGGGAATAGCAGCGGCATCAATGACGGTGCCGCGGCGATGCTGCTGGCCAGCGAACAGGCCGTTAAAAAATACGGGTTGAACCCGATGGCCAAAGTAGTAAGCATGGCGGTTGTTGGCGTGGATCCCGCCATCATGGGCATCGGGCCGGTACCTGCAACCAAGAAGGCCCTTCAGCGAGCGGGTCTTAGCGTGGCCGACCTTGACCTGATCGAACTGAACGAGGCCTTCGCCTCCCAATCCATTGCGTGTATCCATGACCTGGGACTTGACCTGGAAAAAGTAAATGTGAACGGCGGGGCCATCGCGTTGGGGCATCCGTTGGGATGCAGCGGAGTACGTATTTCCACTACTTTATTGTACGAACTGAAAAGGCGGAGGGCGCGGTACGGTTTGGCTACGATGTGTGTAGGAGTGGGGCAGGGGGCGGCGGTGGTGTATGAAGCATTGTGAGAATGTAAAATATTAAATGTTGAATGTAAAATGTAAAAGTTGCAGTGTTCAATAATTTAAAGCGTCTGTAAATTATAAAGCTTTTCAACTTTTACATTCAATATTTTGTATTTCACATTTTCTTGTCCACATATTCTTATAATTTATACAGCAATTTCTTCACCAGCCGGTAATTCACGGTAACGGATAGCAGCAGTAAGCCCGCGGCAACCACAAGCACCAGCCAGTGGACAAACCAGGAAAGCGCTTCATTATCCTTCATGACCAGGTGCTGAAAACCCCATTGCAGCAAAGCGGTTGCGATCACTGCGGCAGCGATGATACCGGCATAAACGGGTATCCATTTTTTTGAAACGGTCTTGCTGAGCCAGTCGG
>JAYWAZ010000281.1:0-10111 GCA_043781975.1 Bacteroidota bacterium
GCGTACTTCCCTGCCATGCGCCATACTGTTCCGGTCTGCAAAACGAAGCAGTTCTTCGAGGCCCAGCTCGGTCACATTAAAACAAAGGATATCGTTGAGCTTTGTTACAATGGGTTTATGGATTCCTTCCCATTCCCGCCCCGACTGCGACCTGAGGAAGTCACGGCTGATATCTGGATTCCTGATGGTCTTATGGTATTCATTTTTCTCCAGTTGTATGGCGGCATGCGCAGGAAGAAATGCGGCCAGTACATTTTTAAGGTCCCAGCGAAAGGGTTGTTTGTTTTTTTGCAGGGCGATCCTTTCCTTTTGCGTAGCTCCCAGTTTGTGCCGGCTCAACACTTCCTGCAGGTACCAGTGAATATAACCGGGGTAACCTGCCAGTGATTCATCTGCGCCCTGGCCATCGAGTAATACTTTTACCTGTTCCTGTTTGGCCAGTCCGAATACTTTGTATTGCGCGTAAATAGCGGATGATTGAAAAGGTTCTTCCTGGTGATAACAGAGTTTTTCAAAATCATTGATCAATCCATGGGCATCAGGCACCACCTGGAAGCTTTCAATATTAAAGGTTTCCGCAACCGATTGAATATATTTTGATTCATCTTTTTCAAAACCGGGGAAGACAGCTGAAAAGGTTTTGAGTTTTGAGTTTTGGGGTTTAAGTCCGTTGATCACTGAAACTATGGAAGAACTGTCTAAACCACCGCTTAATGATGTGCCGATGGAAACGTCGCTGCGCAATCTTTTTTTAACGGAACCGTTGAATAATGCTGTGAATTTTTCAATGGCGTCCGGTACAGAGATATCGATCTTTATTTCCTTATTGATGCTCCAGTACTTATGGACCTTCAATTTAAAATCGGCAGTAGTGAATCTAAGATAATGGGAGGGGGGAAGAGCGTAAATATTTTCAAAAAAAGTTTGTTCCTTATCCATCGAGTTCTGCACATGACCCAGGGTGAGATAATTCAGCAGTATCTTTTCATCAATGGTTTTTTCAATGCCCACGGCCCAAAGCGCTTTCATTTCACTGGCAAAGACCAGGTGCTCCTCATCTTCATAATAAAAAAATGGTTTTTCCCCGAAGCGGTCCCTTGCGGCAAAAAGCATTTTTTCCTTGTCATCCCAAATGGCGAAGGCAAACATACCATCCAGTTGTTGCAGGCATTTTTCTTTCCAGCAATCATACGCGGCTACAATGATCTCCGTATCAGTCTGCGAGGAAAAGCTATAACCCTTCTGGAGCAACCTGGCCCTTAATTCAATATAGTTATAGATTTCCCCGTTATGGATAATGGTATAACGGTTCGCATAATGCATGGGCTGGGCAGCCATTGGTGTAAGGTCGATGATCGCCAGGCGACGGTGGCCCAAAAAAACATTCCCTTCTTTATTATTCCAGCCGCCTTCGCCATCAGGGCCGCGGTGTGCCAGGGTGTCGGTCATTTTTTTAAGATGCCGCAGTCCGCCCTTAATTGTTATGGCTTCGGGGTTTTTATTTGCGATAAGGATGCCGGCTATTCCACACATGGTGTAAATATCAACAAAAAACCTGAGTGGTTAACAAATGTATTTAAGGTTATTGCTAAGAGATAAAAAGAGGACCAAAGGAGCAGTAATTAAATCCCTTTTCTCTTTTTCTTCTTTGGCCTCTTAGCCCTTACGTAGCTCCTTATTTAGTAAACAATGGGCAGGCTCACTTTTATATCATCCCATGCGATGATCAAATTGTATCCCGTGGGCGACTTATCAAAAGCCATCACGAACGCATCCAGTATCTCATTTTGTTTTTGCACCGGAAGATCGATCCGAAGCAGGTCTCTTTTCTCATCGTATTTGAATGAACCCCAGGTATCTGATTCTTTATTGAAGATGATCGTCCATTTGTCGGTATAAGGAATGCAGTACATGGTATAACGGCCTTTCTTTACTTTCTTATCGTTGATCCGAACAGTTTTAAAAAATTCGATCTCCGTGGCTTCATTGGCGCCCATACGCCATACTTTTCCATATTCCACCAGTTCCCCGAAGATCACCCTTCCATTCTTTTGCGGGCGGCTATAGATCACCCTTGCAACCAATGGATCTGTGAGCTTATCCTGTATCTTAAGTACGGGATAGCCATTGGGGCAATAACTCATATCCATCGGCGATTTATCTATGGGCGGCAATTTGGTTTGCGCGCCTGCAACCACTGCTAAAAAAAAGACCAGGGTAAGAATATTCAAAATTTTCTTCATAAAAAAACTTTTTGCAAATATAAATGAATCAGGTGTTCAACAGTTCCTGCAATTGATGTGCGGCAAAATTCTTAAGGCCCGGATAAAATTCCTGGTAGCAGGTTCGCATGGCTTCATAGTGTTCGTTAAAAACAGAAAAGGCTGTTTCGCTTTCGGAAAGATAGGCGGCCCGCCGGACCAGGCCTCCAAAACTTTGTTCGATCCCGTGTTTATACCGGTAATTATACAACCAGTCTTGTGCTTTCATATATGGCAGCATTTTCTGGAATAGCGGCGACAGCAGGCTGAAACCGCCTTCAAGGGTTTGATAAGTGGCGGCAGCGAAATCCAGTAATGCTCCTTCATTGGCAAACTGGGCGGGGTCATTGGCTAAAAAGTGATCATATACCACATCGCCAAAGGCGCCGGCATAGAGCCGGTATGCGGGCCTGAAAAAATATTTTAATTCCCGTGTAACTGGATGTGCGTCCGTATAAGTGTCAATGGCCCGGTGAAGCCGTATGCCTTTTTGTACAGCGGCGGGATAATTGAATTGGTTTTTGCCCTTTACAAAATCACTGATCATATTGCCAACCAGTATTTCGGGGTGATCAAAAGAAAGGTGGGCGTGGGCGAGATAATTCATGGTACAAACCTTTGAAAACTTTGGAGACTTTCCAAAATTTATTGCGGGCCGAACCATTTTCACTTTTTAACAATACCAAATCATTTTTTAGTATTTTATTAAGAAAAAACAGTAAAGCCTTTACAGCAAAGGGTTCTGTTGAAAAGGCCAGGTCCAGCCATCACTTGATTTTACCACTTATACGCTCTTTAACCTTTATTAACGCAACTGGTACCAATCTGCTTTTGGTTGCAGAAACTCAATTCTACATTTGTTTTGTAATTGCTGCCGGCCATGGGCAGCTATCTTAAACATTTAAAAAGTATAGTTATGAAAAAGATTGCAACGATTTTAACAGCGATCGTAATGCTGTTCGCCACCAGTTCATTTGCCAGTGACGGTGACAATGTAACCGCCTTGGTAAAGACCGCATTTCAACACGATTTCTCCGGGGCCAGCCAGGTAGACTGGGAAAAGACAAGCGATTATTATGTCGCTTCGTTCAATTTCAACAATACGAAGGTCAGTGCAGCCTACAATGAGGATGGTGAACTGGTGGGCACGTCCAGAAAGATCGCATCGGCACAAATGCCCCTGAGCATATTACTGGAACTCGGCAAGAAGTACGAGGATTATTTTATTTCAGAAAATGCATTCGAAGTTACGAATGAAGGACAAACCAGCTACTACATCAATGTCGATAATGGCAAGCAGGTTTTGCAACTGAAATGCTACAGCAGCGGAGAAGTAGACGTAATCAAGAAAACAAAAAAGCAGGTTGTTGAAGGGTAGATCCAAAAAGCCCCCGGAATTTCGGGGGCTTTTTCAATAGATGACCTGTAACTTACTAAAAACGATACAAGTGCTTCACAGATCTTGTTTTTCCTTTGTTGTTTTGATGGCTTGCCTGTACAGATTATAAGAATAGACCGCCGGTATGATAACCATTACACCAATGCCGGAAAGGAACACAAAGATGATCGCCTGATTAGTTACCAATAGCGAAGTAATGGCCAGGATGATCCCGCCGGCGAACCATATCTTACTAGCCAGTTGGTGCGTCTTTCTCCAGTTCTCTTCATTCTCCAGTGTCCAGGGTATCCGAAAGCCCACGAAATAATTAGGCTTGATGCTATGCATGAGATTGCCAATATAGGCCATGATCAGGCTGATACCGCAAAATAAAATATTCAGGCCTTCTACTTTACCATGAAGCGACCAGTAGATGATAAGCAGCAGTACCGCACATAATAATAGTACGATCATCATGGCCAGTTTTGATAATATGCCCGAAGTGGTTGCTGCGTATTTTCGCTTGGGATCGATCTTATAGATATTTCGCAGCAGGAAGTAAACACCGATAGCTATAGCAGTCAGTATTGCCGGTGCTATTACGATCTGGTCTCTTGGCCCGTATGCATCGGGCTTTCCACTAAGTCCAAAATGTGTCGGTATGGTGGCCGGCAGGTCATTCCACACAATGACTAAATAGATCCAGGGAATCGACATGACGATAAAAGGGAAAAGCAGGTAAAATAATTTGGATTGTTTCATGATAAAAAATTTATTTCTTTTTTACTTTAAACCGGATGAACCATTTTACGATCTCATCCATCACGGTGGTGTTGAGCGAGTAATAAATATATTGCCCTTCTTTGACGGATTGCACCAGGCCCGCCTGTTTCAGCAGGTCGAGGTGGTGAGAGATGCTGGGCTTGCTGATGTTGAAGCGGTCGGCAATCTCGCCCGCCGAGAGGTCGCCTTTTTTCAGCAGTTCCAGTATTTCCCGGCGGGTGGTATCATTCAATGCTTTGAAGAGGGCGTTCATGTTTAGATAATTGTATATTTAGACAAATGTCTAAATAATAGTTGAAATGTGCAAATTTATTTTTAATCAAACTTTGGTAAAGTTGTTTACCGGCCGGGTAAGGGTACTACGGGCAGACTTTCATTACCTTTTTCATTCACGGCCTGTACGGCAAAGAAATAATTGTCTTTTGAAAAAGGCAAACGCATTTCTGTTTCTGCCGTGAATATTTTTCTTTGCCAGAAGGCACTGGTGGTTTCCCTGATCAATACATAATAGCCTTTTGTTTTACCAAACCTGGGTGCCTTCCAGTACAGGTAAGTGGAATTGCTTAATTTTTTCACTTCCATTTTTACGGAGTCGGGCATGGATGGCGCTTTGGAAAGGCTGGCGAGATTGGCCAGGTTCAGACAAGTATTTTTGCGCAGATATTCAAAGTCGATATGTTCAGGCAGATCGCCGTATGGAATATTTTTTTCTGTTCTTATATCCTGGTGCTGGCGTGTATAATTTTCATTCATCTCCGTAATGCGTACGGCCGCAAAGCCACGCTGTACATAAGGAGTATGGTCGCCGCCCCGTAAAAAACGGTCATTGCGGTAGATCAGCACCACCTGGAGGTTTTCGACGTAGCGTTCGCCGATCTCCTTTACATAGCGGGCAAGCTGCCGCGCTTTACCGTCATTCTCCAGTCCTAAATTCCTGATGTTAATTGAATTTTTTTCTGTTTCAAATGCAGGCAGCCCTTCACTGAACACACGGACCTTCGTATTGTCAATGATATTGGTTTCATTGCTGTTATTGCTGCCCATGATATCATTATTGAGTACAGCTTCAATATTCCAGTTCTCTTTTTTGGCCTTTTCACTCATGAAGGCGGAACCCAGTAAACCCTGTTCTTCGCCGCTGACCGCCACAAATATGACCGTGGCGGGAAAATTATATTTACTCATGACCCTTGCGCATTCCATGACCGCCGCGGTACCACTGCCGTCATCATCGGCTCCGGGGGCATCACCAATACTATCTGTTGGGCTTGAACGCATATTATCCAGGTGACCGCTGATGATAAAAATGCGGTTATCGGCCGGATCAGTTCCTTTAAGCGTGGCAACCACATTACCCAAAATAAGGGCCCGGTCAACCCGCCTCCCATCCGGCTGTAGTGTAGTCGTATCGATCATTGCCGTAAGCCTTCCATTGGATTGAACGGCCATTTCATTGAACCGGCCAAGCACCCAGTTCCTTGCAGCGCCAATGCCGCGTTTGGGATTGGTTTGCGTACTTAAAGTGTTTCGCGTTCCAAAAGCAACCAGTGTTCTGATATAGGACTGCAGGGAATCGGCGGAAACAGCTCTCAGCATTTTTTCAATTTCAGGGTCGCGCTGTATGATGGTTTGGGAAAATGTTTTATAACAGGTAAATAAAAGGATAAGCAGGAATAGCTTTTTCATACATGAAGGTTAAACTTAAATGTACGAAGAAAGAGGGTGAATACAGGGGATAGGCTGGATTGATTTTATTGCTGAGGCGCAGAGACGGGAACCATTCTTTTGTGTGCTGCGTCTCCCCGCCTCAGCGGTTATTAAAAGAAACGGGGCTTTTGGGAATTTATATAAGGTAACAAAAATGGAGTTTGTTGATATACTTCTGTAACTAAACACTTAATCTTAAAAACATTTAGTATGAAAAAATTACTTAAAAATTCAACAATCGCATTCGCAATGCTCAGCTTCTTTATTGTTTCCTGCGACAAAGAACCGGTGAAAACCGACCCGGTCAAAACTGAAACAAAAAATGACCTGGTGGTCAAATACAAATTTCAGCGGGTTACGGGAAAAGTAGAATCCGGAAGCGGCACAGGTACATTTGAAATTAAAGACGGCGAACAAGTAAAGTACACGTTTATCCCAACCTGCCCTTGCAGTGGTGGTAAGTTTACCCACACAAAGCCCGACTTTATTGACTCAGACCAGGATTCTGCAACGGGGGTAGTACATGTTAGTTTCAAGGGCAAAGGAAAAGCAGCATGGGTGGTCACCATCACTTGTACTTGCCCGGATGGCGTAGAACATACAGCAGAGATCACTATTATTATTGAATGATCTGGTATGAGTATAAATCTTACGATTTATCATCCCAATAATTTGTTCGCCGTTGATCATACGATCAGTAGCGGAAATCATTTAAAATCATCAAAATGAAAAAGTTAATCAGCATTACACTTCCGTTCTTATTCCTGTGCAGCTTTCTTTTAGTTTCCTGCGGGAAAGAACTGGTTAAAGACGACAATGTTAAAGGAGAACCAATAAATGACCTGGAGATCAAATACGAATGGTTAAAGGCAACCGGAGCTGTAAAAACCGGTAGCGGCAAAGGCACAGTGAATATCGAAGACGGCGAACAGGTAAAATACATTCTAACTCCAAAAAGCCTCTGCGGTTGTACTGGTGCAAAGTATTCCTACACAGCGCCCGAATACATGGATCTTGCATTCTCTGCTGACACAGGGATGTTAATTGTTCATATCAGGGGAGGAGTAAAATGGCATTTCACTATTACTTGTGTTTGCCCGGATGGTTCAGAACATACAGCAACGATCACTATTGATGCTAAATGATCTGCCATTGTCAAAAAAGGGATATTGTATAACGGCGCCCTTCAATATTGTTCCTGATAAACTGCCACTGAAGCTTAATAGAATTTCAGCTGCCGGGTACATAAAAAAAATTACTTTTGCAGCCTTAAACGATCAATATGAGCAAGGGCCCTGTTTCAACATTCATAGAACACCATTACCGCCACTTCAATGCCGCAGCCTTAATGGATGCCGCTAAGGGTTATGTTACGCACCTGAATGAAGGCGGTAAAATGATGATCACCCTTGCCGGTGCCATGAGCACCGCAGAGCTGGGACTCAGTTTGGCAGAAATGATACGGCAGGACAAGGTCGCCATCATCAGCTGTACCGGCGCCAACCTCGAAGAAGATATCATGAACCTGGTAGCGCACAGCCATTATAAAAGAGTGCCCAATTATCGTGATCTGAGCCCGCAGGAAGAATGGGACCTGCTCGAAAATCATTTTAACCGCGTTACTGATACCTGTATACCCGAAGAAGAAGCGTTCAGGAGGCTGCAGCAGCACATTCATAAGATATGGAAAGACGCCGATGATAAAGGCGAACGTTATTTTCCGCACGAGTACATGTACAAGATGTTATTGAGCGGTGTGCTGGAACAGTATTACGAGATCGATCCAAAGAACAGCTGGATGCTGGCGGCGGCACAAAATAACATCCCGATCGTGGTGCCGGGATGGGAAGACAGTACGATGGGAAATATTTTTGCTTCCTATATCATCAAAAATGAATTAAAGGCCTCTACGATGAAGAGTGGTATCGAATACATGGTATGGCTGGCCGACTGGTACAGGAATAATTCGGCCGGGAAGGGTGTTGGTTTTTTCCAGATCGGCGGCGGTATTGCCGGGGATTTCCCGATATGCGTGGTGCCGATGATGTACCAGGACCTGGAATGGCATGATGTTCCCTTCTGGAGTTATTTTTGCCAGGTATCCGATTCAACAACTTCGTATGGCTCTTACTCCGGAGCGGTGCCCAATGAAAAGATCACCTGGGGAAAATTGGATATCAATACCCCAAAATTCATTGTGGAGAGCGATGCAACAATTGTTGTTCCGCTGATATTCGCCTGGGTGCTGGGTTGGTAAAAAAAACACCCTCCGCCCCCTAAAGTGGGAACTTTGCAGTATGCTGGTTAAGAAGTGTTTTAGTATTTGATCAGTGACCTTATTATGAAGACGAGCATGTTTTATGGCGCAGGCGCCATTATTTTTGCGTTAGCAAGGCAGCTGCGCAACAATGTTTCCCGTACTGAAATGATATTATGGGGAAGGCTGAAAGAGCGGTTTCCTACATTAAAATTCAGACAACAACATCCCATCTCACTCTATATTTCCGACTTTTATTGTCATTCACAAAAGTTAATAATTGAAATAGATGGCAGCATTCATGATTTAGAAGAAGTAAAATCTAATGATGCAATACGTCAAAAAGATCTTGAAGAGTTAGGCTTAACTGCCCTTCGTTTTACAACAGATGAAATATTGAATCATTTAGAATCCGTTCTAACTAGAATAGAAAAGAGCCTGAAATAATTAGGGTCCGGGTTCCCCTTTCAGGGGGCGGAGGGGGTTCTTATCTTGCCGTTACCGGTAAAGGAATATCTCTCTTCAGCATATTATCCCTGTTGGCCATTTCCCATGCGGTATGAAAGATCATGCGAACCCTTTTTTCATAGAGGTCCCAGTTTATTTTATCAATGGTATCCGTAGGCCGGTGATAATCGGCCTTTAACATGCCATCATAGAAAAATAAGATCGGCACACCCTTTCGTGCAAAATTATAATGGTCGCTGCGGAAATAGATGCGATTGGGATCACCGGGGTCATCATATTTATAATCCAACTGAAGTTTCGTGTATTTATTATTGGCTACTTCATTGATGAGGGGCAGGTCGCTGCTAAGCTTATCGTGTCCTATCACGTAAACATAATTCAGGGTGTCATCGGTCCTGCGATCAGTATCGATCCTTCCTACCATATCGGTATTGAGGTCAACGGATGTATTTTCTAAAGGGAAAACAGGATGATCGCTGTAGTATTCGCTTCCCCAAAGGCCTTTTTCTTCACCGCTAACGGTCATGAATACCAGTGTTCTCCTCGGCCGGAATCCATCGGCAGCGGCTTTGGCAAAAGCGGTGGCCATTTCAATGACGGCACAGGTGCCGCTGCCGTCATCATCGGCGCCGTAATAAATTTTTCCATCGTGTTTGCCCAGGTGATCGTAATGCCCGGTTAAAAAAACATATTCGTCTTTTTTATCGGTGCCTTCAATGATGCCGAGCACATTGCTGGCATTTATCGTAGTACGGTGTTTTTCAAATTGAAAAGCAAGCTTTACCTTCTTTTCAACTAACCATTGCATTTCCATGATTTGATTTGCCTTGGTAACCTTTAGCAGCGTGTCAAAATCATTTCCGAGCAGCTTTTTTGCCATAGCGTGCGAAAGCTGCGCAAAATCTATTTGTTTTGCGCCACCGGTATTTCTTGGAAAATAAACACCGGTCCTCTTTCCGTTGTCGATCATCCGCTGGCTGAATATTTCCTGGTTCGGATTAATGATCAGCGCGCCGATGGCACCCTTCGCGGCTGCCGTTGCGAGTTTTTTACTGATGCCCGGAAATGTCCACTCGGAAGAACGGTTGCTGCCCGAAATGATATACTTACCTTCTTTTTTGGGTTCACCCAGGAAGAATACGACTATCTTTCCTTTCACATCGATCTTTTTATAATCACTGTATTTGGCGGTATCATCAATTCCATATCCCACAAAAATTATTTTTTTTCCCTTGAATTTACCGGATTCATTATTGT
>JAYWAZ010000282.1:0-3646 GCA_043781975.1 Bacteroidota bacterium
AAGGAATCTTTTTAAATTTTTCTCCCGGCCATCGCTTTCCCGATCGCTTCATCCATGATGCGCTCGGCATAGGGCCTCGACAGGGCGTTCAGCGCTTCCGTCTTCGCCTGTATCAGGTTCTTGTCATCCATCCCAAGCGACAACTGCAGGGCCTGCATGGCCTGCGAAGTGTCGAGGATCTCTTTCTGCGTAAGCAATGTGATATTCTTTTGTATAAATTTTTCCGTGGTCTGCAGCAACTGTTCCCCTTCGGTCCGGGCTTCCGTAAGGGCCCGGATATCCATATCCTCCCTGGCATGTTGCATGGAATCGAGCAACATTTTCTCAACGGCTTCATCTGTTAACCCATACTGTGGCTTTACTTCAATGGATTGTTCCACCCCACTTCTGAGTTCTTTCGCATTCACCACTAAAATGCCATCGGCATTTATCAAAAACCCAACTTCCACTTTGGGCAATCCTGCGGGCATTCCGGGTATATCTGTGAGATTGAATTCGGCCAAACGGCGGTTATCCTTCACCAGGTCACGCTCTCCCTGGTACACCGCGATCTTCATTCCTCCCTGTCCGTCTTTATAAGTAGTGTACTGGCGGGAAGCCCTGGCAGGGATCTTTGAATTTCTTGGCAATAACACATCCATCAGGCCGCCCATCGTTTCCAGTCCAAGCGACAGCGGGGTGATGTCCAGCAACAGCAGGTCGGTCCTGTTCCCGGCCAGTATATCGGCCTGTATGGCCGCGCCCAATGCCACCACCTCATCGGGATTCACCGAATCATTGACCGCTTTGCCAAAAAATTCAGCGACCATCTTCTTCACCAGCGGAACCCTGGTGCTGCCGCCAACCATGATGATCTCATCGAGTGCCTTTGTATCGATTCCCGCATCCCGCATCGCACTGGCACAACAACTGATCGTTTTATCAATAACGGGTTTACTGATCGCTTCAAATATTTCTTTCGTAATGGCAAGATCATTTTCTTCAAAAGCGGATGTATAGATTTCATGTTGGGATAGATATTTTTTCGCTTCTTCCGCTTTCAGTCGCAATACCTGCCTGTATTTATTTGCATCCGCTTTATCATGGTAATGATATGTCTCCATCCAATGGTCTACGATCGCAGCGTCAAAGTCATCGCCGCCCAGGTAGGTATCGCCATTGGTAGAGAGCACTTCAAAGATCCCATTGGAGATCGTGAGTATCGAAATATCGAATGTTCCCCCGCCCAGGTCGTACACCGCAATGGTCTTATTCTCTTCTTTGCTCAGGCCAAAACCATAGGCCAGGCTGGCCGCCGTGGGTTCATTGATGATGCGCATCACATCCAGGCCCGCTAATTTACCGGCGTCCCTGGTAGCCTGTCTTTGTGTATCATTAAAATAGGCAGGCACCGTTATCACCGCCCTGGTCACCGGTGTCTTTAAAATGTGTTCGGCCGATTTTTTTAATTCTTTTAAAATAAGCGACGACAGGTCAACGGGCGAATAAAAAAGATTTCCCACCTGCACTTTCACCAGCCTGTCCACATCATCAATGATGGTATAGGCCACCGAGTTGGAATGCTGTTTAACATCATTATAATTCTTGCCCATCAGCCTTTTCGCTGAAAAAACGGTATTGGCCGGATCGGTCACCAGGAATTTTTTGGCTTCCTCCCCTACCGTAACTGCGCCGTCTTTTTCAAAGTGAATGACAGATGGCACCAATGAAGCGCTGTTATGCTCTTTTAATGCAACCGGCTGTTTACTTTCAGGATGAATGATGGCCACCAGGCTGTTGGTGGTTCCCAGGTCGATCCCCACAATGATCTCGTTTTGCTGTAAGCTGCCGGTGGCTATATTGATAGCTATCTTAGCCATTAATTATTTTTTTGCGAAGGTATGAAATAAAAAAGGCTGCCGTTGACGGCAGCCTTTCAATATGATTTGGCAGGATTACCGGATGATCACCATTTTTCCATAACCCTTGTTGAAATACTTATCCGTATTATCGCCATCGGCCTTGTATTTTTCCAGCGATTTACCATTCAGGTTAGTAAGCACCCTGTATAGGTAAACCCCGTTGGCCAGTTTGGCGCCGTACATATCGGTACCATCCCATTTGAATTCAGTGATGTTGCGTCCTACATGGAGCGGCCCCAGTTCATCCTTGGTGATCTCCCGCACCACTTTGCCGGTGATGGTAAGCACCTGTATCCGCATATTCTGCGGCACCTCATTACCGGTGATGGTGAATACAAACGCGGTTGACGTGGTGAAAGGATTGGGATAGTTAAGCAAATTAGAGATCATTGATTTTGAGATGACCGTGAATATTACATGATAAGCCAGTGCGCCCGCGCTGTTACCCACCACATCTTTTCCTGAAACGATCAGTTCATATTCTCCTTCCTGCGGAAACCATGGCGCGAAGTCGATCGATGCGGTATTTTCACCGGTAGTAAGGTTGGCCGGTGTGAAACGCATCGTATCCCCGAAATTATAACTGTGCAGTGAACCATCGGGATAGCGTACCTGCACTTTGATGAGCGAGGTATCGCTGAGCGCAAGGAACCGGCTTTCATCCTTTAATCTTATGATGATATGGGGCTTGGCCGAAACGATGTCCTTGTTAAGGATATGCACGGCGTCAAAGGTTACATCCAGCAGCGGGTTGAAATTATCGGGCCTTACAAAGAAATCCTTATACAATACATTGTTGAAATGGAACTGCTCGGGCTGGTCATTATTCGGGTTTACATCCACAAACAATGTATTACCGCCCGGGTAATTCCGGGTATCGATCTGGTAACTGATCACCAGCGTATCGCCTGAAATAAGCGCTTTGCGCCTTGGTAGACTTATTGGGTGCGGAACGTTATTGCGATCTGTAATGATGATATTCACTTTCAATAAACTGTCGAACGCGGTTGGACTGATGTTCTTGAAGGCCAGTTTAAAATCGATCAGTTCGCCCTGGTTAACGGTATCCTTCATTACGTAAAGGATATTCGGGGCAACGGCGCCTTCCGGTACGGCCGTATAATTCAGCCTCCAATATCTCAACTGGTAGGGCGTACCCTGAACCTTGTCCTGATTATACATTTTTAATTTAATAAACGGATATTGTACGGGGTTGACCGCTGAAATATTAAAGTCCTTAGTGGAGGAATCAACTGTGTATAAAGTGGTTTCTGTTCCGCCAGGGCTCACGCCAATGATCTTAAAGGAAATTGAGTCACCAACACCCGCTTCAAGCGGGGCACCCCGCCAGTGAAATTGGTTCCAGGCCTTCGCCGGGCCGAATACCGGTGAGGTGATCGTTCCCGAGCCCTTGGTAACGGGGCATACCGCATCTAACACCACTTTATCCGTAGTGCCGGCGGAAAACTTATAGACCGGTATGAAAGCATTGTCCTGTTTCTTATAAATAAAATTGAATGACCTGGGCCTGTTAAACGAATCTATTTCAACAAAGCCTGCATTTTTGAGGCGGTGGTACAACGAATTGCCGCTGCCCATGACAAGGGTGTCAGCCTTCCAGTCATCCGGATAGGTATTGGAGGCAGGAGCAACACCGGAGGTATTCCTTACCGTTATATAATATCCGTTGGGCACCAAATCCAGTAGGTTCACCGCCGCGATCCTTTTCGCCTGGCTGGTAATAG
>JAYWAZ010000283.1:0-3640 GCA_043781975.1 Bacteroidota bacterium
TGAAGCGCAATGGTAAAAACGTCTTCCTCGTCTGCCATATGATAAAGCACCTGGCCCAGCGGGTCGATGACCAGGCTATTTCCGCTGTAATAGATATTTTTTCCGTCATTTCCCACCCGGTTCACGCCGACAACATAACACTGATTTTCGATGGCCCTGGCGCAAAGCAGCGTTTTCCAGGCATGGCTGCGCCGCTCGGGCCAGTTGGCAACATAGATCAGCACGTCATACTCGGGTTCATTTCCCGCCGATTGTTGCCTTGCCCATACGGGGAAGCGCAGGTCATAGCATATTTGTAAATTTATTTTCCAGCCTTTCACGGAAGCGATCAGCCTTTTATCGCCCGGGCTGTAATACCGGTCTTCTTCCCCGAAGGCAAACAGATGTCGCTTGTCATAATATCCATACTGGCCATTGGGCATCATCCAAACCAGCCGGTTATAACATTTTCCTGCTTCTTCAATGATCACGCTGCCAGTAAGTATGATACCGTTCTCACGGCTTACCCTTTTCATCCAGCCCACGGTTTCTCCTTCCATTGTTTCTGCCAGCTGGTTCACATCCATACTAAAACCCGTGCTGAACATTTCGGGCAGCACAACGATCTCGGTTTTTTCGGTCATCCCCGAGATCTTTTCTTCCAGCAGCCGCAGGTTCGCTGATTTTTCTTCCCAGAGTAAACTGCTTTGAATGGTGCTGATCGTGAGGGTTGACATAACACTGAATTGTATGCGAATTTACAAAAACGATATTTAAATGGAAATCGGCTTTTAACCAGGGTAATACATGCCCATGCCATCGCCGGGGCGTAATGGGGAGCTGAAAACACCATTAAAAAACAAAAGCCTACCTTTGCCGCCTACTCCACTTAAGAAACACGGCAGGTTGTAAGCCGATGTGGTAAACAAATATTTCCCGCTGATTCAGAAAATGCAACGTCTTTGCCAGCCTTTATAAAAAATTAAACCATTCCATGGCATTTAAAAAATTAGAATTAATTGACCCTATTCTCAAAGCGCTGAACGCAGAAGGGTATACAACCCCCACGCCCATCCAGGCACAATCCATACCGTTGATCCTTGAAAGAAGGGATCTCCTGGGCTGTGCGCAAACCGGCACAGGAAAAACGGCCGCTTTCGCAATCCCAATTTTACAGCTATTATATCAGGAAAAAAATGATGATCGTGGCCCCAGAACTATCAAGGTGTTGATACTGACCCCCACGAGGGAGCTGGCCATCCAGATTGACGAAAGCTTCGCGGCGTATGGAAAATTCACCGGCCTTACGCATACCGTTATTTTTGGTGGCGTATCGCAGCTTAATCAAACCAATATCCTAAGAAGAGGCGTGGATATTTTGGTGGCTACGCCCGGCCGTTTACTTGACCTGATCAGCCAGGGTTTTATCGACCTGCGGCACCTCAAGATATTTGTGCTGGATGAAGCCGACCGTATGTTGGATATGGGGTTCATCCACGATGTAAAAAGGATCATCACAAAGCTTCCGGCAAAAAGACAAACCCTGTTTTTCTCTGCTACCATGCCCCCCGAGATCCAAAAGCTGGCCAATGTATTGCTGACCAACCCGGTCAAAGTGGAAGTTACGCCAGCTTCGTCCACGGTAGATGCCATTGAACAAAACCTGTACTTCGTTGACAAGAAAGACAAACCAGCGTTGTTGTTACATTTATTGAAGAACGAAGAGATCGTTACCGCGTTGATCTTCACCCGTACAAAGCATGGGGCTGATAAAGTAGTGAAATTTTTACACCACGCTCACATAACGGCGGCGGCTATACACGGAAATAAATCGCAGAATGCAAGGCAAAACGCGTTGGGTAATTTCAAATCCGGGAAGACCCGGGTGCTGGTGGCCACCGATATCGCCGCAAGAGGAATTGACATTGACGAGCTTTCACACGTAATCAATTTCGATCTGCCCAATGTTCCCGAAACCTATGTTCATCGTATAGGCCGTACCGGAAGGGCGGGAAAAACCGGTATCGCCGTCTCGTTTTGTGATGCCGATGAGCGGGAGGAACTGAGGGATATACAGAAGCTGATCGGGAAACCCGTTCCCGTAGTGAGCGATCATCCATATCCGCTCTCCGTTTCGGCCTTTTCACAGACGCCCTCATCACCCAACAAGTCAATGGTAAAGCGAACTGGAAATTATGGAAATGCCGACAGGGGCCGGAGCCGGAGTTTTGGCAACCAGCGATCAGGAAAAAAATATTAAAATATCCAGGACCTATATGGTTTGGCGCTTTTTTAAACTTATATTAGCGTCCAAATAAAACAACTTATCATGAAAAAAATGTTCTTCCTGTTTTCGGGTGCCGCCGTCGTTTCGGCCTGCCTCATGCTTTCTTCCTGTAATAATGATGCGGCCAAATCAGGTGCGGCACCGGCCTTTAGCCTGGATTCCGCAAAAGCCGCCATTGCCGCCAACAATGCGATATATGGTGCCTGTTTCGCAACGGACGACTCTGTAAAATTTGTAAGCTGTTATACTGCCGATGCCTGTATCTTCCCGCCGAACATGCCAAAGATGTGCGGAACACAGGCCATTTCTGGCTTTTTTAACGGTGGATACAAAATGGGCATCCGTAATCTTAAGCTCATTACCGAAGAGGTGATGGGCGGTCCAGACGCTGTTGCCGAGATAGGAAAGTACGAAGTGTTGGGAGACAAGGACGCGTCATTTGATAAAGGTAAATTCATTGTGGTCTGGAAAACAGAGAACGGAAAATGGAAAATGCACCGCGATGTTTGGAATAGCGATAACCCGCCGCCACCACCACCGCCTGCCGCAAAAAAATAAAATTATTTTGAGTTACCCGTCCAGCCCGAAAAGCTGGACGGCTCTTTTAATGCCTTCACTTCCCCGCCCGGTCTGGTGCAGGTTTGGTTTTTAATGCTTAATTTTCTTTTTTAATTGTCTATATGCGCAGTAAGAAAAATTATTTTCAAAAGATCCTGTTCCCCTTCAGCATCAGTCGCACGAAGGAGATTGTAAAGGTAAACCCAACGGTGGTGCCTAAACGGGAAGAAGCAAAAGCCATTCATATTTATGTATATGATTACGACCAGGCGGAGATTGAAGAAAGAAAACTGGAAAATATTTCAGCCTGTTATCCTTACCTCGACACGAATAAAAAAACCTGGATCAATGTGGACGGCATACGCAAATCGGATGTAGAGTCACTTTGTAACCATTTCGGCGTGCACCCCCTGATCCAGGAAGATATTCAAAGCGTGGGGCAGCGGCCTAAAATGGATGAGATAGAGAACGTGCTGTTTTGTATCTGCAACATGTTGTTTTATGATGAGGTAAACTATTCGGTGGAACAGGAACAGGTGAGCATTGTGCTGGGAAAAAATTTCGTGCTCACCTTCCAGGAGGAGGCGGACAAGGACGTGTTCAACCCGATCCGTGAAAAATTAAAGATCGCTGCCAGTAAGATACGCCAGAGCGGATCTGATTACCTCTGTTATTCCATGCTGGATATGATCGTGGATAATTATTTCGTTGTCATGGAAAAATTAGGCGAGCGGATCGAGAATATAGAAGAAGAGATTCAAAACAACGCCAACAATAAGGCGCTCACAAGGATCAACCTGTTGCGCAAGGAAATGA
>JAYWAZ010000284.1:0-3640 GCA_043781975.1 Bacteroidota bacterium
TTATGATGCGCAGGCGAAAAACCTGGCCCAACAGTTTATTAAGAATTTTGAAAAATACGCCAGCGGCGCCAATGAAGAAATATTAGCCGCGGCACCAAAGATCTGATAATAACAAGCAACGATTGTTAGCTATCATGTAATCCCTCTGAGCAATCAGGGGGATTTTTTACCAGATGCTGCCCGCCCGGATGACCCAGTCGGACGGGGATGCAGATCAATCATCGAAGATCTTTTAGAAGTTTGAGGAGCCAGCTTTTACCAACTCAGTTGAATCTTATGAATTCGCAGACCCTAATCCAGTATCCAGTATCAAGTATCGATTTTCCGTTACAACTGCATCTCGGGAATTTCTCCTTCCACCAATAATTTGCCGGCCGTTTTGGCGATGATCTCTTCCACGCTGACACCCGGAGCCCTTTCAAGGAGTTTAAATCCATGATCCGTTATGTCCAGCACGGCCAATTCCGTTACGATCTTCTTTACACAGCGTGTACCCGTAAGCGGTAAGGTGCAACCGGGCAATAATTTACTTTCGCCTTTGGGATTCGTATGCATCATCGCCACAATGATGTTCTTTGCACTGGCCACCAGGTCCATGGCGCCCCCCATCCCCTTTACCATCTTTCCGGGTATCTTCCAGTTGGCGATATCGCCATTTTCGCTTACTTCCATCGCACCCAATACCGTCAGGTCTACCTTGCCCGCACGTATCATCCCAAAACTCAAAGCGCTGTCAAAAAAAGAAGAACCCGGTATGGTGGTGATGGTTTGTTTGCCCGCATTGATCAGGTCGGCATCTTCCTCCCCTTCCAAAGGAAAGGGGCCCATTCCCAATAAACCATTCTCACTCTGCAATACAACATCTATCCCTGGCGGAATATAATTGGCCACAAGGGTTGGAATACCAATACCCAGGTTCACATAGAATCCATCTTTCAGTTCTTGTGCAATGCGTTGTGCTATTTGATTTTTGTCTAAAGCCATTGAAGTGGTATAATGTTTAAAAGGTTTAAGAGGTTCGGTCAACTTTTTAAACCTTTGAAACCCCTTAAACCTTTGAAACCTTCCTTACCGTTCTTTGTTCAATTCTTTTTTCATAATTAACTCCCCGGAATATCCGGTGTACATAAATCCCCGGTGTATGAATATGGTCGGGGTCCAGTGCTCCGGCCGGAACCAGTTCCTCCACTTCAGCGATGGTAATCTTTCCGGCCATGGCCATCAGCGGATTAAAGTTCCTCGCGGTTTCCCTATAGATCAAATTACCGTCCGTATCACCTTTCCAAGCTTTTATCAGGGCATATTCGGCATCAAAAGCCAGTTCCATTAAGTATTCCTTGCCATTGAACATCCTTGTTTCTTTTCCAAAAGCCACTTCCGTACCGATGCCCGCGGGCGTAAAGATGGCAGGCATCCCATACCCGGCAGCCATACAGCGGGTGGCCAGTGTCCCCTGCGGTATCAATTCCACTTCCAGTTCACCGCTCAGCAATTGCCGTTCAAATTCTGCATTCTCGCCCACGTAAGACGAGATCATTTTTTTAACTTGCTTCTGTTTCAAAAGAAGGCCGATACCAAAATCATCCACCCCTGCATTGTTAGAGATACAGGTTAAATTGATCAGCCCCTTTTTCACCAATGCTGCAATGGTATTTTCAGGGATGCCGCAAAGACCAAAGCCTCCCAGCATGATCACGGCCCCGTTGCTGATGCCTTCGATTGCATCTTCCGCGTTCTCATATACTTTGTTCATATCACTGCTTTTCTATTGTTGGACTCGTTTTTATGTTGATCAGTTTGTCCCTGTTGCCTTTTGCTGTCATACTGTCCAGGATCAACTTCATCTGCGGAGGGTGCAGTTTATAATAGTTGAAACTTGTATTGAATGTTTCGCGGCTCACTCCATGCATGTCAAAAACCTGCTTCTGCAGTTTTACTTCCTCCTCAAAGATATTTTTTGAAGTATCGTTTGCAGTGAACCTGGAAATGTATGCATCGGCCCGAATGACATCCCACAACACCGCCTGCATTTTAACGGGGTCAAGAATACCCGAAGCCTGCTTATCTTTTTTTCCGCAGGAAATAAAAATAAGGCTTACAACCAAAACAATGGCGTACCTGCTCATTTCATTTCGTCTTTGTATTTGACCGCGTTGGTGATATCCAGCCTTTGCAACAATTCGGAAGCCCTGGCCTTATCCTGTGGTGGTGCTTTGGAAAATATCTTGATGAATTCGGTGGATTTACCCTGAAAAAAAAACTGGTTGATCATTTTATTGGGATTCTCCGTGTTGAAATTATTGAGGAGGTTCAATACATTCAATACCTCCGTCCTAGCCGCATTTTCATCATCATATAATTTATCCATCCCCATACGGTAATAATTATAATACACATCATGCATGAGGGTGTAACGGCTGTTCAGCATATTCTCTACAAGCCAGTAACGGTTACGCACACCATCAAATGCCTTCCATCCGGAGATATTTCTGCCATCAGGCGCATTATTAACGATATTCTGTGCCTTCTGGAAATAAGGATCTCCTCCGCGGGGTGCGTATGAATCATAATCAAAAGCCAGGATCAGGTTGGCATAATACGCAAATACGGCCGTGAGATTGGACACCTGCGCATCCGACCCCGAAACGCGGTTCTCATTGAAATCCAGCTGTTGAAACTCGACATACTTGAAGGTTATGTTTTCATCCTGGTAATTGATGATGGGGGAAAGGTAGGAGGAATTGAAAACCGGCCTGGCCGCCTGGATGGTCAATGAAGCATTGTACACGTTGGCGTCATTGGTGGGATCCAGGTTCAGTAAAAAATTACACTCGATCCGCTCATTCGGTGCAAAATTATCAGGTGTCCATTTACGGTTGCTTACAAAATTTGTCAATGCGGTTTGCAGGGTCCGGAAAACATTCTGGTTAACATTATTGCCAATCCGGTTACTGATGACGGTTACCCTTGCCTTCAGTTCCTGGGCAGATGCAAAGGAGGCCACCAGGACCAGGAACAACACAAAATTAAGTTTACGCATGCATCAAATTAATAATAGAATTTACAATATCGACAGCTGCTTCCTTCTTAGACTTCACTTCAAAAGGATGGGCTTTCCCTGCCTTGTCAAAAATAGTGATTTTGTTAGTATCATGGCCAAAACCGGCGCCTTCATCTTTCAGGGAATTGAGTACTATCAGGTCGGCATTCTTTGATCTCAGTTTTTTGAGGGCGTTTTCCTTTTCGTTGTTGGTTTCCAATGCAAATCCGATCAAAAGCTGCGCTTTTTTCTTTTTGGCGCCGAGGCTTTTTAAGATATCGGTTGTCCTGGCAAGCGTTAAGACCAGATTTGAATCCTCTTTTTTTATCTTTTCACCACTGTATTTCGCCGGAGTATAATCGGCCACTGCAGCGCTCATCACGGCGATATCCATCCTTGCAAAGATCCGCACACAGGCTTTGTGCATTTCAGCCGCGGTCCTTACATGGATCACCTTGATACCAGGGTCAACCGGAACCTGGGATGGCCCAAGCACCAGCGTTACTTCAGCTCCTCTTTTTTTCATTTCGGATGCAATGGCAATACCCATCTTCCCCGACGAATGATTTCCGATAAACCTCACCGGGTCGATGGCCTCAT
>JAYWAZ010000285.1:0-3635 GCA_043781975.1 Bacteroidota bacterium
GGACTTTTTAAACAACGTTTATAACCTGGTGGACATATCTGTGGAAGATTATATCAAAAGAGATTTTAATTCTTTAATGATAAGCTTTGGCTGCACCGGCGGCTGTCATCGCAGCGTATACGCCGCCGATGCCATGGTGCGGCACCTGCGCAATAAGTTTGGCGTAAGAATTGAGTTGAACCACATAGAACAGAATATCTCGGAGATGAACCCTAAAATCAACGGATGATGAAAGCAATGCTACTGGCGGCAGGATTGGGAACAAGACTAAAACCTTTTACCGAAGAACATCCGAAAGCCCTGGCGGTCGTGAATGGTAAGTCATTGTTGCAACGTAACATTGAATACCTCGCATCCTTTGGCATTACCGATGTCATTGTAAATGTTCACCACTTTCCTGACCAGGTAACCGAAGCGATACTCAGCAACAATGGCTATGGCAGCCGGATCACCATTTCAGATGAAAGAGACCAGGTATTGGAAACGGGTGGCGGGCTCATGAAAGCAAGGTCTTTTTTCGACGGCTCCGGCCCTTTTGTTTTGATGAATGTGGATATTCTCACAGATCTTGACATCGGCAGGATGACCGATCAGCACAATGCTTCCAAAGCGCTGGCAACGCTGGCGGTAAGCAACCGGCAAACCACACGTTATTTCCTGTTTAATGAGGAAGGCCATCTTTGCGGCTGGAAAAATACAAAGACGGGAGAACAAAAGATCAGGAAAGAAGCATTAAAATATTTTGAGAAAGCATTCAGCGGGATTCATGTTATCGCTGCTGAGATTTTTGGATCGATAAGACAGCGTGGAAAATTTTCAATGGTGGACGTGTATCTGGATCTTTGTAAAACCAATAAAATTGTGGGTTTTGATCATAGCACATCCAAGTTCATCGACGTCGGCAAACCCGAAAGCCTCGCGATTGCGAATGAAATATTTCTCTAAGCTGTGTGGCTTATTTTTTCTTATCAAATAATTCACTCTTAGGAACCACTTTCACCTTGTTTTTGTTCTTTAGCGTTTTACTTACTACGTCATAGGGGCCTGTGACCACTTCATCGCCTTCATTCAATCCTCCTAAAATTTCAATGTAATTTATATCCTGGATGTCGGTCCTTACTTTTGTTTTCTTCACCGTACCTTCTTTTTGCAAAACAAAAACCACTTCTTCCAGGTCATCAGCGTCGGTGGTAGTCTTATCGGCAGAACTTACATCATTCTTTGTTTTATCAGCATATGTCTTTGCGCCGGTGCTGTCATTCTTATCTCTTGTGGTAACAGCATTGATGGGAACAGCCAGCCTGTTTTCGTGTGTCTTGGTTTGTATATCGGCGCTGGCGCTCATCCCCGGGCGAAAGGGAAAGCTTTTCGGCCGGATGGGATCCAGCAGATCTTTGTAAGAAGCAGGCAGCAATTGTATATACACTTTGTAGTTGGTAACATCGGTACCGGATGATGATTGTGATGAAGCTGCACCGTTGTTGCTGCTGGCGATCTGGGTTACGATCCCTTTAAATTTCCGGTTGTTATAAGCATCCACCTCCACGGAAGCACTATCCCCAATGTGGATCTTCGGGATATCATTTTCGCCAACATCTACCCGCACCTCGATGTTCCTGAGGTCGGCAATGCGCATCATTTCTGTTCCGGCCATCATCGAACTTCCTACCACCCTTTCCCCCTTTTTTACATTCAATAAACTCACCACACCATCCATGGGCGATACCAGGGTGGCGCGGCTGATGTCTTTGTTGGCTTTCGATAAAGCTGCTTTTGCGCTTTGCACCCCAGCCTGGGTTCCACGGATGTTTTGCTTGGCTGCATTAAAATTGGCCTGTGCCGTTTTATAAGTTGCTTCTACTGTATTAAATTCACTCTGGCTGATCACTTTGTCATCAAACAACTGCTTCTGCATGTCGTATGTTTTTTTGGCCTGTTCCAGTTGTGCCCGCATGGCTTCTATGCCGGCAGAAACGTTTGCTACCTGTGCCTGCTGCTGGTTTACAACCGCGGACGCCTGGTCTCTTTGGGTGGCATAGATATCAGCGTATATATGGGCAAGTACCTGTCCTTTTTTTACACTGTCTCCTTCGGCCACGTTCAGGTCAACAATTTCTCCGGAGATATCCGGGCTCAGTTTTACTTCTACCACGGGATATACTTTTCCGCTGGCATTCACGGTTTCCACGATGGTGCGTTTAGCAACTTTTTCCGTGGAAACTTTTACGCCTTCCTCCTTGCCCAATACCCCCGCTTTTTTTAGCACTATCAATAGAATGACCACTCCCAATAAAGAAAAGATCACCCACTTTAAAGTCTTATTCATAATTATTTCAGTTCAAAATAGATTAGCAGGCTCAAAATTTCAGTCCCTGCCCTTTGTAAAATTCAAGCACTTTAACTTTAAAAACATAATCGTACTGGTTCAGCACCTGTTCCAGCTTTGCGCGGAACAAATTGTTCTGGTTGGTAGTAAGCTCAAACGTCGAGAGCATCCCCACCGCAAACCGCTTTGAAGAAAAATCATAACTGCGTTGAGCCGCTTCCACTATCTTTTTGGAAGCATTGAATTTTTCCATCGCGATCAATGCCGCATTGTACGCCTGGTAAATATCCTGTTTTAATTTTTGATTATCCTGGTCCCGTTGTAATCCCAGTGATTCGATGTTTAGCTTGCTTCTTTCGTAATTGGTTCTTAGGTTGCCAGAATTAAAAATGGGAACATTGATGCCCAACCCTATTGATTGCCTGAAGTTATCACCATATTGGGTAAACAACCCGGGTTTGCCATAAGAAAATGAGGAAAAAGGCTGCAGTGGCAGTACATCGTAATTAGTTCCGCCCACGGTAACCTTTCCAATGGGCGAAGTATAAAAGGATACACCGTTCACCGCGAGCGCCTGGTTGTTAAAACTTGTTCCAACGCTGCCGAAGGCGGATATGGTGGGCATCATAGCGCCCTTTAACGCTTCGGTATTTTTTTGCGCGGCGCGGTACTTCAGGTCATTAACTCTTTGCTGTGGCAGATTTTTTATCGCCATTGCATACACAAATTCCGGATGCAGATCGGTAATGTTTTCAACCGGGATATTGTCGGCGCGTGATTCGTCAATTTCCATTGGTTGGGACGCATCGATGTTCATATAGGTTTTCAGGAAGAAATAATTGATGTCAATGTTTCCTTTTGCAGAGATAACGTTGGCGCTGTCTGTTGCCACCTGGGCTTCCAGTTCAGCGGCATTGAGTTCGGGCAGCGCGCCGGCTTTCACCATTTTTCTTATGTTAGAAAGCTGCGCCTGTGATTGTTGCAACTGCACCCCGGCGATATGGTATTGTTCCTTTGCCAATAATATCTGCAGGTAGGCGTTCGCAACGATCAGGGCGATATCGCTTCTCTGTTTTTCAACAGTGGCTTTGGCGGCATCTACCTCCAGGTTGTTGGCGGCAATGGTGTTTCTTTTACTGTACCAGTTAAAAAGTTCAACCCCGGTTTGCAGGGTCATGCTGCTGCTCAAATAACTTTTTGTTATCAGGCTAAAGCTGGTGGGGTCCTGGTTCCTGCCGGAGCTGTAGGCAACATTGCCGTTGTAAATGAGATTGGGGTATTGCGAAAGCCTGCTTTGTTTTAATATAAG
>JAYWAZ010000286.1:0-3593 GCA_043781975.1 Bacteroidota bacterium
TAAAAGGAGAACAGCATCATGGCCAGCAGGATGACCAGCACGCCAAAACCGGCCAGTCCGCTCACAATGGCCTGCAATACCTGTTTGATGCGGCCAAATTTCGTCTTGTCTTTGTTGATGTGGAAATTTTTAAGTTCAAGGTATCGCAGCAATTCGGGGTTATTGGCATCCCTTGTCTTCAGCAATATCTTGTTGGGTTCCATTTTGGTGATATTGGCGAAATGCCCGTTGGCCCAGATAAGAAAATTTTCCGGAACGATCACGGAGTTCACGCGGTCGCTCATGGCTACGATATTGCCCCTGAAATTCACCGTTCCCGCAAAGCCGTCGCATTCGAGACCGATGATGAGTGAACTGATGCTTTTTTCGGAAAACTGCGGCAGGTCGCGGCTGGGTGCGAAGACCGTATTGTACAATTCAAGGTAATCGGATGAAATGATGATGGGGATGGTATTATCTCCCTCCTTCCAGGTAAAGGAAGGCGGAAGCGTGTCGATGAATTTTTCGTTGATGGCTTCCAGGAAGATATCGGAGCTAAAGGGCAGCGTGACGCCGCCATTGGCTTTGATCACAAATTTATTGGCAAGGAAGGAAGCGGCGTCATCAATGAAGGGTTGTTTTTTAATGTCCTCGATGTCAGCATCGGTGAACGAATGGCTGGACGCCATATTTTCATTGGTGATAGATTTTGTGACGGAGATATAATCATACCCATCCTTCTTGGGGTTCTTGTTTTTCAGTAAATGGTCGATGTCGATATATACCTGGATAGAAGAAAGCAATAGCAGCACCCCGATGCCCAGGCCGGCATAACTGATCCAGCGGGAGGCTTTGTGCTGGCCGGTGGTTAGGAATGGGGCGATATGTTTGAAGGACAGTTTCATATTTTATAAATTGGTTGGTGGGGACACCAACCAAGGCCAGGTTCATAAATTGGTCGGTGGAGACACCGATCAAGTTGGAAACTATAAATTAAATGTTTTATCCGCTTTAAAATAACTCGTTGCTTTCAGGTCGGCTAAAATGATGGCAGCCTTGCGCAGGCCCGCTTCTTCTTCGATCAATTCCATGGCCAGTTCCCGGTTCCTGTCATCCAGGTGACTGAAGGGTTCATCCAGCAATAAAAAATCAAAGGGCTGCTGCAGGGACCGGATGATGGCGATGCGCTGCTTTTCGCCATAGCTGCAGATCCTGCAAACCGAACTGAGTTTGCTTTCAATGCCCAGCCTTTTTGCCATGGCAACAATTTTATTTTCATTATGCCAGGGATTGAGCTGCCTTTTCACTTCCAGGTTTTGCAGCACCGTTTGTTCATTGAATAAACGCAGGTCCTGGAAAACGATGCTGGTATTCCGCTGGCGGAAGCTGGCAAGATCTTCCGGGTTGAATCCGTTGATATTCCTGTCGTTGTAAAAAATATGGCCGCTAAAATCCTTCCGAAGGCCGTACAGAAAATGGATCAGCGAAGTTTTTCCGCTGCCGCTGGGTGCGATGACCTGGATCTTTTCCCCGGCCCGGAATACCAATTCGCTATTCCATATCTGTGATCCCCGGATCTTTTCTTCCTCAATAAACGTGGGTGCAAGTTCCTGCAGTTGTATTTGCATGCAATGACGATAACGAACGGATAAACCGGTAAGGCTTACCCGCAGATAATAAATGATTATTTTCTTTTTGGTTTGACCCGAGGCGGTACCGGCCTTATCTTTTTCACTTCTTCCATCATTTTTGCTTCCGCCAGTTTATTTTCCGCTTCGTGTTGTTTCATTTTCTCTTTCGCCAGCTCCGACATGGTAACGGAATAACTGATCAATTGCTTTAAACTATTGGTGTTCTTATCCACCAGGTTGATCTCGAACAACTGGTTATAGCTGCCGCCGCTATAGTCTCCGCCGGTGAGGCTAACGTTATCCCAGATTTTCACCGATTCATCAAACATGCGCTTACCTAAAGAATCTTTTGTCGCCTCCGATTCAAAAGCCTTTAATATTTTTTGGATATCGGCATAGCCACCGATGGCGTTACCACTTATCTTATTTAGAAAAGGAAGTTCGGTTTTGCCGCCTTCGAGATATTTGTTCACCATTTCGGCGTCATTACCGATGGCAAAATAGTTGCCATTGCTGTTGTAGTAGGTGTTTTTCTGGCCGCCCACCTGTTCCTTTCCTGCCCTGATCAGTTTATTGAATGCGTCCTTATCATTGATGGCCACTGAAAACAAGACCCTGGCATCGGGGTTTTCACGCGGGTATATTTGTTTGTCCCCACTAAGGCTCAGTGTCGTCATCGTATCCATTTTCATGTGCAGGTCAGAGACCGAGATCATGATATCGCCCTTGTTGGCTTTTACAAAATCATCAATGGTAAAGCCCTGCCGGATCAATAGCAGGTCGGCAATTCCGTCCATGCCGGATAGTTTTACCAGTTCTCTTAAACCTTCCGGTTTAAAATGAAATGCGAACACGCCTGCCACATCCTTTGAAGGAATACTTTTGAGCATATCGGTATTGATGCTTCCACCGCTGTATTTGTCAAACAGGTCGCTCAATTCCTTTCCCATATATCCCTTTGATTTTATGGAAACCCTGCCTTTGTCGAAATTGACGGTGAGGGTAGAGACATTGCCTTCGAGGAATTTATCCATTTTTATCATGCTGAGCACGCCCATTGGTAAGGATCCCCCCAATAATTTTTCGCTATTCACCCAAAAATGGAGGTCACCTTCGGTATTCATCAGTTCGGTGAATTTTTTATCCTTTGAAAGGTTGTCATCATCTTTGAGTGCATACATTTTTTTACAGTAGGCCGTTAGTTCGGGGATGTTCGCAGCAGTATTATCCGTACCCGTTGAATCATTGGCATTCATTTTACCACGATCTCTATCCATGGTATAGATATCGGAATAAGAGGGCGATTGTATGCCCGCCACGAATCTTTCGTTGTTCCAGGTAATAACGGCCCTGTCTTTCACCGGCATTACACTAATGTCACCCTCCTTGCTGATATTGCCTGCGGGATAAATGGTTTTAAGGAAACCTTCAAAAACCTTGCTGTCTTTGATACTCCCTTCAACCACGAACTTCATCCCCAGCTCCATTTTATTTTCGCCGAAGAAAATATAATCCGCTAAGGTATCGATCCCGGAAGGTTGGTTATATTCCTCGAGTTTGACAAGAAAATCGGGAACCGTGCTGTCTGATCTCATCTCGGCCATTGCAGATCTGTACCAATCCGTTTGTTTTAACTCCTGCATATTTACTTTTTCGGAGAGCGATCTGGAATTGATGTGCACCACATAGCCCGCATCTTTGGGGATCATCTTGCCCTGTTTATTTGTTTTACTGCAGGACGCAAATAAAAGGAGGGCCGCAAAAGCGGTGAATAAGCGGGCAGGGAGACGTGGTTGCATAAAATGTTTTTTATTGATGCTTAAAAATATTATTAGTAACGTGTTGTGCTATTAACTTTTCTAATGAACAATACTAAGTGTTCAATAATTTAAAACAATTTTTCTTTTTCTTTTTTGCTTGTCCAAAAAAGAAACAAAAAAAGACACCCGGCAATAATTACCCCCATTGCCGGGGCAGCCCTGA
>JAYWAZ010000287.1:0-3579 GCA_043781975.1 Bacteroidota bacterium
GCATCCTCCGATTGGGCAATGCATTGGAAATTCAATGCCGAAGGAAAAGTCGTTTATTACCACGACTTCCATGATACGGCTGCGGCTTATATTTCTTACCAGCCTTGATGAATAAAATACCAATACATATTCGTCTCCGACGAGGATGTATTGGTATGAAATTTTTTAACTTCTGCTTTCAGGGTCTCTGCATATTTGAAATAAAAAATCCCATCTGTTAGTTAGCAGATGGGATATTTTCCAGTCAGGTCATATTTTAAGGGAATATTCCCAACTCCGCATAACTGTTCGCAACCTTGTTGATAGCATTAACGTAAGCGGCTGTACGCATATCCGGGATCTCTGGATTATCGAGCCATATTTTCATGATCTCCCGTGTAGCCGAGATCATCGTTTCCTCCAATCCGCTGTGCACCAGGTCAACTTCCTCGGGGCCATGCATAATAAACTCTCTTTCTTTGATGCTTACTTTTTTATTGCCCATTTCTTCTATCGAATTTAAAATGTGGGTATTAAGGTTTTCGGTGAACCGTTTTTCCATGCGGCCATAGCGAACATGGCTTAAATTCTTCAGCCACTCAAAATAACTCACGGTAACGCCCCCCGCATTGAGGTACATGTCCGGCACGCATAAAATCCCTTTTTGTGCAAACACTTCATCCGCTTCGGGCGTACAGGGTCCGTTGGCGGCCTCACCGATGATCTTTGCTTTTACCCTTGGCGCATTATCACCGTTAATGACATTTTCCAGTGCCGCAGGAATTAATATATCACATTCCAGTTCCAGCGCATCCGTATTTTTAGCCAGGTTGGTTGCACCCGGGAAATTCAGGATTGAACCCGTGGCCTTCCTGTGTTGAAAAACCGCTTCTTCATTCAAACCGGCGGCATTATAAATGGCGCCTTCATATTCTGCAAGTCCAACCACAATCGCTCCATGTTCCCTGAAAAATTTGGCGCTATGGTATCCCACATTACCCAAACCCTGCACCACCACCGTCTTACCTTCAATTCCAACGGTTAATCCCTGTTTCTTCATCACATCGGGCATATTGCATACTTCCCGGATACCAAAGAAAACACCCAGGCCGGTTGCTTCAGTACGGCCGCGAACGCCCCCCTGTGTCACCGGCTTACCGGTTACGCAACCCGCCGCATCTATTTCCCCCGGCTTCAGCGAAGCATAGGTATCCACGATCCAGGCCATTTCCCTCGCACCCGTTCCGTAATCCGGGGCAGGAACATCAATGCCCGGGCCTATAAAATTCTTCTTTACTAACTCCGACGTATAGCGGCGGGTGATCTTTTCAAGTTCATACATACTGTATTTTCGCGGATTGATCTTGATCCCCCCCTTGGCACCCCCAAAGGGCACATTCACGATCGCACACTTATAGGTCATCAGGCTGGCCAGCGCCATCACTTCATCCTGGTTCACTTCATCGCTGAAACGGATACCGCCCTTGCAGGGGGCCTTATGATGGCTGTGCTGTACGCGGTAGGCCTCGATGACCTCGATGCTTCCGTCGTCCCTTTTTACCGGAAAACGCATCTGGTATACACTGTTGCATGCTTTGATCTGTTCTAAGATACCCAGGTCCCATTGGGTGAATTTGGCGGCTTTATCGAAGCTTTTTTCCACGCTCTGGAAAAAACTGTACGGCTGTTGAGCACTCATAAAATTGTTTTTTATTTAGGCAATCGTTGTTTGAAAAAATTTCCGGTTCAGTGTTTTGAGTTTTGGGATACCCGCATTATTAATTCTGATCATCATCCTTGCAGCTTGCCCCGACTTATACGGGGTCGCACGCTTGTGCCTGTTGTTCTTTGTGCAACTTCATAATGTTATATCCATATGACCTAATGGCTTATTGACTCAATGACTTAAAGACTTAATGGTCTTATGTCCTCATTAATCTTTACCCTTCTCCAGCCGGCTTACTTTCCTGTCAACTATGAAAACATAGATGAATAGCCCTATCAAAATCGTTAAGCATACCGCCACCACTACATAGATCTTTCCATTGGCCCTCATTTCATCAGCCATCTGTGGTTTATCCTGGGCAAACAAGATGGTGCTGCACAATAAACAACAAACAATAAACAGCATACGATAAATTATCTTATTCATTTATCAGGTTTTTATCTTTGATCAATTGCAATCTTATTTTCAGGGTGGCGATCCAAACACCCAGTAATGTCCACCCGATAACGGCCGGGTAAAAGACCATCCTTAACCGGCTGTCGATGTCCTTAAAATTCAGGGCGGGGTTACCACTGTCACTACCGGGAGCGCCGGGGTGCAGGCTACCCACCAGGCGGGGAATGATCCAGATGCTGGGGAAGAGCATGGCGAAGGCGAAAATATTATACACCGCACTGATCCGCGCTTTTTTATCCATATCGGTAAAGGATCCGCGCAAAACAAAATAAGCGCCATAGATGAGCAACGCAATGGCCGCCCCGATCAGTTTGGGTTCTTTTAAAACACTGCCCAGGCTCTGGCTCTGGTCGGTGATCCAGGTATAGTTGGCCCAGATAGTGCCGGTACTATAGCCCAGTATCCCGAAGAAAGTACCTACCGCCGCAAAGTTGTGCGCAAAAATGTCATTTCGCAAATGAAAGCCACGCAGGTATTTGATACTGTAAACAAAACTGATGCCGAACAGTATCATCATACCAAACCACATACATACATGAAAATAAAGGTTCCGGATGGTTTCATTCAAAATGAATAACCTGGGAACATCCATCAGGAAACCACCCACGACGGTGTAATTCAATAAAAGAAAGGATAATATTTTCCACCAGTTTTTCTTCATATGAGTGCGCAAAGATAGGGCAGAGTTTTTGGTTTTGAGTTTTCAGTTTTGAGTTTTTTCAGTTCGTATCAGTCCTTCCAAAGATATGGAAACAGGATAATGGCCATGGCGATCACCAGCACATCCAGTCCGGCTATTAATCCTGCCAGTTGCAATACCGCCCCTTCCCGGAACACTTCAGCGAAAGCAGTCTTGCTCAGCCGCATCAGCAGCAGTAACTGGGGCAGTATCACCGGGAAACCCAGGATGGCGATCAGCGCCGCATTTTGCTGCGCCTTCGCCGCGATGGCACTCATCAGGGTAAAAACAATGCTTATACTGGCGCCTCCCAAGATAGCGATGCCAATAAAACGAAGACTATCATCGAGCGGGTTGCTTAAAAAAATAAAGAATAATATTAAGCTCATCAGGCTCATGAGCATCATGAGTATGATATTATAGATCATTTTTGCGATGATGAACTCCACCGGTGAAACGATGGAATAAAAATACAATAGCCGGCCCCTGCTTTCCTGCAAAAAACTTTTGGCCACCGCATTTACACAGATGAAAAGCTGTATCACCCAGAACAACCCGTTCCATACATTGGCTTCGGGCTTATCAATGGCCAGGTATAATACAAAGATGGTAGCGGCAATGTAGAGGAGGATCCCGTAAAAAGTATGCTGCTGCCTTAATTCCAGCAGGATATCTTTTTTCAACAATGCCATGGTGCGCCTGTACATGACTGCAAAATAAATATATTAAAGAGAATATA
>JAYWAZ010000288.1:0-9910 GCA_043781975.1 Bacteroidota bacterium
GGTACGTATCCCACGTGACATACATACATTAACCCACCCCCAGTTATCGAATTTCTATCCCTGTGGCGAAGGCGCGGGTTATGCAGGCGGTATCATGAGCGCTGCCATGGATGGTGAAAGGGTGGCCAAACAACTGGCGCTTGTGTTAAACGGGTGAACGAATACCGTTCGTAAAATCTTTTCAGGGTTTTCATTCTTTCAATCCTAATTTTACCCGATAAAAACCGCCGCATGAATATTCTTGAAGTACACCATCTTAAAAAATATTTCGCTACGCAGAAAGCCGTGGATGACATTAGCCTGGACATTGCCAAAGGCTCCATATTCGGCCTGCTCGGTCCCAATGGAGCAGGCAAAACAACATTGATCCGGATGATCACCGGCATTTTTTACCCTGATGAAGGGGAGATCATGTTGAAAGGAAAAAAATTCGATCCTGAAAACGATGCGAAATATATCGGCTACATGCCCGAGGAAAGAGGCCTTTACAAGAAAATGAAGATCGGTGAACAGGCCTTGTACCTGGCGCAATTAAAGGGGTTAAGCCGCAGTGACGCCATGTCGAAGATCAAGGACTGGTTCAAACGTTTTGAAATGGAAAGCTGGTGGAATAAGAAAGTGGAGGACCTGAGCAAGGGAATGGGACAAAAGCTGCAGTTCGTGATAACGGTACTGCATGAACCCGACCTGATCATACTGGATGAGCCTTTTAGCGGGCTGGACCCCGTCAATTCAAATCTTATTAAAGACGAGATATACCGACTGGCCCAAAACGGCGCTACCATCATTTTCAGTACGCACCGCATGGAACAGGTGGAAGAGATCTGCGACAGGATTGTACTGGTGAATAAAGGAAAGAAGATACTTGATGGCAGCGTACAGGAAGTGAAACAACTGTATAAGGAGCACGTTTTCGGCGTCCAGTTGGAAACCGTTCCGCCGCATCTTGACAGTGGCCTCTTTCAAATTATAAGGACCAATAAGAATGAACTGCTGGTAAAGATCAATGAAGGCCGCAAACCCAATGAGGTGCTTCAATATTTTATTAACAACGGAAACAATATCGTTTCCTTCAAAGAGATGCTGCCTTCGCTAAATGATATCTTCATCCGCCTGGTGGAAGGAACACCCACGGCAAGGCAATTTGAAAAAACAGCTCTATGACCAATCTTAAACAAGCCAATTAATTTTTTGACATGAAAAAGATAATTCTTATCATCAAACGGGAATACTTAACCCGGGTCAGGAAGAGGACTTTTATCATCGGAACCATCCTTTTCCCTGTCCTCTACCTGTTGCTCATTTTCGGTACGGGGTATATTGCTGAAAAAAATCAGCAGGACCTGGATGTGGCCATCATTGACAGATCAGGATATTTCACAGAGGATCTGATCGCCAAAGCCAATCATAAGGATACCGCCAATAAGTTCACATTGATAAAAAACAGTGAAGCGGATTTTAAAAACCAATATGATTCACTGGGGTACAACGGTTATATCGTCATTCCGCGGGATGCCAACTGGAAACTTGGTCTGGACAGCCTTTTATTCAATACCAACAAAACCTACGGCATTGGGGCCGCCATTCCTGTACAGCGTAAATTAAACGCCATCTGGAATGATATAAAGAATGACAGCCTGGGAATTGATGCCGCGAAAAAACAAATACTGGCCACCAGTAATATCAGCCTTAAGCTCAATAATTCCAAAAACCAGACTGCCGATGCCGAAACAGCCACGGTCATTGGCTATGTTTGCGGATTTTTAATGTATTTCATTTTATTATTGTACGGCTCACAGGTAATGATGGGTGTAACGGAAGAAAAGACCAACCGTATCGCAGAAGTGGTTGTGTCTTCGGTAAAACCCTTCCAGTTGATGGTGGGAAAAATAATCGGTATCGGCATGGTAGCGCTGACCCAATTCCTGATATGGGTGGGATTCATTTTCCTGATCTATAATATAGGAAGGTTTAGCGGAAACAATGTCGGTTCCATGGCCAATGCAGTGGGCATGGTTCAAAAAGTATTTACGAGTGTAAATATCTTCCTGGTGGTGGGATGTTTTATTTTTTACCTCCTGGCAGGTTTCTTTTTTTATTCTTCATTATATGCCGCCATCGGCAGTGCCATCAATGAAGACATGCGTGAAGCACAGTCATTGAGTTTTCCCATTACGATGCTGATCATCTTCTCCATCGCTTTGATGACACCGGCCATTTCAAATCCATCGAGTCCCATTGCCGTATGGGCCAGCATAATCCCATTCAGCTCTCCCATTGTAATGATGGCAAGGATCCCATTTGGCGTACCCAACACGGTTCCCTGGTGGCAGTTGGGCCTGTCCATGGTCCTGTTGATCGCAGGGTTCCTTTTCACCACCTGGTTCGCATCCAGGATCTACCGCACAGGGATATTGATGTATGGGAAAAAACCAAGCTGGAAGGAAATGATCAAATGGGCTTTTAGAAAATAAATGAAACAGCCCCTGTTGCTGATACAAACAGGGGCTGAAACCTATTTATAAAAATCAGTTTGCGGGAACGGTGGGCTTTTCTTTTGGTCGTGATGCTTTTTCTATCGCTTTTTTCAATTCATCGCCCATGTACATACTGATGATCTTCCAGCTAACCAGCACGATACCGATTGCCATACCCAGCATGAACCCAACCATCGCATAGAGCGTGGCCGATTTCTGCGACGCATCATAAGGTGGTTCTGGCCGGTCGAGCGGTTCAATGATGGGTGTCTCTTTCTGTAATTTGTACGCAGCCGCTTCCCGATTATTTACGGCATAATAATATTGCGACTGAACAGTGGATTTATCCTGCGCAATGTTTTGTTTTGGCAAACTATACCTTTTCAGCTCCTCGTTGGTAAAGAAAGTGGATTCATCCAATGCAACGGCTTGTTTGTCGAGATGCAGCAAAACATTCGATAAGGAATCCGCCTTTTTTACCGCGAATTCATAATCAATCTGCGCTTTTTTCTTTTTCAGGTCGATATAAAAGCTGGACAGCTTATCAATATAAATATAACTCACCTCCCGAACGATCTGTGGGTTGCTGTTGGTGAAATACAGTTCCAGGATCCCGTTCTTATTGATCTTGGCAGAAAAGCCTCCACGGAGCAGGTTGCTGGCGATATTGATCAGCTGCAAACTGTCGAGTGGCGTATTTATCCGGTCATTCTGCATGTATCCCGTATGCTTATTGTATTCGTCGATGAGCAATTCGGAAACGGTTTTATTGTTCATGGATTTTACCCTTTCCATGGCTACCGCTTCGCGGGTGCGCCGGCTGGTGGCCAGTTCAACGATATTGATGGAAGCCTCGCCGCTAAAGGATTTGGGTGCATCAGAAAGACCAAGTATATTACTGATGGTAGAACTGGATACGGTGTTATCAGATGAACTGTTCAATGGAAATACGGTGGCTTTGGAAGTATACAGCAATATGCTTTGCTTCGCCATCCAGTAAAAGAAACCGCCAAAACCAATTGCAAGGAGTAGGATCAGCCAACTGAATTTTTTAAGTCTTTTTAACAGCCGGGTAATAAGCTCGATATTAGTCATCAGCGATGGTTTGTTTTATAATTACAATTTGATCAACAGCCTGGCAATAACAGCGGCGGTTACAACCGGTATAATGGATAACATCACCTGTTGTGCAACATCCGTGACCCCTTTTCCTTCGGGACGGAAAGGAACGTTTACCGTACTGCCTGCTTTCACTTTTGGATAAAAATGTATAAAGAAAAGGGTGGTTGTACGCCGGCTTTTTCCATTGGCGTACTGTACATAGATCCTGCTGCGCCAGGGTCTTACGCCGTAACCTCCGGCTTTGTCAATATAATAAGCGACATTGGAATGCTCCTTATCAAAAGTTAATTTCAAAGGCGATTGAACCGTACCCTTCACACTGACAAAAGGATTTATTTCAGGAACGAATACAATATCATCTTCCTGCATCACGATATCATACTTCGAGTTTTTATATTTCATGGCCCTGTAAAGGTCAATACTAACCGGTTCCTCTCCGTCTTCAGCAAGTTCGGTCCTAACAGAATCCAATTTTATATTGCCCAATGAATCGGTTAATTTGGTGATCTTGGATGTTACATTGTCACGGAAGAATTGTGTTTTTTTCCGGTACAATATGGCGCCGCTCAGGTCCGCATTCTCCTTCACACCACCCGCTCTTTCGATATAAGAAGAAAGGCGTTCATTCTTATTGAGCCTCGGATAAGGCCCGGGATAAAGAACCAGCCCGTTTATCTTGACCAGTTGCTGTAATTCAAATGTTGGATTTTTTCGGACATACACCTGGTCATATGGTTTCAATTCGATCTTCGCCGAAATACTATCCAGGTCAAGATTGGGTGATACCCTTATTGTTTTTAAGACCGTACGCGTAGGCTGTTGTAATTTCTTTGCAGAATCGATATCCACGATACTGGATATTTCAATCCTGCCAAATTCGGCCGACTGTTTTAGTCCGCCCGACAGGAACAGCAGGTCCTGCAAGGTCATTCCACCGTATTTATTTACTTTACCTTCTTTCCTTACCTCACCAAATATTTCCACGTATTGTTTATCGTTGAATTCGTTGACATTGAAAAGCAATACCTGGTCATTGGCGAATAATTCCACATTCTGAATACTGGAAGTATCATTTTTGCTGATATCCGTTAAACTCACTTCCAGTTTATTAGCCTTGATATTGGTACTGTCGCCACCGCCCCTGAAAATATAGGCTCGGGGCAGGTAGGTATTCCGGGTAATGCCACCGGCCCTGTTGATCAGGTCAAATAATTTATCTCCCTTACGGATCTCATACTGCCCCGGGTAGGATATCTCGCCCTTCATTTCCACCTTGTTCACCAGGCCGGGATTAACGGCAATTACCTTAACGATATCTCCGTCATTCAATAAAAAGTCTTCGTTCCGGAACCTGGTATCATTGGTTGGATTGATAATGGCGGTACCATTTACATCCTTGATGATTTGCTTCTCCAGTTCTGTGCGGTACACTTTCATGCCGCTGGAAAATGCATCTCTTAATAAGCCACCCGAATATTTCAGCAGGGCCTTGATGCCTTCGTCATTCTTTAACTGGTAAAACATGGGCCGTTTCCATTTCCCTTCGGCCTTCACCTTTTTTTCTACGGTTTGAAGAATGACAAAATCATTATTATCGAGGTAAATATGTTTTCCAAAATCGCCCGTGGTCAGGTATTTGTATACATCCAGTTCATCAATCACCTTGCCGTTTCGTTTTATCAGTATGGATCTCAGGTTCGCCATTTCAGTAGGTCCACCCGCCAGTGCGATCACATTGAAAGCATTGGTGAATGCGGATACGGTGACCGGCCCCTGCGAACTCACTTCACCCGCCACATTTACCGTAATGGTTCGTGGCTGGCCTATTGAAACCGTAATATTGGTAGATGGGGGAACATATGATTTGAAACGCCGGGTGATCATAGAACGCACGTTCTCGAAGGTCAAACCCTGCAGGTAGATCTTACCTAAACCCGTTGGGAAGATGGAGCCGTCTCTTGCCACTGTATATTCAAAAGTGGCTTCTGCACCATTCCACAGCGATACAATGATATGATCATATACGCCGATGGGATAGTCGAGGGGCGGGGTGGATAACTCTGTTATGGAGGCGACGACGCCGGCCCTGAATAAATTCATCCCATAAGTGTCTTCAGTTTTATTGATGGCCTGCGGGGTATTTTCTCTAACCAGGCTGTCTTTCTGCAGCCGGTCCTTGAGCGACCTGTTCTTGTCGGACCCGATCGTCTTGGGGTTTGTATTTTCCCCATTCTTATCTTTTAGAATATCATACAGCTGTGCAGGCGGCATTTGGGTAGGCAGGGTAATGTTTTCGGGATTGCTCGGATCTTTAACGGGAGGTTGGCCCTGGGCGGTACGGGAGAAAACAAAAATAAGCAAGCAAAATAAAAAGAATGCCTTCTTTATAATGAAACCTGATTGCCCGGATCTTATTGACATTTGTTAGGGGTTAGTTTACAAAATTTTAATAATGCGCTAAGGTAATAATTTATTTCAGTGGCTGTTGTAAAGCCGTTTCAAACTCTTTCCATATTTCATGCACAATCTCTGATGCGGGTTGAATATTTTTTATCAGTGAACACACCTGGCCTATCTCCAGTTCACCTTCATCCAGATCGCCTTCAAACATTCCTTTTTTCGCCCGGCCTCTTCCCAATAATTGCTGCAGGGCTTCTTTTGTTGCACCCTGTTCTTCTGCTTCCTGCACCTTTTCAAAAAATTTATTCTTCAGTAAACGTACCGGGGTAAGTTGCTTTAATGATAAATGAGTAGCGCCTTCCTGCGCGGCCAAAATACTTTCTTTGAACCTGATATGTGATGATGCTTCAGTACTTGCCACAAAACGGCTTCCTATTTGTACACCCTCGGCCCCAAGCACCATCGCGGCCAGCATTTGCTTTCCGGTGGCAATGCCCCCGGCGGCGATCACCGGGATCTCAACCGCGGCACAAACCGCGGGTGTAAGTACCATCGTGGTGGTCTCTTCCCTGCCATTATGCCCGCCGGCTTCAAATCCTTCGGCCACAACTGCGTCACAACCTGCATCCTGTGCTTTGCGGGCAAACGTACTGCTGCTGACCACATGCACCACCGTTATCTTGTGCGATTTCAAAAGCGGCGTCCATGTCTTTGGGTTGCCCGCAGATGTAAACACGATGGGAACCTGCTCTTCAATGATAACCTGCATATGCTTGTCGATATCGGGATAAAGCAGGGGCACGTTCACACCAAAGGACCCCGTCGTTGCTGCCTTGCATCGTTGAATGTGCTCTCTCAATACATCAGGATACATGCTGCCGCTTCCGATCAGTCCCAACCCGCCGGCATTGCTTACCGCGCTGGCCAGTCGCCATCCACTGGCCCATATCATACCGGCCTGTACCATCGGGTACTTAATATTGAAGCGTCTTGTAATCCTGTTTTCCATCATCAAATCAATTTTTTTTCAAATATCGTCAAATTAAACAAATAAATTGAAAGTACTTTGAAACGCAAAGTAAATACTTTTATTTTATGAAACAACCCTTTTTTTGAAAAAATAACGCGGTGCTGAGCTGCATTTCGGATAATCCTGGCCAGTAAAGATCGAAGCCGGCATCATCCCTTGGAGCCGCCACTGAGGTCAATGGCCGTATTGTCTCCGATGTTAAGGCTGCGGTTCACTCCCTTTACTTCGGCGTCGCTGCCAATGAGCGAGTTGCTCAATACGATCTCTACCAGCCTGGAATAAGAACCGATGATGGAATCTTTGATAATGGCATGGTTAAGCGTGGTGTACTCGCCGATGGCGACATTGGGCCCGATGACCGAATTCTTAATGTCGCAGCCTTCGGCAATGCTTACCGGGGGGATGATGATGGTATTCTCGAAATGATGTTTGCCTGAGATATTGCCGCCAAACTTTTTGAGCAGTGTGGCGTTGGATTCAAGCAGGGTTTCTTTTTTCCCGCAATCGAACCAGTTTTGCACTTTAAAGGATTGAAAGCGGGCGCCGCTTTGTATCATGCATTCAAGGGCATCTGTCAGGTTGAATTCATCATAACTCCTGATGCCGCTATCGATTATTTTTTCGAGGCAGGAAAATAAGAAATTGGTCTCCCGGATCTTGTACACGCCCACCAGGGCCATATTGCTTTTAGGAATGGATGGCTTTTCCACCACGCGGCTGATGAATCCGTCCTCTTCAATTTCTGCTACACCAAAATCCCGCGGGTCATCTACTTTTTTAACGCCCAGCATGGAATGCGGAGAATTCATCACTTCCTTTAAATCATATTCCGCGATGGTATCACCCAAAACGATCATTACTTCATCAGAGCCAACAATTTCGCGGGTAAGGTCAATAGCATGACCCGTACCAAAACGTTCGTTCTGCAGGATAAAATGACAATTCAGGTGGGGATATTTTGTCTTTACGTAGTCCTGTATCTTTTCGCCCAGGTATCCAATGATAAAGATGAAATCATTGATGCCTGCTTCGTGCAGCTGGTCAACAATGATACTGAGAATGGTCTTTCCTGCCAAAGGGATCAGTGCCTTGGGCTGTGTATAGGTATGCGGGCGAAGCTTTGTACCGGCGCCTGCTACTGGAATGATTGCCTTCATTGTTAAACCCATCTGCCTTGGGCAGCACATTTAGTTTACAATCCTATTGTTCTTTTGCTTGAAACGGGGTGTGAAAGTAGTAAATTTTAGGTAATTAGCGTATGATAGTTCAAAGGGCCCTCCTATATTCAAAGAAGGAAAGTTACCGGCGCTGCTTATATTTGCGGTTCTAAAAAATGCTCATGCAAAAAGATACATTGGTTTTTGACCTCATCGATAAGGAACTGCAACGCCAGCGCAATGGTATTGAACTGATCGCTTCTGAGAATTTTACCAGCCTGCAGGTAATGCAGGCCATGGGCACTTCTCTTACCAATAAATATGCAGAAGGATATCCCGGCAGAAGGTATTATGGCGGTTGTGAAATAGTGGACCAGGTTGAACAACTGGCCATTGACAGGATCAAACAGGTCTTCAATTGCGGTTATGCCAATGTACAGCCACACAGCGGTGCGCAGGCCAATGCGGCGCTGATGCTGGCCATTCTTCAGCGGGGTGATAAGATACTGGGGCTCGACCTGAGCATGGGCGGCCACCTTACCCATGGATCGGCCGTAAATTTTTCGGGCAAACTATATCAGCCTCATTTTTACGCGGTAAAAAGGGAGACCGGGTTGATCGATTATGAATCGCTGGAAGAAAAAGCCAGGGCAGAAAAGCCAAAGCTGATCATCTGCGGAGCAAGTGCGTATAGCCGTGACATTGATTATGAAAGAATAAGAAAAGTGGCCGATGAAGTGGGTGCCATGGTAATGTGCGATATGGCGCATCCTGCCGGCCTCATTGCCAAAGGACTCTTAAATTCGCCGTTTGCGCATTGCCATTTTGTTACCAGCACCACGCACAAGACCCTGCGCGGACCCCGGGGCGGCATCATTTTGATGAAAGCGGATTTTGAAAACCCTTTTGGGCTAAAAGATATGAAAGGCAATACCCGCATGATGAGCCACGTACTGGACATGGCCGTTTTCCCGGGTACCCAGGGCGGGCCGCTGGAGCATGTGATCGCGGCGAAAGCCATTGCCTTCGGCGAGATACTCACAGAAGATTTTACACTTTATGCCAGGCAGATCTTAGCCAATGCGCAGGCAATGGCAAAAGCATTTACTGCCAGGGGTTACCAGATCATCTCAGGTGGAACCGATAACCATCTGATGCTGATCGACCTCCGGAATAAGAACATCACCGGAAAAAAAGCCCAGGAAACCCTTGATAGGGCACATATCACCCTAAATAAAAATTCGGTTCCATACGATGACAAAAGCCCCTTCGTAACCTCGGGCATCAGGGTGGGTGTACCCGCCATCACCACCCGGGGGATGAAGGAAGAACATATGCCGATAGTTGTTGAATTCATCGACAGGATATTGATGAACCTCGATGATGAGCAACTCATCGGTGCCGTAAAAGCAGAAGTGAGGTCATTCATGGGCCAATTTCCCCTGTACTCTGAATTGGATTAACGAAGGTATTTTTGGGCATTGAAATACCGATATTTTGGTATTGACATTGGGTAAATTTCTGCTTAGTTTTGGAGAAACTGTTTTAAGCATGAGATACTCCTTTTTTCTTGCCCTTTTGGGGTGTTCTGTTTTTGGGCACACTTCATTCGCACAATCCCTGGCCATTAATACTACAGGTTTTACTGCCCATTCCAGCGCCATGCTGGATATAACCAGTACCACCAAGGGATTACTGATCCCACGCATGACCACAACCAACAG
>JAYWAZ010000289.1:0-9900 GCA_043781975.1 Bacteroidota bacterium
AGACATCCCTTCAGAGGGTGCATTATATGCAGATCCTTATAAGCGTATTGTTCGCCGCTATATTCAAATGCGCTATCAATTGCTTCCCTACAATTATACATTGGCCTATGAACAGGCTAAGGCCGGTAAACCATTGGTAAGGCCTTTATTCTATTACGGAAACAGTGACCCCGAATTGTATAAGGCCCAAGACGAGTTCATGTGGGGAGATGAAATACTGGTAGCGCCGGTTCTGGAAAAGGGCGCCACCCAAAGAAAATTATACCTGCCAAAAAATGATTGGTATGATCTCCGGTCGGATGAAAGAATTGCCGGTGGTCAGTGGATAAATACAAAAACCGACATCAATGATATCCCGGTCTTTGTAAAGGAAGGCAGTTTTATCCCTATGTTCATGCCTGCTGCCGCAGTAAATAACACCGGCGATTATACTGGCAAGGACATCACGGTAAAATATTATCCGGCTTCAACAGGTTCAGTGTATACTTTATTCGATGATGATGGGCATAGCAGCAATACCCTGCTGAAAGGGAATTACGAGCTCATCAGGTTCGAAGGTATCAGCAAGGCTAAAACGATCCGCATTAGCATTTCAGCGGGTAATAAAAAAACAATGTTCACCAGGAATATAAAACTGGAATTACCATCGGGGGAAAGGATACGATCCGTTAAAATAAATAATAAGGCCGTAGAAACCGGGAAGGAAAATTCCGTTTCGTTTCAATACAAAGGAAGCACTATGCACGTTGAGATACAGGTGGAGTAATATTTTCCGGGGGGAGATGGGAAGACAATAACAGACTTTATTTCAGCAGTTCAAATACGCTGCTCCCCCATGCATCAAGGCTGATATCCTGGATGCCGGTTAGTTTACCGGTAATAATATCCCGCATTTTGGAAAAGCCGTTGGTTCTTTCTGCAAACCTTTTCACCGCTACCTGCTTTTTTACTTTCGATGTATTCATCACCACCATCACGGTTTGGCTCGCATCATAACGGAAATAAACGTACACGGCATCTTCGGGAACGAACTGCATCATCTTACCGGTGGTGATGGCCGATGAATTCCTGCGGTAATTGGCCAGGCGTGAAATATGGTCCCATATCTCTCTTTCTTTTTCAGTACGGCCCTCGTTATTGAATTTATTGATGGCATCCGAAGGCCAACCGCCGGGAAAATCCTGTCGCACATAGCCGTCATTGGGACTGGTAAAACCGGTCAGGCCGATCTCGTCCCCATAATATAACTGGGGGATGCCCCTGCAGGTCAGTAACCAGTTCAGCGCCGATTTATATTTTTCCATGTTCTCTCCCACCACGGAGTAAAAGCGGGCCATGTCATGATTATCCAGGAAAATGACGTTGCGCATGGGATCCTTGTACACAAAATCCTGGGCAAGGGTGGTATATAAATTATTCACGCCATCCGTCCAGCCAAAATCCCTGGTCATGGCGTCGGTGATACCCCACAAAGTTTGAAAATCCGTAGGGGCCTGCAGGTTGCTCTTAAAAGGAATGTTATAATTGTTCTGCACAAAATAACTCTGGTTGGGAACGCCGTGTACCCAGGTCTCCCCAAACATCGTGATCTTTGGATATTCATTCTCCAACGCCATGTTGCAACGGTTCATGAATTCAAGATCGTTGTAGGCATAAGTGTCGATACGCCAGCCGTCGATACCGAATTCTTCCACGCTCCAAATGGCATGCTGGATCAAATAATTAGCCACGTAGGGATTGTACTGGTTCAGGTCTGGCATCTGTTTGGTGAACCATCCGTCGGCCATGATCTTTTTATCCAAATTACTTCCGTGAGGATCGATCAGGACCTGGTCTTTATAACTGGTATTGGTATACGCCGGCCATTGGTGCAGCCAGTCTTTCATGGGCTGATCCTCTACGGTGAAATGATAAATGCCGATATGATTGTACACGGCGTCCTGGATCACTTTCAGTCCTTTTTTGTGTGCGGCTTCCACAAGATCATAATAGGCTTTATCGCCTCCCAGCCTGGGATCCACTTTATAATGATCGGTAAAAGCATATCCATGTTCGGTGCGGTTGGGCATATCGTTTTCGATCACCGGGTTCAGCCAGATGGTTGTTACACCCAGTGATCGCAGGTAGTCAAGTTTATTGGCAACACCTTTCAGGTCGCCCCCATGACGGTTGAAAACGGTATCCCTTCTCAGGGTCTGGTCACGCATGCCCGGTACACGGTCATTGGTCTCATCGCCGTTACTGAACCGGTCGGGCATGATCAGGTAGATGAAATCTTTTGACGTAACGCCTTGCGCATAGTTGCTGCTTTTGCCTGTCCGGCGGGGCTTCAGTTCAAAACTCATCTCGCTGCTTTGCCCGTTATCATTCCTTTTTATTTTAATGGTACCGGGCCTGGCGGCGGCGGTGACCAGGAGATCGATAAAAACATAATTGGGATTTTCCGGCTTGTACACTTTTTGCAATTTTATCCCGGGGTAGCTGATGCTGAAGTTCCCGCTTCCGATATGTTCCCCGTGCATCATCACCTGCAGGAAAGGATTCTTCATGCCCACCCACCAGTGCGTGGGATAGCATTTGTAATCCTGCATTTGGGAAAAACTGAAAAGAGAAAGATGAAAAATAAATAATGATAAAAATATTTTTCGCATGATCAGTTTTTTATTGCTTGTATTTTTTCATCGCTTGTATCCTTTACGATAAAATTCATAAACCCGGCGATGATCATTGAAACTCCACCTACAACAAGCGCGTAAATGCTTTGCTCATGGAAAAAATTCTTCACAAAGAAGCCCAGGATCGCTGCGGCCAATATCTGCGGTATCACAATGAAAAAATTAAATACTCCCATGTAAAAGCCCATTTTATTTGAAGGGATGGCCCCCGAAAGAATTGCGTAGGGCATGGTTAAAGTTGACGACCATGCCAGCCCAACACCAACCATCGGGAGTAACAAAAGATTCTGGCTTTTAATGAACAACATCGAGATCAACCCGATACCGCCGATCACCAGACAGATCATATGAGTGTATTTTCTGCCGATTCGCTTCGCAAGCATGGGCAATAAAAACGCTGCGATCGCGGATACCCCGTTATAAACCATGAACATCACCCCTACCCAATCTCCAGCATCCTGGAATATCTTTGAATCCTTGTCGGTTGTCCCAAAAGTATTCGCCGCTATCCCGGATGTGGTGTATATCCACATGGCAAAAAAAGCGATCCAGGTAAAGAATTGTACAATGGCCAGTTGCAGCATGGTTGGCGGCATTTTGAAAATGCCGGTTGTGATTTCCTTCAATCCGTTCAGCAAACCCTTTGTCTTTAATTTTTCCTGGGCCCAGGTCTCAATATTTTCAGGCGGAAATTCCTTTGTTGTAAAAACGGTCCACAGCACAGAGGACAGGAATACAACCGCGCCTATATAAAACGAATATTTTACCGAGTCGCTGATGACACCCGGCGCGGCGGTATTGCTAATATCAAAATAATTGGTGAAAATATAAGGTAATAAAGATGCGATAACAGCTCCCAGGCCAATAAAAAAAGTTTGCGTTGCGAATCCTGCAGTTCTTTGGGAGGAAGGCAATTTATCACCAACAAATGCCCGGAAAGGCTCCATTGATATATTGATGGAAGCATCCAGCACCCACAATAAGGTTGCCGCCATCCACAATACGCTTGACTGGGGCATCAGGATTAACGCGATCGTAGAAAACAATGCGCCCATAAAGAAGAAGGGTCTTCTCCTTCCCCAGCGTGGATGCCATGTCCGGTCACTTAAATAGCCAATGACGGGCTGAACAAGCAAACCCGTAACCGGTGCTGCGATCCACAGGAAACCGATCTTATCAATATCTGCGCCAAGGGTTTGGAATATCCTCGACACATTGGCGTTTTGCAGGGCAAAACCGAACTGAATTCCGAAAAAACCGAAACTCATGTTCAATATCTGTTTAAAGGAAAGGCGGGGCTTCGAAACCACCGGAGGATGCACAGTTACATACTCTGTTTCAATTTCTGACATAGCAATCGTTTGGTTGAATAATGGCAATTGTGTAAAAAATACACTTTACTAAAAATACAATAAAATACTATCCGGCAAAAAAAATTCTGCAAGACGGCCTGGGAAAAGGCTCCCGCACTTATTTATAATCATACACGGTATATCCCCAGGACCCCAGGTTGAATATAAGGGAAGCATTCAATGTCTCCTTCTTACCGGTAAAAAGGTTTACGGGCAGGCCATTGATAGCTGCATCTTTGATCGAAAAATGTTGCGCCTGGTTCGATAAGTTCAATATCACAATGACCTTATGCCCCGCTTTTGAACGCTGATAAGCAAAGACATGTTCATCATTTGAGGTAGCCATTCTTCGATAAGAGGCGTCTGCTGCCAATGCGGGATTTGATTTGCGCAATTTTAATAAAGTGGAATAAAAAGGAGCCATTTCATAGTTGCCACTCCAGCCAATGGTATCCTTAACAAAAAATTTCAGTCTTTTTTTATTGGGCATTTCCTGTCCGTTGTAAATGAGCGGTATACTTTGGTACATGGTCTGTGAAAACACCGCGAAGGTCTTATACGCGTCGCCATATTTTTCAAACTCGGTTCCGTTCCAACTGTTCTCATCGTGATTGGTTGTAAAATACATTCGACAGGCATTTTTTGGGAATGTGGCCATGTTGTGATTCAGCACCGAATCTAACTGCGCCAGTGTTTTCTTCCCTGCATAGAGATCGGCCATGGCGCCCATTACGCTCCAGGTATAGGTTTCATCAAAACCCGAATAATGCAGCCCGGGGCTTTCCCCTTCGGCAAGCATGAATACTTTCTTTATTTTTTTCAATGCCAGGATGCACTCTTCCCAGAAATCATTGGGCACATCACCGGCAACATCACAACGGAAGCCATCAATGCCGGTTTCGGTTATCCAGAATTTCATTGCGGCGATCATGCTGTCTCTCAGCTCGTGATTGTCGTAATTCAATTTGCGCACATCGGTCCAGTCGTAAGGAGCAACCGTATTGCCATTTTTATCTTTTACATAAAAGCCGGGATGATCCTTTAACCAGTGATTGTCCGCGGCAGAGTGATTGGCCACCCAGTCGGTGATCACTTTAAAACCCATAGCGTGGGCATGTTTCACCAGCGCCTTCCAGTCGGCCATGCTGCCGAATTCCTCATTCACCGCTTTGTAATCACGCACGGCATAATAACTTCCCAGTTCGCTTTCCGTCATTTTCCTTCCTTCTTTACCAATGGGGGTGATGGGCATGAACCATAATATTTCAACGCCCATTTTTTTGAGCCTCGGCAAATGTTTTTCAAAATCCTTAATGGATCCTGATGCCGAATACTGACGAAGGTTCACTTCATAGATATTGCTTTGCAGGCTCCAGGCAGGATGTGCGCTTTGTGCATAGCCACTGCTAATGATACTAATAAATGCCGCAACAATGAGCCAAATTTTATGTGCCTGTTTCATGGATCAATTTTTATGGAAGATAGGAATTTTTTTAGTGCGTGATAATGTAGAAATTATTTATGAAAGGATGTATTTTTTCTATCGCGGCAGTTTTGGTATTTCTGTATGATTTTCCGCTTGTTCTTATTAAGCAGTTCTGTAAATTGCAATATTCATTAGCCGGTATTTATATACCATGGCATCAGAAAAGGGAAACCTGATATTGAAAAATACCAGGAGGAAACCAGGGAAGTAATATTATCTATAATTACTCCGGCAAGAGAGTTATTGCCCAATTCCGTGGCATTAACCAACTTTTCAACCGAAATTAATAACAGATGAACGAATCATGAACGGATCGTGAAAGGGTTACTAATGGAATTGGGAGGCGCATTACGGAGTCTGTTTGCGCAAAAAATCCATTACACTGAGAAAAATACTGCCGAATACTTATTTTACATTTTTATACTTCCTTTAAGTTGAATCGCCCTGGATGAACCGCCAATGAGAATATCGTAAGTTCCATTATCCATCACCCATTTAGCCAAAACATCATTGAAATATTGGAATGACGCTTCATTCAAAGTAAGTGTGATGGTTTTTTCCTCGCCAGGCTGCAGGAAAATTTTTCGGAATTCCTTTAATTCTTTTTCCGGTCTCGGTAATAAACTAGACCCGGGTTTCACGTACAACTGTGCCACTTCAGCCCCCGCTTTGCTACCCGTATTCTTAACCGTGAAACTTACCGTAGCCATATTTGCACCAGGTGAAATCTTCAGGTTGCCATATTCAAATGTAGTGTAGGATAATCCATGCCCGAAAGCAAACTGGGGTTCCACTTTATATGTATCGTAATAACGATAACCCACATAAATGTCATCTAAATAATGAACGGTAAGATTATTCAAATCGCCCGGATATTCGCCCAGTTTTTGTGAAGGATGGTCTTCCAGTTTTTTGGGGAAAGTGACGGGTAATTTTCCCGAGGGATTGACGTCACCGAAAATGATCTTTGCCAATGCATTGCCGCCTTCCATACCCGGATACCAGCTTTGAATCACCGCCGGTACATTGTCCAGCCACTGGGTCATGTCAAGTGCTCCACCACCCATCAACACTACGATCATTTTTGGATTCGCTCTCAACAATGCTTTGATGAGCTCATCTTGTCCGAAAGGCAAATTCATATCAGGCTTGTCCGTATCTTCAGCATCGAAGGCGTTGTCGGCCCAAATAGAATAATTATATCCATGTGTTGATCCGCCCACAAAGATCACCAGGTCTGATGAAGCAGCCAGTGATACTGCATTACGGATCAGATCAGAATCAGACCTGCCACCTCTTTTTATTTCATAGCCGGGAGCATATTTGATCTCAATATCCTTCCCGGCGATATTTTGCAGGCCTTTCAGCGGTGTGATCTCATAGAAAGCCCTTACCTGCGAACTGCCCCCTCCCATTGATTGTTTTCTTTCGGCGTTATACCCGATCACGGCTATACTATGTGTCGTATTTTTATTGAGGGGTAGAATATTTTTTTGATTTTTCAATAACACGATCCCTTCTTCCGCAATTTTTTCCGCTGTTTGCTGGTGTGCCAGGGTATTGTATTCTCCCTTCATCCTTTTTCCACCGATCATGTTCGTTTTAAACATGACATACAATTTACGCCGCACTTTATCATCAATTAAGTATTCCGGGAATTTGCCAGCTTTCACAAGGCTTACTACCGTATCGCCCAAAAAGAATTTGCTGTAATCGGGGTTGGGCAACATGTGCAGGTCGGTGCCCATTTCCAGGTCAAGACCATTCCACAATGCCTGCATGGTACTGTGTACTGCATCCCAGTCGCTCATCACCATTCCTTTAAAGCCCCATTCCTTTTTAAGCACCTGGTTCAGCAGGTAATTGTTCTCGGAGGCCCATTGCCCGCGGAATTTATTATATGACCCCATGATGGTATTGACACCACCCAACTGAACAGCAGCTTTGAATCCGGGTAAGTAGATTTCCCGCAGTGCCCTTTCGCTCATCTGAACGTCAATGGAAGTTCTTTTATTTTCCTGGTTATTGGCTGCAAAATGTTTTACACAAGCCGAGATACCCTGATCCTGTACGCCTTTGATATAACCCACCACCATTCTTGAAACGAGAAAAGGATCCTCGCTCTGGTATTCGAAATTTCTGCCATTGAGCGGCGAACGGATGATGTTGATGCCCGGGCCCAGGATCACATCTTTTCCACGGAAATTCGCTTCGCTTCCCAATACGGATCCAAATGCATAACCTAAGTCAGGATTCCAGGTGGATGCCAGGCAAATGCCGGTAGGAAGATAGGTCCCTGAATCGGGTGAATTATTATCCAATACCCAATCCCGGCCAAATTCGGGACGCACGCCGTGAGGCCCGTCGGATGTGACGAGTTCGGGTATGCCTAAACGTTTTACTCCCCCCGATGTAAAGGAGGAAGAAGCATGTATCATATTCACTTTTTCTTCCAGCGTCATTTCCCGGATAAGCGCTTCTATCTTTGATTCAATGGAAAAATCATTCATTTTTTTTTGAGCCGCTGAAGAAAAGGCAAAGCAAATACAAATGACCGTAGTATATAATTTTATCGGGTATGAAATCTTATTGTTCATTTTCTGAAATTTTTGCAGGGGGTATAACGGTAAAAAGGCAGCGGCACAAACCTCGAAAAATAAATGCAACCCGCCTTATAATGATTGCACATAAAGTCTACATGAAAAGTGCAATGTTAGAAATCATTTGATCATTTATTGATTTTTAAAAATGTTATTTATATACACGCACATAATCTATTTCCATGGTTGCATTGGTAAATGCCGGATCTACAGGGCCGCCAAAATTTCCACCCATCGCCACATTTAAAAGCATAAAGAAATCCTGGTTAAAAGGAATGTTGCTGGAATTATTTACGGTATGATACAACTGACCATCCACATATATTTTGATGGTGGATGCCGACCAGTCCAGGGTATAAATATGAAATTGGGTGGTGGCATTCGCAATTACTATCGTACTGCCATCGGCATTACCACCAGAGTGACCCGGATAATGCAAAGTGCCAAATATCTTATTCAGTTCACTACCACGGTGCTCCATGATATCAGCCTCACCACAGGCAGGCCACCCTACCGTGTTGATATTATTGCCCAGCATCCAGATGGCTGGCCAGGTGCCTACACCAGCCGGAAGTTTGGCCCTTACTTCTACCTTTCCATACATAAAGGAAAATTTACCCTTTGACAACAACCTGGCAGAAGTGAATGCACTGCCACTATAATTTTCCCTGATCGCATTTATTTTTAAAACACCCCCCTGTACAACAACATTTACTGGCCTGCTGGTATAATATTCCAATTCATTATTGCCCCATCCCCCGCTACCGGTACCGATATCGTAACCCCACTTTGAAGGATCAGGAGCCCCATCTGTATTAAATTCATCTGACCAATAAAGTACGGGTACACCGGCCAGTACGCTTACTGTTACCTGAACAGATTTACTAATGGATAGACCTGAACTGCTGGTTGCCGTAACATTAACCGTGTAGGTGATGGTTCCCAATGTTGTATACTGATAACTGGTGATGCCGGAAGGCACCGTTAATATAATTCCATTTCCAAATTCATACACATAAGTGGCCGCATTATCAGCCGTTGCAGTAAAGGCAACTATGCCACTTCCATCTGTACTTACGGTAGCGTTTACCGTAAGGTTGGTTGGAGCCGTTTTTGTTGACATGTCATTCGTTCCACTTTTTTTACAACTGGTTAACACAAAAAAGAAGAAGCATAAAACAACTGTATTTTTTAAGTACATCATCTCAATTATTTTTTAATTAATTTCTGATACCATGCATTACCGTCGATACCGATGTTTCGTAAACTGACCTGTGTAGCCGTAATGGACAGGATCTCGTAGGTAGTACCCCCTGTTCCGAAGTTGATGATCCCGTTGCCCGGTACAAAAAATTGAATTCTTGTTGAATTGGCCGGAGTTGATGCAGACGTGGCATCCATGAATGAAAGTTTTTTATTTCCCCCCGTATTAATAGCATAACAACCGTCTCCGCCGCTAAACCCGTAAAAAGCCGTTGATGCGCCGATTGAAAAGGAGGCTCCTTTGTTATCGATAGACATGAACACATTATTGTTGGCATCGGATGAAAACGTGATCTCATCATCATATGCACAGGCTTCTCTTGAATTGGGTGAAGCCGAATACCAAATGGGAGCAAACTGGTCGTTTGGTCCAACTCCAAAATGTCCCGGCGCATCATGATCGGTGATCCATACCTTGGACGTGCCATTTGTCAATGCCTGTAAAATGGCAGTAGGTATGACAAAATTCACAAAAACTTTTACTTTTTTAGTGACGGTAGACATGATACCTCCAGTTCCTATTG
>JAYWAZ010000290.1:0-9867 GCA_043781975.1 Bacteroidota bacterium
TGGCTAAAGATTGTGAAAATGAAATAGAGAGCAGGTATGATATCGATGCGCTTTGCACACAGGATATTTTGCGGGAACGCATCAAAGCCATTGAGAAAAATTACATCGACCTGAAATGCAATTTCATGAATTTCTTATCCACCTTGTTATGAATTCAGTAATAAGGAATTGGCATCATAGCAGAATGGGCAAATATTCAAAGGATTCAGTATCCAATATTATTGATATTGCAGGAGTTTATCCGGCATACCGGGTGAATGAATGTAATCAGAAGAATGTTCAATAGTTTCTGTCTAATCAAGCCGCTGCATAGTCTTATGTGGTGGCTTATTTTTTAAAACAGTTAACCGGGCCAGCATAGAAATAAAGACCGCCATATCGCTCAATTGTCATCATTGCGGGGAACCCTGTGAAGAAACTTTTCACGCCGATGACAAAAATTTCTGTTGCCAGGGTTGCAAACAGGTCTATTTATTACTGAATGAAAACGACCTCTGCACTTATTATGACCTGGATAAGCATCCGGGCATTAGGGCAAAGGGCAAATTCTTAACCGAACGCTTTGCTTATCTGGACGACCCGGGCATTGTTGAAAAATTGATACAATTCAGTAACGGAGATCAAACCAATATTACTTTTTCCCTGCCGCAGATGCATTGTTCATCCTGTGTTTATTTACTGGAAAACCTTCACCGGATAGCGCCGGGGATAATAAGGTCGCAGAGCAATTTCCAGCGAAAGGAGGTTTTCGTCATATTCGATCCCAAACAGGTTTCCCTGCGAAAAGTGGTGGAATTGCTGGCTTTTATCGGGTATGAACCCGATATCAGTCTGAAGAATGCCAGCAAGGAAAAGGCAAGATCATTCAACCGAAAACCGATCTATAAAATAGGCGTGGCAGGTTTTTGTTTTGCCAATATCATGATGCTCAGTTTTCCCGAATATTTTTCATCTGGTAATATTGAAACGTCGGGGCTAAGGCAAACCTTCTCCTGGATCATCCTACTCTTGTCGTTGCCGGTATTGTTTTTCAGCGCCTCAGGTTTTTTTATTTCCGCCTGGAAAGGCCTGCGCAGTAGGTTCCTGAATATTGATGCGCCCATTGTACTGGCCATCCTGGTCGCTTTCGGGAGAAGCTATTATGATATTATTTCGGGTACTGGTCCCGGTTACCTGGATTCCGGTACCGGCATCGTCTTCTTTATGCTGGCGGGAAGATGGTTCCAGGATAAAACCTATGACGCGCTTTCATTTGAACGCGACTACCGGTCATATTTTCCTTTAGGCGTTACAGCAATCAGGGACGGAATGGAAAAAAACATTCCTGTTACCCGCCTGGTTGCGGGTGACCGTATCGTCATCCGCAACGAAGAGATGATACCTGCCGACGCCATATTGATGAAAGGTGCTGCGCTTATCGATTACAGCTTTGTAAGCGGGGAGAATGTCCCCGTGGAAAAAAAGCGTGGCGACCTGATCTATGCCGGGGGAAAGCAATTGGGCGGGGCAATCAGTTTGCAGGTGGTGCATGAAGTATCGCAGGGTTATATCACACAATTATGGAATGCTGAACTTTTCAGCGATCAAAAAAATACCGGGCGTTCATTCATCCATAGTTCGAGCACGTATTTTACCGCGGTATTGCTCACCATTGCCATGACGGCGGTGGTCTATTGGTGGATAAATAATCCGGCCAATATTTTCCCGGTACTTACTTCGGTATTGTTGGTCGCCTGCCCCTGCTCGCTTTTGTTATCCGCAACATTCACTTATGGCAATATGCTCCGCATTTTCGGAAAGCATAAATTATACCTAAAAAATGCCGGCGTGATAGAAGCGTTGTCAAAAACGGATACGATCGTTTTTGATAAGACGGGCACCATCACTTACGGCCATACCAGCGGGGTGACTTACCAGGGAACTCCGTTGACTGAAAAAGAGAAAGTGATCATTCATCATTTGTCCAGCCAGTCCTCCCATCCGCTCAGTAAGGCCATTTCATCATCTTTGCCCGTCAGCGGTGAATACGTTCCGGATATCATGGAATTCAGGGAATTTGCCGGGAAAGGTATCGAAGCCCTGGTGAATAATGTGCCGGTTAAAATGGGTTCTGCAGAATTCATCAGCCGGTCGGCCCCCGGCCTGATCAGTTATGATACGGGGACGCATGTGCACCTGTTGCTTAATGATGTGCATATGGGGCGCTTCAGTGTGAGTAACCATTACCGTGAAGGCTTATCGCCCATGCTGGAGGCGTTAAGGGAAAAGGGGTATGAACTGCACCTGTTGTCGGGAGATAATGATTCGGAAAAAAATAACCTGCAGCGCTTATTTGGTAAGGGAACGGCTTTGGAATTCCAGCAATCTCCCATGGAAAAAATGGAATATGTCAGGCAATTGCAGGCAAAAGGAAAAAAAGTTTTAATGCTGGGCGATGGTTTGAACGACGCAGGCGCGCTGATGCTGGCCAATGTGGGCATCGCAGTCAGTGATAACACGGCGAGGTTCACTCCGGCCTGTGATGCCATACTGGATGGTGAACAGGTGAGACAGCTTGGCCGGTTTGTGAATTTCGCCGCAGCGGGGAAGCAGATCATCAGGGCCAGTTTCATACTTTCTATCCTCTACAATGTTATTGGGGTGGGCTTTGCCGTTAGTGCCGGCTTATCTCCCCTTGTAGCGGCCATACTGATGCCCGCCAGCAGCATCAGCATCGTTTTGTTCGTAACATTGGCAAGCAATCTTGTGGCAGGAAAAATATTCCGACGGACGGTAGCAGGTTAATTCGCCCATCCGTGAGCCCGGAAAACAAATCATATGGGGTCATCTTGTACAATACATCATATACCGCCGGGATATTGCAGGGTATATGTAATTTTAAGGTCAGTTCAATCATACTAAATAAAATGCATTGGAACCATCAGCCGATCATAGGGGGTTAACGCAGGAGGAGGTCGCCGGTTCCCGCAAGCAATTTGGCGCCAATACCATTGAAATGCAGGAGGATCGCGTACTCTGGCAGGTATTGAAAGGCATCGTACTGGAACCCATGTTCGTCTTGTTGTTCATAGCCTGCACTATCTATTTCCTCGTGGGTCAGTTCAGCGAAGGGTTCATCATGCTGGCCGCTATTTTGTTAGTGGCCGGAATTTCCATTTTCCAGGAGTACCGCAGCCGGAACGCGGTGCAGGCACTGAAAAAACTATCAGCGCCGCGGGCCAGGGTTTTGCGTGATGGTAAAACAACACAGATAGACACTGAAGAAATTGTTGAAGGCGACCTGCTGCTACTGGAAGAAGGTGAAATAATTGGCGCCGACGGATCGATCCTAGTGGCGAATGACCTTTTCATAAACGAATCCATCCTTACGGGTGAATCCTTTCCTGTTATTAAAACTGCCGGCGGTCACAACATGGTGTACAAGGGCACTTTGATAACGAGCGGCAGTGCTTCGGTGAAGGTTACAGCTGTTGGTGAAAAAACTATGTTTGGAAAAATAAGCTTGTCGCTGAAAGAGATCAGGGTGGTGAACACGCCGCTTCAAACCCAGATCCGGGTATTCGTTCGATATATGCTTTGGCTGGGCACAGGCGCTTTCTTACTGGTATTCGGTTATAATTATTATGCATCAAAAGACCTCATATACGCATTGATGCACGGATTGACACTGGCCATGTCCGTCATACCCGAAGAGATCCCCGTGGCCTTCAGCACCTTCATGGCATTGGGCGCTTTTCGACTTTTAAAGAATAATATCATTGTAAAACAGCCTCAGTATGTAGAAACGCTGGGCGCTGCCACCGTGATCTGTGCCGATAAGACCGGCACGCTTACCCAAAATAAAATGAGCATTGCATTCTTGTACGATGCCGCCTCAGGAACCTCCGTTGCATCTGCAGGAAAGGCTGCCCTGCCCGCCACATTGATCGAATACGCCATGTGGTCGAGTGAAACAACACCCTTCGATCCCATGGAAAAAGCCATTCACTCTTTTTATGAGCAACACACCGTAACGGATAAACGACCGCTATTTACACAGGTGCACGAGTACCCGATCGGGGGAAGACCGCCGATGATGACGCATATCTTTAAGGATAAGGCCGGCGATACCATCATCGCCGCCAAAGGAGCGCCTGAGGCCATTTTACGTCAGAGTAGTTTGCCTATTGCCGGTCTGAAACATATTGAAGAGCAATCCCTGGCCTATGCCCGGGAAGGCTATCGCGTATTGGGAGTAGGCAAGGGAAAATGGAGTGAAAAGAAATGGCCCCTTTCACAGGAAGCGTTTCTCTTTGATTTTTTGGGATTGGTGGCATTCCATGATCCGCCAAAAGAAAATATGGCGCATACCATCAAAACATTTTATGACGCAGGCATCAGCGTAAAAATGATCACCGGCGATTATCCCGAAACCGCAATAGCGATCGCCAGACAGATACACCTGGACCATAACAATGAAGTGATGACCGGGAAAGAAGTATTGCAATCTGATGCAGCCAGCCTGCAACAAAGAATGAAGCAGGTGAATATTTTCGCAAGAATGTTCCCCGAAGCCAAACTTAAACTCATTGATGCATTGAAAGAGAACGGGGAGGTGGTGGCCATGACGGGTGATGGCGTCAATGACGGACCTGCCCTAAAAGCGGCTCATATCGGTATCGCCATGGGTCAGCGTGGGAGTGAAGTGGCGAAAAATGCGGCTTCACTGATACTGATGGATGATGACCTTGGACATATGACGGAAGCAGTGGCGCTGGGCAGGAAAATCTATGATAATCTGAAGAAAGCGATCCAGTATATCGTTTCCATACACGTGCCCATCATACTCATCGTTACCCTGCCTTTATTACTTTTCTGGAAATACACGGATATATTTTCACCGGTGCATGTTATATTCCTGGAATTGATCATGGGCCCCACCTGTTCCATCCTGTTTGAAAATGAACCCATGGAATCCGGAACAATGTTGCGGCCTCCGAGGCAACTCAGTAATACCTTCCTCTCCGGAAAACAACTCTCATTCAGCATCATCCAGGGCCTCGCTATCACGACAGGCTGTTTGGGTACGGGCTTTTATTATATGCAGCAGCAACAGGATGAAGCCACGGTACGTACGGTCATCTTTCTTACCCTTTTATTCAGCAATGTCCTGCTTACACTGGTTAACCGCTCTTTTCAATTTTCCGTTTTTACAACTATCAAATATAAAAATAACCTGGTGCCGCTTATCATCGGCATTACGCTGGTCTGCATTGCGTCATTTATATATATACCCTTCATGCAGCAATTATTCAGGCTTCATGCAATACCGCTTACGGTGATCTCAACCTGTGCGGTGGTGGCGTTGCTTTGCACTTTTTGGGTTGAGTTATGGAAGATGTTGAGAAGAAGATCAATGATCACCGGAAAAACAAACGATCAATGACCGTAAGATACCATAACGAGCTTCTTGACAGGCTGCACCTGCTTAAACATGATCTTTCCCCGGTATCAGGGGTTGAAATGGTAAAATTGCTTAAAGCACTTTCAAACATTGAATTTCAAACATCGGTAAACTGGAAAAAATATTACAACGAACTTTTATTCCTGCTTGCCTATCCCGCAAATACGGCCATTCATTCCCTGGCTGAAAATGAATTGACACGGCTCGCCGGGTTCCTGGAAAAAAACAAGCGGGTCGGGGAACAATTATATAATTCGGGCCTGCCCGGAACAATGCTGACCGGTTGTTTCAGTTATGCACTGAATGGTTCTTTGATCGAAAGCAATAGGGGCGACCCCATCCTTTATTCGGTAGATGGCGACAAAGATACGGTGATGCAATTCCTGAATCCTACTTTGAGCGGCATTGAACGGGAAATGCTGAGTGAAGAAAAAATATCATGGAAAGCATGGATGCGTCTCTTTGCTGGCAGAACAAAAAAAGAACAATTACTATTCTTCCTGCGGCAAACAGAAAATGCGGTGGCCGGAATTTCCGCAAGGGAAGCGGTATTTGCGAACTTTAAATTATATACCCGGGTCAAGCTCGGGTATGATCACCCGGTATTCTTACAAACCCTCGGAAAATATTCAGCCGATTATTATCACCTACAAGGATTAGCACGACCTATCAAACAGAAAATATTTGATCCGGTTAAAAAAAGCTTTACACCCCTTTTGATCTCTTTTAGTGATCAAAAGGCACTGGTGCAGCTTGCACAAAAGACGATCTGTTCTTTTTTTAAAGAAACGGACCCGTTCACCCATGCAAGCATTAAAGAAACAGAATATTTTTCCTGCGGCCGGGGCACCAGCATCGCACTGTTTTATATGCATCCTGAAAAAAAACTGGAACTGGAATGTTATTGCGGGTACCTGCTGTTAAAGAACAATATCCCGGTTGCCTATGGTGGCGGCTGGATACTGGGATACCAGTGCAGGTTTGGACTGAACATACTGCCCGCATTCCGGGGAGGTGAATCCGTATGGCTGTGCAGCCGTTTGATGCAATTATTCTCCGTACATTTTAAGGTGCTTTCATTCATCATTGAACCTTTTCAACTGGGTATGGGCAACACAGAAGGGATACGATCAGCGGCTTTTTGGTTTTATTATAAAATGGGTTTCAGACCCATACAGGCGGCGCTGTGTAAACTGGCAGCCGGGGAATTTAAAAAGCTGAAGTCGGCTATGCATCACCGCACACCTGTAGCCGCCTTGAAAAAATTAAGCGGATCGGTGATGCGGCTGCAGGACCAGCAGTGCGGTACACTTCCTTATTATGATATCAATGCCATCAGCCGGGCTGTTACCGCCCTTATTAGCGCTGATCATCATAATGACCGGGCGTTTGCACATGTACGACTTTCTGAAAAATTCACGGCTTTTAAAAAGCAGCTTCCCCTTTCCGTTATGTTATTGATCGAAAAAAATAGCGTTGAAAAACCGTTTAACGGCAGGAAAATATCAGCCCTGGCTGAACTATTTGGCATCAAAGCGGAACGGGAAAGGGAATTCGTATGGGGCATGCAGCGACAGGATCATTTCCTGCGATTGCTCGAAGCAGCGGATCCATTCGCTATGTGAAGATCTTAAATCTTTCAAAACAATACCGGTGCAGCAATTCGCGATCATCGGGATGAGCAATTTGAATGAGATCTTTGGCCCGCTGGCGTAAATTTTTTCCATACAGATAAGCAACACCATATTCCGTCACTACATAATGAATATGCCCGCGGGTGGTAACAACGCCCGCGCCTTCTTTCAAATAGGGTACGATACGCGGTGTTCCTTTCCTGGTGCGACTGGTGAGTGCGATGATGGGCTTGCCCCCTTCACTTAAAGCGGCGCCACGCATAAAATCCATCTGCCCTCCGATGCCGCTGTATTGCATCGTACCGATACTGTCGGCGCAGACCTGGCCGGTGATATCCACTTCAATGGCACTGTTGATGGCGATCACTTTATTGTTGCGTCGTATCACGTGGGGGTCATTCACATAATCGATATCCAAAAAGGCGAATGCGGGATTATCGTCTACATAATCGTATAATTTTTGCGTACCGAGTGCGAAACTGGTTACCGTCTTATTGGGATGAATATGTTTCTTCGTATTGTCGATCACGTCTTTTTCCACGAGGTCGATGATGCCGTCGCTGCACATCTCGGTGTGTACGCCCAGGTGCTTGTGGTTGTATAGTGAACGCATCACGGCGTCAGGGATCGTTCCGATACCCATTTGCAAAGTACTTCCGTCATCGATCATTTCTGAAACATAACGACCGATCTTTAGTTCATTTTCGCCGACCTTTGCGGCGTAATCCACCTGTGGCAGGGGCTCGGCATGAAATACCATTTTTGTGAAGCGGTCAGTATGTATCAGGCCATCCCCGTGTGTACGCGGTATGTGCGGGTTCACCTGTGCGATTACATACTTGGCGGTATTGACCGCTGTTCTCGCTATGTCAACAGAAACGCCGAGTGAACAATACCCGTGCCGGTCCGGCGGCGAAACCTGCACGATCGCCACATCAATGGGCATGATATTTTTGAGCAGGTCGGGGATATCGCTTAAAAATACGGGAATAAAATCAGCCAGTCCGTTGTTCACAGATTCGCGAACAGATGCTGAAACAAAAAGGCAGTTGATATGAAACGCATCTGTGTATTTCTCTTTGGCCACTTCAATATCGCCCTGTACACTGATGAATACAAGCTCCACGTTCTTTAGGCGATTGGCTTCCGCAGCCAGTTGGTGAAGCATGTATACGGGTGTGCAGGCGCTGCCCTGTACGAAAACACGTTGCTCACTTTGAATGATGGACAAAGCTTCTTGCGGGGTAACATATTGATAAGGATGTATCATGGTGATTTATAAAAGTAAGCAAAATAACATTTTAAGTGATAAGCAGCGGGTGATCATTGTTAGTCCACCTGAGGATTTTCGTCATGCACATTCTTTTTCAAGCACTTCAATGGCTTTATTGTAGTATTCCCTGGCTTCTTCCACCGTTCTCCCGATGCAAACCATGCCCAGCTTGCCGTATTGCGATAGCGCCCCGATCATATGGAACATTACCCCGGCCTGCTTGGCGCCGTCATAGTGAATATGGTTGCACATGGCGATATCGATCAGGTCGTAGGGAGTGAGGCCTTTATATTTTTCACTGACCACGTTATCGGATGCAAAGTAGCAGCGGTTTTGCCCGTTGGGCATCGTGTACACGCCTTCCTGCCAGTTAAAGATCCCCCCGGTTAAAAACTGCAGCATGATGAAGGGATGGGTGGTGCCTCCTTTGCGCAGGTTGATCTCTATGGCATAATGTTTCCAACCCGCGGGCTGCCTGACCGAAATGAGATCAATGCTGAACCTCCCCAGCACCCCTTCTTTTTGCATTTCATCGGCCACCTTTTTCGCGATCACCGCAATTTCGGTGGTGTACTCACGGTTAGCAGGAAACGAAGATCCGATGAAGACCTGTTCGCTCTCGCCGCCGAGCAGCTGGTCGTGCGTGGATATGATATCCGTATCACCCAATGGGTTGATGCGGCATTGTACAGATGGTGATTCTTTTTGATCACCCTCTATGAACTCCTCGGCGATGCCGCCCATGCTGTTGAATTTGTTGATGAATTGCAGGTAACTCACGTTTTGTGCCACCACTTTCGTGAACAGGGGTAATTTTCCGGTAATATTGTTCTCAAGGTTTTTATCCGCCGCATCCAGGTCACGGTAATAAAAAACGGCGTTCCCCTCACCCGAAAAACCATCATTCATTTTTATAACGGCCTTTTTTAGATCTGGGTTGTTTTTTTTCAGCTTTGTCAGTGCGATAACAATGTCATGTTCATGTAGAAGCGCTTCTAAGCCCTCCGGTACTGGGATGTCCAGCTTTTTAAATAACCTGCGGCTTCCTGTTTTAGTACCCAGGTGCAGCAGTTTTGGATTACAACCAAAGATTGGTATGTCGAGCGCCAGCGCCAGTTTTTTTTCATGTTCCGTCACATTGAAACAGGCCATATGTGTCATTTCCGGGAACATGATATGTTCGCGGATGCGCCTGATCAGGCGCGGCCTTTCCAGGATCTTTTCTGTTAATGATTTTGCGGAAGCATCATAACAGCTCAGTAAGGTCAACCTTTCCCTTGCATGGTATTCAGTGATACCCGGTAGCATGTGCAGGTAATAATCGATGATGCTGTTGTCGATGGGCGTGCTGGTTAAATAGATGACCCTGGTGCGTGGCATGCGCAATAAAAGCAGCATGCACAAAAGACGTTCTTCATAATACACCACCCCGGTTACGGATTTAAGGATCTCCATGTCGAGCGTAAGACTGGGTATGATTACCACGGTCTTTTCGCCCAGGTCGTCGAGAAAAATTT
>JAYWAZ010000291.1:0-9850 GCA_043781975.1 Bacteroidota bacterium
CGTTTCCGCCTCCGGCGACCTGATCAGCAATATCAAATATTCATTCTCGGATGTCATGGCCGAAAAAGGCTCGAATTTTTACCGCCTGGCAATGGTAGACAGTGATGGAAATTATACCTACAGCAAAGTGATCACCGTGAGTGTGGATGTTAAAGGGATCAGCGTTTCAGTGGTTTATCCCAACCCGTTCAGTAAAAGGGTGCAGGTCAGGATCAACTGTTACAATCCTGAGCAGATCACCATCCGCGTTATTGATAATGCAGGACAGGTGGTCAGAACACAACTGGAAAACGTGCAACGCGGCGAGAACAATATCGTGATCAAAAATGTGGCTGAACTACCCGGTGGGGTCTACTACCTGGAAGTGATCGGCGATCACCGGAGCATGAAAACAAAACTGATGAAAGAATAAAACTGACTTGATCTATATTGCTAATTTAAAAAGCCTTGCCAGGTCGGCAGGGCATTTTTTATTGTATCTAAAGGAAGGATTGTAAGATATCTTCAGGGGTTTTTCTTGCCGGAAAAAAAGCGGCAAGTTTTGTAATGACGCCCTCCACGAGGGCATCGGGGCAACTGGCCCCGCTGGTGAGCAGTATCCTTACCGGTTCTTTCCCGGGCAGGAAACCTTCTTTTATAGTTTCCATTTTGCTGTGAAAATCATAATGAAGTATGGCCGACGGGGAAATGATCTTCTCCTCCGTGTTGATAAAATAAGTGGGGATCTTTTTTTCGCACAATTCAACAAGGTGTGAAGTGTTGCTGCTGTTATATCCGCCCACCACAATAGCGAGGTCGGCCGGGGTTTCCAGCAATCCGTACACCGCCGTTTGGTTATCGTTGGTAGCATAGCATAAGGTATCCCGGGTATCGGCGAAATGTTTTCCGGTATCCTGCTCCGTTAGCTGGTATTTTCTGATCATCACCTGTTTTAAATGATCAGCGATGGCTTGTGTATCACTGGCCAGCATGGTGGTTTGATTGACCACCCCGATATGCTGCAGGTTTTTTTCCACGTCAAATCCTGCTGAGAACCTTCCTGCAAAGAAGCTGTAAAAATCCTGTCTTTTCAACTCACCGCTGATATATTGGCCCAACTTCAGCGCTTCTTCCATATTATAGACCACCAGGGATGGAGTAACTGCCGCGGCGTGTGAAAAAGTGGCGCGGGTCTCTTCATGTGTTGGCTTGCCATGGACGATCACCGTATAATTCTTCTTCGCGATCTGCTCACTGCGGTTCCATACTTTTTCCACAAAGGGGCAGGTGGTATTGTATTTCCTGAAAGGTATTCCGATCGACTGCAGTTTTTCCTCGATGGCTAGCGTGGTTCCGAATGCCGGTATGATCACTATATCTTCGGGTGTCAGCGATCCAAAAGGGATTACCTGATTACCGTTGGTATCCTGCAGGAATTGCACGCCCCTGTCGAGCAGGTCGGCATTCACTTGCGGGTTATGTATCATCTCGCTCAATAAAAAAATGCGCTTACCGGGATTTTCCTCAATGGTCCTGAATGCGATCTCGATCGCGTTCTCAACACCATAACAAAAACCGAAATGCCGGGCCAGGTAGATCTGCAGGGGGCCAAAATCCAGCAGGGTGGGACTGAAATCCTTTTTCATTTTGTCCTGCTCCTTTCTTTTGTTCTTTATGGCGGCGATCAGCGGGCTTCTGTAGATGATCGGAACATTAAACTGTTTCATACGAATTGATATCCCTGCAAAGGTACTATGTTGAAAGGGTTTTAAACGATTTGACAATTTTCCATATTCCCTGCTTACATTTGGATCACAAGTATTCTTAAAATAATAAGCATCAATATGGCAAGTGGTTCGGCATTCAAAACGGCTGAATGGGTAGCAGGTACGAATATCTATGAGGTTAATCTGCGACAATATACCCCCGAGGGAAGTTTCCGAGCTTTTTCGAAAGAGCTGCCCCGGCTTAAAAATATGGGAGTACATACGCTTTGGTTCATGCCGGTAACACCCATTGCTCAAAAGAATAAGAAAGGTACGCTGGGCAGTTATTATGCCTGCAGCGATTATACCGCCGTCAATCCTGAATTCGGTACCCTGGAGGAATTCAGGGAACTGGTAGCGCAGGCGCATCGTTTGGGCTTTAAGGTGATCATGGATTGGGTGGCCAACCATACGGGATGGGACCATGTATGGACAATGGATCACCCTGCGTATTTTTTAAGGGACGCCTTAACCAATGATTTCAAAATGGCACATGGCATGGAGGATATCATTGAACTGGATTATTCCAATACCGCAGTACGCAAAGCCATGATCGATGCCATGGAATTCTGGATCAGGGAATGCGATATTGATGGATACCGCTGCGACCTTGCTTTTTGGGTGACGCTGGATTTCTGGAGGCAAGCCCGGCCGACGCTGGATGCTATCAAAGAATTATTCTGGCTGGGGGAATTTGATCCCATTGATAACCCCGAATACCTGGAGGTCTTTGACGCGGCCTACTCCTGGACATGGATGCACAAGACCGAAACTTTTTATAAAGAAGATCCAGACCTGGGAATACTCAAAGATGTTTTACAGCGATATGATACGATCTGCGGCACTGATAAAATGCTACTTTGGTTTACCTCCAACCACGATGAAAACAGCTGGAACGGGACGGAATATGAAAAATATGGCGAGATGGCCAAAGCCCTTGCTGTATTCAGTTTTACCCGGAACGGGATACCCCTGGTGTACAGCGGACAGGAACTGCCCAATCAAAAGCGGTTGAAATTTTTTGATAAGGATTGTATTGATTGGGATGGGCACTATCGGTTACAGGATTTTTATAAAACACTGATGACATTAAAGAAGAACAATCCTGCGTTAAGGGCCGGTGATGCGGCGGCTGTAACCCTTGAACTAGCGGTTACCGACAAGGCAAATGGCCTGGCCTACCTTCGGAAGAATAGTGAACAGGAGGTGCTGGTATTATTGAACCTGGAAAATAAGAGCATGCGATACGAAGTGAATGACAAACGACTTTCGGGCAGGTTCAGCGAGGTATTCAGTAAGCGTAGCATTGATATTACCCCTGAAATGGTTTTTGATCTGCCTCCCTGGGGATATCTTGTTTATGAAAAGAAGCCATAAAAATAAAGCCGGACCATGGGGCCCGGCTTTAAGCTGTTGCACCATTTTATTATTCGTCTCCCAATGTAATGGGGTAGTCATACACACCGTCATAGCCCGGGTAAAATCCGCTGATGGTGATCATCTTATTGGAGCCGATCGCCCGCTTTAATTCATCGATACTCTTGATATCCTTATCATTCACTTTAATGATCACGAAACCGTCTTTCATCCGGGTCTGGTCATTTAAAGCGCCATCATTTATCTTCTTCACCACCACGCCGCCGGGTATACCATATTCCCTGGCTTTTTTTGGGTCCATGGTAGAAAATTCTGCACCCAGTTTTTCCAGCACGGCATCAGATTTTACCACATCGAAATTCCCGGCCTTGTTCTTCAGAGTGACCAATACTGTATTTTCATTGGCATTCCTCACATAGGTTACCGGAACCTTATCACCCGGTTTGTGACGGCTGATCAGTTCCTGCATTTCGGCCACACTGTTGATCTCCTGGCCATCCACTTTCTTCAGTATATCACCCTTACGGATACCCGCGGCATAGGCGGCCCCGTCGATGGGAACATCCGATACGTAGATGCCTTCCGCATTCAGCGGCACGCCGTTCTTTTTCTTGTCATCGTCGCTGAGATCGCTGGCAGGGATAAAACTTACTCCCAGGAAACCACGCTGTACGCTGCCGAATTTTATCAGGTCGTCCACTACTTTTTTTACAATGTTCACGGGGATCGCATAAGAATATCCTGAATAATAACCCGTGGGAGATGCGATGGCGGAATTGATACCGATCAGCCTTCCGTCCGTATTGATCAGGGCACCGCCGCTGTTACCCATGTTAACGGCCGCGTCGGTCTGGATAAAGGATTCCACACCTGCCTTGGGGTCGCCGCTCTTATCTTTATTTAAACCCAGGCTCCTGGCTTTTGCACTGACGATACCCGCTGTGACCGTGGTTTCAAGGTTCAGGGGATAACCGATGGCGAGTACCCATTGCCCGATCTTCACATCATCTGAATTGCCGTATAATAAAAATGGCAGGCCGGATGCTTCGATCTTGATCACTGAAATATCGTAGGAAGGATCTGTTCCGATCACTCTGGCCTTATAGGTTTTTTTGTTACTTAACGTAACCGTTATTGCATCGGCATTCTCCACTACATGGTTGTTGGTAATGATGTACCCGTCTTCACTGATGATCACCCCCGAACCTGATGCCCTTTGTTCCGGGATGATATTATTTCTTCTTCCAAACAACTGGTTGAACATGTCATCATCAAAAATATCGCTGAACGGATTGGCCGGCTGCTTTCGGGGAAGGTTATTGTTCACCTGTTTGGCATTGGTAGTTGTTTTAATGTGCACCACCGCCGGGGTGGCCGCTGCTGCAGGAACGGTAAAATCAAGTGCACCGCCACCGCCATTGGGGTTGCCATCCAGGAGCCCGGCATATTTGTAATTACTGGGATATACACCGGCCTGTTGCCCCGCATAAGAATTATCCTGTTTAAAGAATCTGCCATATCCCCATATCACGGCAACGGTGGTAAGGACGCTGATGGCTACAGTGAATAAGACTTGTTTCAGTTTCATTTTTTGTGGATTTTATTTTTCAAAATTATTACATGCAACAATCAAAAAGCATGCCTTTGCCTACAAAGTAACGACGCCCTGACAAATTGATATTTACCATACCGCATCTTTAACAATTAATTAGGAAGGGTTTCGTAGATGGTAAAATTCAATGATCTCCATTCAATATTATCCGCCTTCCTGTAGCATCTTCACAATATCCACCGGCACATGAAGACGCGACAGGTTCCGGCTATAAAGATAATAAAAACTGCATGGTATCCACGCCATCCGCATAATCCATCAGTTCCGGACTTTGTGCCTGCCCGAATGGGATCCCGCCATACCCCGCGATGCACTGTATTTCCTTGTTTCCTGTCAATGTTTTTATGGGATCGTTCCCAGGTTCGTAATAACTGTAATTCAGTCGGCTGATCGCTGAAAAAATGGCATCATCCTCTATCAATAATGTGCTTCCGTTGGTCATGTAATAGATATTGTTCATCAGTGCCACGGAAAGCTGGTAATCATAATTATTCTTGTATTTATTGTGGTCAATGAAATAGTAATATTTATCAAATGCTTTCAGCAATGGCACAAAATCATAGGACCGGGGTACCAGGATACTGGTAACGTTCCTGCAGCCCAGTCCAAAATACTGGTGTACGTCGTCCGATAGCCTCTCTAATTCATCTGCCGTTTCATTGCCCGTTAAAACCCCCACTGCCGTTCGGTTTCGGCGGATGATATGCGGATACCTGGAAAAATACTGGTCGAAATAGCGGGCCGAATTATTACTGCCCGTAGCGATATAGGCATCACAGCCTTTGAGCATGCCGGCAAATGACACATATTGCTCAACAGCGCTTTCCCATTCGATCATTTTTTTTACCAGGTGCTTCAGCAGGATATCATCTTTGGAAGAAAGTTTAATGTTTTGCCGGTGCCCGCTGATGAATACGGATAAAAAATCATGAAAGCCCACCAGAGGGATATTCCCGGCCATGACCAGCCCCACATTCCTTCCGCCAATGTTATCATCGAGGTGGTAGTGGGCAGCCCATTTTTCAAGGTTTCCTTGTTGGAGAAATGCCGAACTGATATTTTTTACGGCCAGATCAATGAAAGGGAGAATGAACCATCCGTTGTGCTGGGCGGCTTTTGTTTTTTCCTCCTGCCATTCCCCTCCGGGTTCCTTAAAATATTTGGCCAATTGAACTAATAAATCAATTCGTTTTTGTAAATTCATGTTGTTATTTATTAAATTGCAGTCGCCTGATTTTGGGCAGGATAAAATCAAAATTACGATAGATGGCTATAAAGATCACAGAAGAATGTATTAACTGCGGCGCCTGCGAGCCCGAATGTCCAAACAACGCGATCTATGAAGGCGGTGTAGAGTGGGCGGTTGCAGATGGCACCACTGTAAAAGGATCCTATACTTTAATGGATGGTACGGTGGTTGATGCGGACCAGCGTAATGCGCCGCTGAGCATGGATGTTTATTATATCACCCCTAATAAATGTACCGAATGCCAGGGTTTCCATGAAGAACCCCAGTGTGCGGCCGTTTGCCCGGTGGACTGTTGTATACCGGATGAGATGTACACGGAGACCGTGGATGAGCTGATGGCAAAGAAGGACAAACTGCACATTTAGCAGGGCCGTGGATAAATCATTTTTGATCCGCCACAGGCGGATATTAATGGCAGGTGATATTTCCTGCTTCAGTGGGCGAGGGTATTGGTAAAATACTTTCGCCTTTTTGTATCGCAGGGTATTGGTAGAAGGTTGTGGGCTGTGCATCGCATAATATTTATTAAATTACCGCATGAAGAGATTGCTACTTTTCAGTTTGTTGTTATCCCTCGTTGGCTCCTGTAAATATGTTGATAAAAAATACAAGACAGGCAGTGAAGACGATAAGATGAAAATGATGGAGGCCGACCGGGCATTTTCCCGCCTGAGCGAAGGGAAAGGTATGAAGAACGCTTTCCTGGATTTTATCGACAGCAACGGGGTATTGTTAAGGGCCGGCCACGCCCCGCTGATGGGAGCCGATGCGATCGATTTTCTCATCCAGCAAAACGACAGCGCCTATACGCTGAAATGGGAACCCAAAAATGGCGTGGTGGCCGCCTCCGGCGACCTGGGCTATACCTACGGGATCTATGTTTTACGCCCCGGAACAAAGGATACCCTGCTCTATGGTACCTATGTGAGCATTTGGAAAAAACAATCTGACGGCAACTGGAAATTTGTCCTGGACTCGGGTAACGAGGGCATCGGTGAAGAGTAGGGGTTGAAAGTTGAAAGTTAAAAGTTAAAAGTTGAAGGTTGAAAGCGGGTATCTAACCTTCAACCATCAACTTTCAACCATCAATCTCCAACCGATCCTGTTGCTAATATGTTAAACTGGTTAAAATTTGGGAACGGAAAACTCAAAACGGAAAACAGCTAACTATTTTTCGTTTCTTTGTCTAAACAACCCCTCTCATCTGAATGAAGAAAAAGATAGCCCTTGTTACAGGCGGTTATTCCGGCGAGGCAGTCATCTCTTATAAAAGCGCAGCGTCCATTGAAAAAAATATCGATTCGGATAAATGGGATTGTTATACCATAGATATTCACCCTGGCGGCTGGTATTACCTGTCGGCTGATGGAACCCGTTACCCCATTGATAAGAATGATTTCTCCACAACGGTCAACGGCCAGAAAATAAATTTTGACGCGGTGCTCGTGGCGCTGCACGGAACGCCGGGTGAGGACGGAAAATTACAGGGCTATTTCGATTGCCTGAAGATACCCTATACATCCTGCGATCCGGCCACTTCTGCCCTTACTTTCAACAAACGGTATACCGTAGCCGTTGCTTCCTTCGCGGGGATGCAGGTGGCGAAATCGATGCACCTCTTCAGCGATATCCCGGTAAGCACCGAAGCGATACTCCGTGAACTGAAACTTCCCGTTTTTGTAAAACCCAATAATGGCGGAAGCAGCCTGGGCATGAGCAAGGTGAAAGAAGCCGCTGAATTGCAGGCTGCATTGGATAAAGCTTTTAAAGAAGACGACCAGGTATTGGTGGAGGAATTCATCAGCGGGCGTGAATTCACTATCGGCGTTTTCAGGTCAAAAGGGGCGATCATCGCATTGCCGATCACGGAGATCATCACCCAAAATGATTTTTTTGACTTTGAGGCCAAGTACGAAGGTGCCAGTGAGGAGATCACTCCGGCAAAAGTAGACGAACTCATCGCCGAAAAAATACGCGCTGCCGCGAAACAGACTTATGCTGTTTTTAATTGCAAAGGCATCGTGCGGATGGATTATATTTACAATGAAGAAAGCGGTAAACCATTCCTTCTTGAAATAAACACGGTGCCCGGACAAACCGAGGCAAGCCTTGTTCCGCAGCAGGTGAGGGCCATGGGCTGGACTTTAAAGGAATTTTACAGCACGTTGATCGAAGAATGTTTTTTGAATAAGCGATAAGTGATTAGCAATTGGCAATTAGCCATAGGCAATAAACAAGAAAGCATACATGTTTACATTCATAACAAAGCGTCCTTTTTGGGTGAACCTGCTGGCAGCCGGCGCACTTACCTTCCTGGTACTTTTTTTGTTTTTGCAGATGCTGAGCTGGATCACGCGGCATGGCGAATTTCTCACGGTGCCTTCTGTTATTGGCAAGAAAACACCGGATGCCGTTGAACTGCTCAAAAAACAGGGCTTTGACGTGCAGATTCAGGATTCCATTTTTACAGATACGGCGTCCCGGGGCATTGTACTCAAACAATTGCCCGACCCCAATGCTACGGTGAAGGTTAACCGCACCGTATTCCTGACGGTGAACCGGGTGGTGCCACCCATGATCGATATGCCGAAACTGGAAGGGCAGAGCCTTCGTTTTGCGATGGATATGCTGACCCGGAGTCACCTGAAACTGGGGGATACCATATACCGGCCTGATTTCATGATGGGTTCCGTACTGGAACAACAATATAACGGTGCACGCATACCCGAAAAAACAAAGATACAGTGGGGCAGCCGCATTACCCTCGTCATCGGCGGGGGACTGGAGGACCAGCAGATGCAAGTGCCTTCACTGATCGGAATGACATTCGGGGAGGCAAAGGCCTACCTGAAGGAAAACGGTATTGGCATCGGCGCAATCATAGCAGATGGGGTAAGGGATACCGCCAGTGCTTTTATCATCAAACAAAATCCCGACCGTTTCGATGAAGATCATGCACCACGGTATATCCAGGCTGGCCAGGTAATGGACCTTTACCTGTCGCCGGTAATGATACTTCCCAAAGATTCTACAGTTACTAAAAACTTATAACCACTGTCATGCTAACAATTACCGCGGAAGAAGTCAAATCACGTTTGGACGCAGGCGAAGACCTGCACTTACTCGACGTACGTGAACCCTTTGAGAACGCCGAATTCAACATTGGCGGCACCCTGTTACCCCTGGGTAAGATACAATCGATGCAGGTAGAGGATATTGAAGACTGGAAAAATAATGAGATCATCTGTTATTGCCGCAGCGGTCAGCGTAGTATGCAGGCCTGCCTCATGCTGGAAACATTCGGTTTTACCGATGTGAAAAATCTTACGGGCGGCATGTTGGGATGGAGGGAAAAGTTTGGGGGGTGATCGAAGCTTCAAGCCACAAGCTTCAAGGTGAGGAGTTTTAACTTTATCGAATTTTCCTTTTACAAAAGCGCCATGACTTAGCCTGCTTCTCCCTTGTGGCTAAAAGCTTGCAGCTCCCTCTCTGCCCTATCCTTGTAGGTAGATAAGAGCATCCCTTATCACAGCCTCAGATTCAACCCCAGCATAAAATTAAATCCGGCCATCGGGAAATAGAAATTTTCAGTGGTCTGTTGCCCGCCGTAAATATAGCTGAAGCTATAACCGTTGGGTTCATATTTTTTATTGAAAACATTGTTCAGCTGCAGGATGATATTGGCCGCTTTGAACAGCTTATTCTCTACCCCGTAACTTAAACGTATATCCTGTAAAAAGTAAGGGGTAAGGCTTCTAGAACGTAGTGAGGAATTGTCTAAATATTGCCTGCTTACATATTTGCTGATAAAACCGATCTCGCTGTTTTTTATGGGCACCAGGATGATGCTGCCGCTTCCAACGATCC